>NZ_LIPN01000381.1 GCF_001418325.1 Streptomyces atriruber | reverse complement strand
CCCGGCTCCAGGACCCGCGTCAACGCGACGCGGGCGAGTCGCTCCTCGCCCGACGGCGGCTCGGCGCTCACGAGGGCGCCCCGATGGTCATCGGCACGCCTCGCGCGACCCCCGTGCGCAATTGCAGCGCGAGGGCGACGTCCTGGGCGCGGGGCCGGTCGTGCCCCGCCAGGTCGGCGACGGTCCAGGCCACCCGCAGGACGCGGTCCAGGCCCCGGGCCGTCAGGAATCCTCGCTCCAGGTCCAGTTCGGCCACGTCCAACGCGCCGGGCGCCGCGGGCCAGCGGGTGCGCAGCGCATGCCCCGCGACCTCGCTGTTGGTCCGCCATCCGGTGCCGGCCAGGCGGGCGGCCGCTCTCTCCCGCGCGGCACGCACCCGGTCGGCGACGGTCTGGGTGGACTCCCCCGGTGTGCCGTACCCGGCGAGTTCGGAGCGGGTGACGGGTTCGACCTCGACCTTCAGGTCGACGCGGTCGAGCAGAGGGCCCGACAGGCGGGCC
Organism: Streptomyces atriruber; assembly: GCF_001418325.1. Lineage (GTDB taxonomy): Bacteria > Actinomycetota > Actinomycetes > Streptomycetales > Streptomycetaceae > Streptomyces > Streptomyces atriruber. Next base: position 12,977 of record NZ_LIPN01000381.1, on the reverse strand, counting down.
TGATAGCGGCGGATGACGGATGCCGGGCACTCGCAGCCGTCGCCCAGCAGTGTGTGCCGACCACAGGGGCAGGGGTTGGCCGCGAGCACCATCAGGAACTTCGCGGGCAGCCGCACCACTCCCGCACTGCGCGCGATGACCACGTGCCCCGATTCCAGGGGCTGGCGCAGCGAGTCCAGGGTCTTGCTGCTGAATTCGGGCGCCTCGTCGAGGAAGAGCACCCCTCGATGGGCGAGCGACACCGCGCCCGGCCGTGCGATCCCCTTGCCGCCGCCCACCAGCGACTGCATGGTCGCGGAGTGGTGGGGCGCGCAGTACGGCGCGATGTCCACCAGCGGTCGGCCCGGGGGCAGTATGCCCGCCACCGAGTGGACCGCCGTCACTTCCAGGGACTCCTCCCGCGTCAGTCGGGGCAGGACGGCCGGGAGCCGCTCCGCGAGCATGGTCTTGCCCGCGCCCGGTGGTCCTTGCAGGAAGAGGTGGTGCGCGCCGGCGGCGGCCACTTCGACGGCGGTTCTTGCCGCCGCCTGTCCCACGATGTCGGCCAGGTCGAGCGCGTGGGCGTCGTCCAAGGCGCCGCCGAGGCCCGTGCCGACACCGGTGCCCGGCACGCAGAGCCCGGCGAGCAGCGGATCGGGCCGCCCCGGCTCGTCCGGCTCCTCCTCCGGCACCGGCTCGTCGGTGAGCACCGCGATGAGCTGGCGCAGGCTGCGCACCCCGAGGACCGAGATGCCCGGCACCAGCGAGGCCTCCGCGGCCGTGCACTCCGGGACGACCACCTGTTCGTACCCCGCGTCGGCCGCCGCGAGGACCGCGGGCAGGACCCCGAGGACCGGCCGCACCCGGCCGTCGAGTCCGAGCTCGCCGATCATCACGATGTCGGCGAGGACCCGTGGGTCGATCCGCTCCGCCGCCCCGAGGACGGCACAGGCGACAGCAAGATCGAAACCGCTGCCGCCTTTCGGCACCGACGCCGGGCTCAGCCCGACCGTGAGCTTCTTCTGCGGCCACTCGCCGCCGGAATTGACCACGGCCGCCCTGACCCGGTCACGGCTCTCGGTGAGGCTCTTGTCCGGCAACCCCACCAGCGTGAAGGCCGCGACCCCGGGCTCCAGATCGGCCTGCACCTCGACGACCACGCCCTCGACGCCGACCAGCGCCACCGCACACGTGCGCGCGAAGCCCATCAGGCCACCCCCCGCGCGTGCTCGACCACGGGAACGCCGCGCCGCGGGACGAGGACTCCGACCAGGTCGATGCGGACGCCGCCCGGCGGTGGGCCGCCGCACTCCTCGATCCAGCGCTCGGCGAGCCTTCGCAGCCGCTCCGCCTTGGTGCGGCCGACGGCCGCCATCGGATGCTCGAAGGGAGCGGAGCCGCCCCGGCCCCCTCTGCGCGTCTTGACCTCGCAGACGACGAGGGTCTCGCCGTCCATCGCCACGATGTCGATCTCACCGGTCCGGCCCGCGCGCCAATTGCGCTCCAGGACCGCCATCCCCGCCTCGACCAGCCGTCGGGCGGCCAGGTCTTCGCCGTACCTGCCGAGTGCTCCCCGTGCGTTCATGTCGGCACCACCTCCGGCACCCACAGTCACGGTTCAGCCCGCACCTATTGGATCTTGGTGCACTACTCACCGGTTGTGGAAAACTCCGCCACCCCTGGGAGTGAACTTCGCCGTGCCGGGCCGGGCCCGCGCCGCCGCTCAGCTGCCCGGCAGCTCGAGATCGCTCTTGTTGAGCTCCTCGATGTTCACGTCCTTGAACGTGAGCACACGTACCTGCTTAACGAAGCGAGCGGGGCGATACATGTCCCACACCCAGGCGTCCGCCATGGAGACCTCGAAGAAGACCTCGCCCTGAACCGAGTGCACCTGCATCTCGTAGTCATTGGTGAGGTAGAAGCGACGCTCGGTCTCGATCACGTATTTGAACAGCCCGACGACATCGCGGTACTCCCGGTAGAGCTTCAGCTCCATCTCGGTCTCGTACTTCTCGAGGTCCTCGGCGCTCATGGCATGTTCCCCTTCAGCCGTGCGTCCCCCTATTGTGCGTCAGCCCCGCGAGCCCCTACACGATTTCCGTGTCGAGGATCTCGGGCCTTTCCGGGGGCCCCTCGTCGAGCAGTTTGCGAAGCAGCTCGGCGAGCCTGGTCGGATACACCGTCTCATGAGCCTCGGTCAGTTCTCGGCACGTCCACCAACGTGCTCCGTCGACACTGCGTCTTTCCAGCTCCGTGAGGCCTTCGGCGACGATCGCGGTCTGCGACGTACGCGCCAGGTAGTACCACTCGTCCTGGTCCCAGCGCCGCCCGGCGAACGGGAACGAGCAGACGCGCCGCCACAGGACAGGGCCGAGCTCGACCTCGGTGATACCCGTCTCTTCCCGCAGCTCGCGCAGGGCCGCCTGCTCCCGCGTCTCGTCGCCCTCCAGGCCGCCGCCCGGCGTGAACCACCAGTCGTTCGACGCGTCCTCCGGCTCGTAGCCGTGCAGCAGCAGGATGCGGTCGTCCGGGTCGAGCAGGATCACCCGCGCGACCCTGCGCAGATCAGCCGACACCCGCGATCTCCTGCGTACGTCCACCGGCCCGTCGGCGGCCCATCCGCTTGGCCACCGGCCCGTAGGCCGCGCCGCCCAGGACGAGGACCATGCCCACCACGATCGCGATCACCATCATGCGCAGCGGTCCTGGCTCGGAGATGCCGCCCGGCATCTCCGCGAAGCCGTCGGGCCGCTCCAGCATGCCGAACTTGCCCATCGGCCAGGCCACCGCGTCGACCCGCGCCTGCACCGCGTCACGCGGCACCGAACCGTGCTCCCCGTCGCCCAGGTGCACGCTGGAGTCCAGCGAACCGCTGCGCTCGTCGCCGAGCAGGAAGAGCCGCCCCTTGGGGACCGTCGTGGTGGGGATGCCGGTGGCCGCGGCACCCTTGCCCTCGGGAAGATACGGTTCTGCGACTTCCTTGCCGTTGACGGTCAGCTTGCCGTCCTTGCAGCAGGCGATCCTGTCGCCGCCCACGCCGACGACGCGCTTGACCATGGGCAGGTCGCCCCAGGTGGACTGCTCGAAGACGACGACGTCGCCACGGCGCACCTCGTCGCCGTCGATCCGCTGCGCGAGCACGCGGTCGCCCGAGCCGATCGTCGGCGTCATCGACCCGGTGGGGACGGTGTACGGCTGGTACAGGAAAGCGCCCCAGACGAACCCTCCGAGGAAGAGCACACAGCCGAGGGCCACGGCGACGCCCGACAGCACGCTGCCGAGCCGTCCGCGGCCCTCGTTCGTCCGTTGTGTCCTGCTCATCCCAGTGCTCCCCTGTTCCGGAGACGACCCCGCCGCCCGTGCGTACGGACGGCGGAAGATCGGCGATCTGGGACGGCACCCTACCCGGCGGTACTGCCGCCAGAAACCCTCGCGGCGCGCGCGGCAGCCACCGTGAGACGACGCCTGCGCCACAGCACCAGCGGCACGGCACCCGCGACACCGAGGACGCCCGGGGCAGCGCTGGAGAGCGCGTTGATGCCCGGCTGGTCGAAGGTGTCGGGCTTGGGCAGCGTCGCCCAGCGGGTGGGCGGCCAGGCGATCACGATGGCGCGTCCCACGACGTTGTCCACGGGGACGGCGCCGCCGCCGGGCTGCTTCTGGTGGTAGCGGGAGTCCAGCGAGTTCTGCCGGTGGTCACCCATGACCCAGATTTTGCCCTTGGGGACGGTCACCTTGAACTGGCCGCCCTGGTCGTCGACGCTGCAGGGGGTGTTGCCCGCGAACACATACGGCTCGTTCAGCGCCTTGCCGTTGACCTTCACCGGGCCGGTGCCCTTGCACTCCACCGTGTCGCCGCCGACGCCGATGACGCGCTTGATGAGGTCCTTCTCGTCGGCGGACGGCATCAGGCCGACCCAGCCGAGGACCCGCTGGATCGCGTTCGGGTCGGGCGTGGGCTCGCCGTCCAGCCAGTGACCGGGGTCCCTGAAGACGACGACTTCGCCGCGCTCGGGCTCGGAACCGAACCACGGCGTCAGCTTGTCGACCAGGACGCGGTCGCCCTGCTGCAGCGTGTTCTGCATCGAGTCCGACGGGATCGAGAACGCCTGGACCAGGAAGGTCTTGATGAGCAGCGCCAGAACCAGTGCGATACCGACGAGGAGCGGAAGCTCCTTCCAGAAGGACCGGTGCTTCTTCTTCGGCTGCTCGGGTTCCTGCTCGCGCGTCGCGCCGCCGTCGCCGTCGCCGCCCACGGCGTCACTCCCGGGGGTCGTACCGTCCGCGACGGCGTCGACGCCCGGCTCGCCGGATCGTCCCGGCCGGTCTTCGGGCCCCTCGTGTCCGGATCGTGCGCCGACCGCCAAATCCCCCACATCCACTCCTCAGTCCGTGCCGCCGCCTGCCCCAGATGCGATGCAGGCCCACCACTCCCATAACGAGCGGGAGTTCCGCAGGGGTCGGGAGCCGGATCAATCCGTATCGATCGTCAGGGGTCAGCCTATGCGACGCTCCTGTGGCGATGTCCGATCGCGCACGCGCGTCGGGAACTGACGCATATGTGTCCGGTGCCTCCAGCTTGCGCCAGTGGCCGAAGGGCCAGGCGATGACCATGGCGCGTCCCACCACCTGGTCCTCGGAGATCGTGCCGCTGAACTTCTCGGTGCGGTGGAAGCGGGAGTCGGCCGAGTCGCTCCGGTGGTCACCCATCATGAACAGGCGCCCCTCGGGGACCTTCACCTCGAACTCGAAGGCGGAAGGCTTGTCTCCCGGGTTGATGTAGGGCTCGTCCAGCGGCACGCCGTTGACGGTGACCTTGTCGTTCTTGTCGCAGCACTTCACGGTGTCGCCGCCGACGCCGACCACGCGCTTGATGAGGTCCCGCTCGCTGTCCGACGGCAGCAGGCCGATCTGGGTCAGGCCTTCCTTGAGCTGCTTGACGACCACCGGGTCGTCCTTCTTCTTGCCCTGCTCCTCTTCGAGCCAGCTGCCTGGGTCCTTGAAGACGACGACGTCGCCGCGCTCCGGCTTCGATCCGAACCAGGGGGTGAGCTTGTCGACCAGGACCCGGTCACCGACCCGGATCGTCTGCTCCATGGATCCCGAGGGGATCACGAAGGCCTGCACCAGGAAGGTCTTCAGGACGAGGGCTATCAGCAGCGCCACGCCTATGAGGAGGGGTATCTCCTTGATCGCCGAGCGCTGCCTGCGCCGCTTGACCTTCTTCGCGAGCTTGCGCCGCTCGGCCCGGCCCGGCAGGACGGGGCCGTCGGTCGGCCGGGATCCCGTGGGCAGCCGGGTGTCGACCCGGTGGCCGGCGCCGCGCGTGCGGCCGCGGCTACCCATGCGCGCCGCCCGGTGCAGGCACGCGCGCGTAGCTGTCGGGGCGCTCCAGGGACGTCCAGCGGCCGACCGGCCAGGCGATCCAGTCGGCCCTGCCGATGACCGCGTCGACGGGGATCATGCCGCCGCCGGGCTGCCCCAGATGGTCGCGGGAGTCACGGGAGTCGCTGCGGTGATCGCCGAGGAGGAAGAGGCTGTCCTCGGGGACGACGACGTCGAAGGGCACCCGGGAGGCCACGTCCCCCGGGTACAGGTACGGCTCGTCGATCGGCTCGCCGTTCACCTCGACCCTCCCCCGCTTGTCGCAGCAGACCACCCGGTCTCCCCCTGTGCCCACGACCCGCTTGATGTAGTCGGCCTCTCCGAAGTAACCGCGTCCGTCGAAGACGACCGCGTCACCCCGCTGCGGCTCGGAACCGAAACGGTACGCCAACTTGTTGACGAGTACCCGGTCCCCGGAGCGGAACGCGGGCTCCATGGAGCCGCTCGGGATCTGGAAGGGCTGCACCACGAAGGCGCTGACCAGGAGCAGGGCTCCGATGCACAGCAGGAACGTCAGGGTGAGCCCGCCTCCCGGCAGCCGGTCGACGAGCCATGCAAAAACGGAGCGCGACCGTTCCTCCGTCTCCTCGGATGCTTCGGCGACGTGCGGGACGTCTCCGGAATCGGAGGATGTGGAGGAGCGGTCGCGCTCCGTGTGCTGTGCTTCGGTGTCCATCGGGGCCAGATGCTATCCGGCCCCGCTGTGGACCCGCGCGGGAGCTCAGCTCTCGCGCTTCTCCTTGATCTTCGCGGCCTTGCCGCGCAGGTCACGGAGGTAGTACAGCTTCGCGCGACGCACGTCACCGCGGGTGACGAGCTCGATCTTCTCGACGATCGGGGTGTGCACCGGGAAGGTGCGCTCGACGCCGACGGAGAAGGAGACCTTGCGGACCGTGAAGGTCTCGCGCACGCCGGCACCCTGGCGACGGATGACTACGCCCTTGAACTGCTGCACACGGGAGCGGTTGCCCTCGATGACGCGGACGTGGACGTTGACGGTGTCACCCGGGCGGAAGGCCGGGATGTCGCTGCGCAGCGACGCGCTGTCGACGGAGTCGAGCAGGTTAGCCATGATCGTCTGCTTTCTTCACTGATGCCACAGGTCATCAGCGGAACGTGGTGATGAGGTTTCGGTAGCTGATCGCGTCGGGCGGGCGTCGTTCCCCCTGTGGCAGGGGCGCACGCTGGACGTACAGCAGCGGTCTATTCTTCCACGGCCTCGGGGTCTCGCCCAAATCGGCCGTCCGGCCCCGGCCGCCACCCCAGGATCGAGAGCATCTCGCGGTCCTTCTTGTCGAAGGCCTTCGGGTCGCAACGCTCAATGAGATCGGGCCTGTTGCGGGTCGTGCGCCGGAGCGCCTCGTCCCGCCGCCAGCGGGCGATCTTGCCGTGGTGCCCGCTGAGCAGGACGTCGGGGATGCCGTGTCCGCGCCACTGGGGAGGCTTGGTGTACACCGGGCCTTCCAGGAGGTTGGCCATGGCTCCGGGGGCGAAGGAGTCGTCCTGGTGGGACTCGGCATTGCCGAGGACACCGGGCAGGAGCCGGGCCACGGCCTCGGTGACGACCAGGACGGCGGCTTCCCCGCCCGCGAGGACGTAGTCGCCGATGGAGACCTCGTAGACGGGCATGCGGGTCGCGTACTCGTCCGTGACGCGGCGGTCGATGCCTTCGTAGCGCGCGGGCGTGAAGACCAGCCAGGGGCGCTCGGAGAGCTCCACGGCGAGTTCCTGGGTGAAGGGACGGCCGCTGGGCGTGGGGACGACCAGGACGGGTCCGTGGGCCCCGTTCTCGTACCCGTCGGCGAGCACGTCGTCGAGGGCCGCGCCCCAGGGGTCGGTCTTCATGACCATGCCGGGGCCGCCGCCGTAGGGGGTGTCGTCGACCGTGTTGTGCCGGTCGTACGTCCACTCCCTCAGGTCGTGCACATGGACGTCGAGCTGCCCACGCGCGCGTGCCTTGCCCACGAGGGAGACGTTCAGGGGCTCCAGGTACTCGGGGAAGATCGTGACGACGTCGAGCCGCATTACGCCTCGTCCCGCGTGGAGGCGATCTCGGCGCGGTCGTCGATCAGCCCGGGCGGCGGGTCGATGACGGCCTTCTGCTCCTCCAGGTCGATCTCGACGACGATCTCCTGGACGAAGGGGATCATCACCTCGCTGCCGTCGGGCCGCTCCACGATGAAGAGGTCCTGCGAGGGCAGGTGCGAGATCTCGGTGATCCGGCCGACTTCCTGGCCGTCCTGGGTGACGACGTCGAGGTCCATCAGCTGGTGGTCGTAGAACTCGTCCTCTTCCTCGGGGAGCTCTTCCGGGTCCACCTCGGCGATCAGAAGGGTGTTGCGCAGGGCCTCGGCGCCCGTGCGGTCGCGCACGCCCTCGAAGCGCAGGAGGAGGCGGCCGCTGTGCACCCGGCCGGACTCGATGGTCAGCGGCCCTGTGGCGGCGGGGTCGGTGGCGAGCACGGCGCCGGGGCCGAGCCGCAGCTCGGGCTCGTCGGTGCGGACCTCGACGGTGACCTCACCCTTGATGCCGTGGGCACGGCCGATACGGGCGACTACCAACTGCACTGCGTTTCTCCTCATCCACGACTACGGGCCGGGGAAGGCCCTGAAGCCCTCCCCGGCCCGAGCCGGTGCTGCTGTGGTTCTGCGAACCCGGTTCAGCGAACCTGGTCCACGTCGACGAGGTCGACGCGGACACCGCGGCCGCCGATTGCGCCCACGACGGTGCGCAGAGCGCGTGCGGTGCGGCCGTTACGGCCGATCACCTTGCCGAGGTCGTCGGGGTGAACCCGGACCTCGAGGACGCGCCCGCGGCGCAGGTTGCGCGAGGCGACCTGCACGTCGTCGGGGTTGTCGACGATGCCCTTCACGAGGTGCTCGAGAGCCTCCTCGAGCATGCTCAGGCCTCGGTCGACTCGGTGGACGTGGCGTCAGCCTCGTCCGCCTTCTTGTCGGACTTCTTGGCCTTCTGGGTGATGGCCTCGCCCTTGGCGTCGTCGCCCTCGAGACCCTTGGTGAAGGCCTCGAACGCAGCGCGCTTGTCCTTGGGCTCGGCAACCTTCAGCGGCGCCGGGGCGGGCAGGCCCTTGTGCTTCTGCCAGTCACCGGTGAGCTTCAGGATGGCCATGACCGGCTCGGTCGGCTGGGCGCCGACGGACAGCCAGTACTGGGCACGCTCCGAGTTGACCTCGATGCGCGAGGGGTTCTGCACCGGGTGGTACAGACCGATCTCCTCGATGGCCCGGCCGTCACGGCGGGTACGGGAGTCGGCGACGACGATGCGGTAGTGAGGCGAACGGATCTTGCCCAGACGCTTCAGCTTGATCTTGACTGCCACGGGAGTGGTGTCTCCTGGTCTTGACGTGGGTGGGCACAACGGTGATGCCGCGTGGGGTTGCGGTACTCGAGTGCCCGATGGACGCGTCAGCCGGAGGAGAGAGGGGTCCTATGCGACTGTCGAGTACAGCTAGCCATTGTGCCATACGTCGGCGGGGCGCCCGCACCCGCACCGGGCGCCCCGCTCCAGCTCAGCCCACGCCCACTGCGACCCCTTCCGGGATCCGGAACGGCTTGCCGCAGCCGCCGCACATGATCGGCGCCTGGGCGAGCACGGAGGGCACGACGCGGACGTTGCGCCCGCAGTCGCAGACGGCCTTCACGCGCACACCGCCGCCGGAGGAGCCGTGCCGGGCGGCCGGTCCCCGGAAGCTGCGCGCGGTGTCCGCCGTCGTCGCCGCGGTGTGCGCCTTCAGGGCCCGCTGGAGTCGGTCCATCGTCGGGCGATAGCGCTTCTTTGCCTCGGGGTTGAGCGTGACCAGCGAGAAGCCGCTGCTCGGGTGTGGCTCCTCGGGGTGGTCCAGGCCCAGCTCCTCGGCGATCGCGAGGAATCTGCGGTTGTGATAGCGGCCGGCACGTGAGGTGTCGCGTACGCCGCGCGAGGCGGCGATGCCATGGACTGCCTCGTGAAGCAGTCGCTCGAAGGAGAGCTCGGCGCCGCAGGCGGACGACGACTCTCCGATCAGGGATTCGGGCGCGGCAAGGTCGGGCAGCTCGGGGTGGTGCCGCTGAATGTCGGCCCACGCCTGTGCCAGCTCTGCGGCGAGAACAGGTGGTGTCGTGCTCACGTCGTGAACAACGAGCCGGGGGCCCTGGGGGTTCCATTCCGGGGCATCCCAAATAATTTGCACGTACCCGTCAGTTGCCGTTGATGCGTCCGGACGAGGGCGGGTGCGCTGATCTGCGGAGAAGCCTCACAGCTTGCACCAAGCCGGTACGTAGTGGCGCGTACGCCCCGGCGCGTAGCGCGATGCTTGGCGCCGGGGCCCGAGTGACCTGGGCGGGGATACGAGCCGCGATCGAGCGCTTCGGTACCGAGGGCGCCCTCCTCAGTAGGAGCGGGCCACGAGAGCGACGTTACCCGGGGTCTCATCGGCGTCCGGCACCGCCCCGTCCTCCGTGACCAGACACCGTACGGTCACCGAGTGCTCGGCCAGCCTGGCCTCGCCTTCTTCGCCGAGCACGGCCCACGGGACGCGTGCCCAGCCGCCTGCGGCGGTGGCCTCCACGGCCTCGTCGACGGTGCGGACGTCCGAGGTGCGGGACTCACGGCGGGCGCGGGCCTGGGTCAGGAGCAGCGCCTGGTCCTCTTCGAGGAGGGTGGGCAGCAGGGCGGCGAGGGCGTCGATCGCGACCGGCTCCTTGCCGCCGGGACCGTGCTTGCCCACGATGCGGCGGACCAGCATCGCGGTGCCGTTCTCCAGGTCGCGGGGGCCCACCTCGACGCGGACCGGGACGCCCTTGAGCTCCCAGTCCACGGCGCGCCTCCCGAAGGGGGTGTCCGTGCGGTCGTCGACCCGGACGCGGAGGCCGTGGGCCCGCAGGGTGTCGCCGATCTCGTGGACCTTGGCGAGTACGGCGTCGTCGCCCTTGATGGCGAGGACGACGGCCTGGACGGGCGCGAGGCGGGGCGGCACGCGCAGGCCGTCGTCGTCGCCGTGCATCATCGCCAGCGCGCCGATCATGCGTGTCGTGCTGCCCCAGGAGGTCTGCCAGACGAGTTCCTGCCGACCCTCCTTGGACAGGTACCGGGTGTCGAAGGCCTTGGCGAAGTTCTGGCCGAGCTCGTGGCTGGTGCCGAGCTGGAGGGCCTTGCCGTCGGCCATCATGCCTTCGAGGGTGAGGGTGTTGATGGCACCGGCGAAGCGCTCCTTGGCCGTCTTGCGGCCGAGCACGAAGTCCATGGCGAGGACGTCGCGCATGAAGTCCCCGTAGACGTGGCGGTGGATGCGGGCGGCGAAGTCGCGGGCTTCTTCGTACGTCGCGTGCGCGGTGTGGCCCTCCTGCCAGAGGAATTCCGACGTCCGCAGGAACAGGCGCGGGCGCATCTCCCAGCGGACCACGTTGGCCCACTGGTTGATGAGGAGCGGCAGGTCGCGGTAGCTCTGCACCCACTTGGAGAAGTACTCGTTGACGATCGTCTCCGAAGTGGGGCGGACGACGACCGGCTCCTCCAGTTCCTTGCCGCCGCCGTGCGTGACGACGGCGAGTTCCGGCGCGAAGCCCTCGACGTGCTCCGCCTCCCTGGTGAGGTACGACTGCGGGATGAGGAGGGGGAAGTACGCGTTCTGGGTACCCGTCGCCTTGATGCGGGCGTCCATGTCCTGCTGCATCCGCTCCCACAGCCCGTAGCCGTACGGTCGGATCACCATGGTGCCGCGCACCGGGCCGTTGTCGGCCAGCTCGGCCTTGTTGATCAGGTCCTGGTACCAGCGGGGAAAGTCGTCCGCCTGGGGCGTGAGCACGGGTGTCTTGGCCATGGCGCGCATGGTAGGGGCGGGCCTGCGGAGAGCGCGCACGATTATCGCGGGGGTCGCACGACGGTGGAACGCAAGCATTGGCCCACAACCCCTGGACTCCGCGTCGGATGCGGAGTTCTCTGACATACGGGGGGAGTGCGAGCGCACGGCACGGGGGCGGACGAACCATTGGATTACGTCACGGCACTAACTCTCGGCTGATTGGGGCGCATTCGATGACACCAACACTCGTGCAGTCGCACTCCCCCCGCGCGGGCGCAGCGCCCCGTGTGGATCTGTGTGCACGCGCGCGTGACTGGGCGGAAATCCAGGAACGGATGCTGGTCCCGCTCTATGAAGCGGTGTACGAACGGCTCGAAGTGGGCGACGGCACCCGGCTCCTCGGCCTCGGCTGCGGTTCCGGACTGGCGCTGCTGATGGCGGCCTCACGGGGTGCCGCGGTCACCGGCGTCGACCCGTCGCAGCCCGAACGCCTCGCTCTCGCGCGTGAACGCCTGCTGCCGGAGTCCACCGGAGACGCACGCACGCGCGGCGCCGCCCGCCTGGTGGCAGGCGGCCCCGCGGACGCGACGGACCCGGACCTGCCCGCGTACAACCTCATCACTGCCTTCCAGCCGATCGGCTGCATGGCGGGCGACTCCGAAGGGCTGTCCGGCCTGCTGGAGGCTGCGGCCCCGCTCGCCGGGCACGGCACTCCAGTGGTCCTCGCCGGCTGGGGTCCTCCGGAGCGCTGCGCGACCTCGTCCGTGTTGAGGGTGGCGACGAAGCTCGCCGAACCGCTCCGGAGCACGGGCAGCTGGCGCCCCGCACTCCGGGACGATCTGGAGGTGGTCGCCCACCGGGCGGGGCTCAAGCCGGACGGGTCGGGCCGGGTCGCATGCCCCTTCGGGTACGCGGACGTGGAGAGCGCGGCACGCGGGCTGCTCTCGACGGGGCTGTTCGACGCGGCGGCGCGGGCGACGGATCCGGCGCAGGTCGACAAGGAGCTCACGGAGGCGCTGCATCCGCATCGGCGCAGGGACGGAACGGTGTGGATGCCGAACGTCTTCCGGTACTTGATCGCGCGTACCCCGTAGGGAGACACGGGGATATGTGTCGGCCCTCTCCGGAGAGGCGGATTGTATCAGCCCTCTCCGTAGAAGCACGACAGACACGACAGAGACGTCAGAGGCACGGCAGACACGTCAGCCGCTCTTGGTCAGCCGAGTGATGCCCGCGATCCGGTACGCCTCCGCCTCCTCCAGCGTCTCGTTCTCCAGCAGCGCGGCGGACAGGGCGTCCAGCTGGTCGCGGTGGTCGCGCAGCTGCCGGCAGGCGCTCTCGTAGCACTCGTCCACGATGCGCCGCATCTCGCCGTCGATCGTGTCGAGGGTCTCCGGGGCGGCCGCCAGACCGTACGCCTGCTGGGCGTCGTTCGGCAGTGCGGAGAGTCGGCCGACCCGCTCGCTCATCCCCCAGCGGGCGACCATGCCGCGGGCGATGTTGGTGACCTGCTCCAGGTCGTTCTCCGCGCCGGTGGTAATGACTCCGTAGACGACGTGTTCGGCGGCCATGCCTCCCAGGGCGCCGATGATGCGCCCACGGAGGTAGTCCTCGGTGTAGGCGTACTTGTCGGAGTCCGGGGTCGAGAGCGTCACGCCCAGCGCGCGCCCGCGCGGCACGATCGTGATCTTGCGGACGGGGTCGGCGCCGGGCTGGAGCATGCCGAGCAGGGCGTGCCCGCTCTCGTGATAGGCCGTGCGCCTGCGCTCCTCCTCGGGCATCACCAGCGGCCGCTCGGCGCCGAGCTGCACCT
>NZ_LIPN01000380.1 GCF_001418325.1 Streptomyces atriruber | reverse complement strand
ACCACCCCCTCAACGCCCTCAACGCCCTCGACGGACTCCGCGGACTCCACCGAGGCGGCCCCGAGCCCAAGCACGAGCCCGAGTACGAGCACAGGCACGAACATCGGCGCCCTGGAAGCCACCCCCTCCGGTGCGGCCAGAGGCGGTGCCACGCACGCCACGGCCGAGGCCGAGCACCCCGAGGCGGGTCCCCTCACCTTCGCCTCCGCGGCCGTCACCGGCGCCGCGGCCGGCATCGGCGTCTGGCTCCTGCGCCGCCGCCGGACCCACAGCACCGGCACCGGCACGGGCACCCGCTCCGGCACGGACCACCCCTGAACCCCGCCCTGCGCCGCACGGCGGCCCCCCTGCTGCTCGCCGCGGCCGCGCTTCTCGCCACGGCGCCCCCGGTGGGCGACGGGCCGCCCTCCGGCCGGGCCCTGGAGGGCCGTATCCGCATCGCCGCGATCGGCGTCGACGCGGCTCTCCTGCCGGTCGGCCTGGACCGGCAGGGCGCCCTGGAGGTGCCGTCGTTCGGGGACGCCATGAAGGTGGGCTGGTACACCCGGGGCCCGCGCCCGGGTGCCCGGGGCCCCGCGGTCCTGGTGGGCCACCGCGACGCACCCACCGGGCGGGGCGACCGGCACGACAGGGCCGACAACGGCTACCGGGACGCGGTCTTCGCCCACCTGGACCGGCTGCGCCCCGGCGACCGGATCGAGACGACGACGGCGGCGGGGCGACGTACGACGTTCAATGTGACGGCGGTCGACACGTACCGCACGGCGGACTTCCCCACCGCCACGGTCTACGCGCCCGCGGTAGGCGCCCAGCTTCGGCTGCTGACCTGTGGCGGCCGCATCGGCAGGGACGGCCACTGGGACTCGAACGTGGTCGTGAGCGCCGCGCGCGTGGCCGTGGTCGGGAGTGCCGCTAGGCGGCGAGGTCCCGCTCGTCCGGATCCGCCGACGCCGCACCCGACTGCCTCGCCGTCCCGCTCAGCGGCGCCGCGACAGGACCGACTTTCCGGTCCCACACCAGCCATCCCGCGCGGCCGGAGCGCCCGATCATCTTGGTGAGCGGCGTGAGCAGCGCCATGGCGAGCGGTGACAGGAGCAGCGCGACGGCGGTGCCGAGCGCGAAGCCGCCGACGACGTCCGTCGGGTAGTGCACGCCCATGAAGACGCGGCAGAAGCCCTCCAGGGCGGCGAGGCCGAGGCCGACGAGCCCGAACTTCCGGTTGGCGACGAAGAGTCCGGCGCCGATGGCCATGGCGAGCGTGGCGTGGTCGCTGACGAAGGAGTAGTCGTTCTTGCCGTCCACCAGGAGCTCGATGCCGCGGTGGACGCGGAACGGGCGCGGCCGTTCCACGAAGCCGCGGATGGGGACGTTGATCAGGACGGCGATGCCCGCGGCGAGCGGTGCCCAGACGACGGCGGCGACCGACGTGGCGGCGTCGTCGAGGGTGCCGCGCCTGCGCTGGCCCCACCAGCACCACACGACGAGGAGCACGAGGGCGAGCAACAGGCCGTACTCCCCGACGAAGGCCATGGCGCCGTCGAACCAGGACGGGGTGTCCTTCGCCAGGCCGTTGATGTCGTAGAGCAGGCCGACGTCGGGGTTCGACCCGGATTCATCGAGTCCAGCCATGGCGCTGCGGCCCCTTGTCTCCTAGCCCAGGGGCGCACTGTGCGGTGCGCCCGCTCCATCAACCCCCGTGGTCGGTCCAGTCAAGGGAACGCCCGGTCCCCCGTCATACGTTCCACCCTCCACCGAAAGATCACTCAGACGTTACCGAAGAGAGATACATCGCTGCAGCTCAGAGGAGTGTTCTAACGGAGAGTTCAAGCCACATCACACCACGCGCGCCCCGCCGGCCCCACCCGCACCGAGGCCCCTCAGACCTCTGTCGGCTTGGCCGGCAGGGCCTTGGCCCCGTCCTCGGTGACACGAGTCGCGCCAAAATAGTCGGGAGTGTCGATCGGGTCGAACCGGATCACGGCGCCCGTGCGCGGGGCGTCGATCATGTAGCCCCCGCCGACGTAGATCCCGACGTGCCGGATGGTGCGGGAATTGGTCAGGTCGTCGGAGAAGAAGACCAGGTCGCCCGGGAGGAGTTCGTCCCGCTTGGGGTGCGGTCCCGCGTTGTACTGGTCGTTGGCGACGCGCGGCAGCGTGATGCCGACGGAGCGGTACGCGGCGAGGGTGAGCCCGGAGCAGTCGAAGCGGCCGCCCTGGTCCGCGGTGCCGTTGCCGCCCCACAGGTAGGGGGTGCCGAGCTTCTTCTGCGCGTAGTAGATGGCCCCGGCGGCCTGCTGCGAGGGCGCCACGCGGCCGACGGGCCGGGCGAAGCTCTTCGACAGGTCAGTGATGGTCTTCACGTAGTTCTGGGTCTCGCTGTAGGGCGGCACGCCGCCGTACTTGATGACGGCGTACGCCCCCGCGTTGTACGCGGCGAGCATGTTCTTCGTCGGGTTGCCGGGCGCGTCCTTCACGTACCCCGCGAGCTTGCAGTCGTACGAGGCCGCGGACGGAATGGCATCCTCCGGGTCCCATACGTCCCGGTCCCCGTCGCCGTCCCCGTCCACGCCGTGCGCCGCCCAGGTCCCCGGAATGAACTGCGCTATGCCCAGCGCCTTGGCCGGACTCTTGGCCCGCGGATTGAACCCGCTCTCCTGGTAGAGCTGGGCGGCGAGCAGCGCGGGATTGATGGCCTTGCAGAGGTTGCCCCACTTCTGCACGAGGGGCTGATAGGTGGCCGGCACGGCCCCCTTGGCGAGCCCCACGGACCCCCCGCCGACTCCGTTGGCCATGCTTCCCGCGGCCATGTACGTCCCGACGACGAGCAGCGCGATGAAGCTGAGGGCCCCGCCGATCCCGACGGACGCGACCAGCCACGCCTTACGCACCGTCAACCACCCCTCACCCGCCGGTAGTCCACCGGCGCTCAGTGTAGAGGTCACTCGTGACAGTGACAGGTGGCCTTGCCCGATAAAGGCCGGGAACCTCGGGAAACCAGGGCGGCATCGAGGAGTGATCAGGCACATCCGGCATGCGCCGATATGGGACGCCGCTCCATAAACGTGCCGCTGGTATCGACCATCGCCCGTAGATAGCTTGGTTCACCCCAGCGAACCCCCGCCTCGCAGGAACAGATCCTGGACGGCCTCCCTCACCGCACGCGAGGCCCCGCGGGCAGCAAGGAAGATCGCGGACGCGAACCAGGAGCAGGAATGGCCGAGAAGCTGAGAGTCGACGCGGTCGAGCTCGAGAACTTCATGAAGTTGCTCGACGGGTCGGTCACATCCCTGAAGGGCCTGCGCAGCGCCCTGGCCGACGCGACCGTCGGCGGACTGGGCACGGAAGACCTCGACAAGGCCTGCGAAGACTTCCAGTCGGACTGGAAGTACGGCGCGGAGCAGATCGGGGAACAGACCGAGGATCTGGGCAAGATCATCGAGCAGAACAAGAACGCCTTCATGGAAGTCGAGGACGCGCTCACGAAGGCGATGAAGAAGGCCGGCAAGACCAAGGACGACATCGTGGTGGTCCCGACGTGACGAGTGCCGCCACCTATCCGGACCTCGGCTTCGATCCGACCCCTGGAGACTGCGACACCGTCAAGACGCTGCACAAGAAACTGGACGGCTGCGCCACTGTCCTTCGCGACACCCGGAAGGTCGTCACGAAGCTGATGGACGGCAGCTACTGGGAGGGCGACGCGGCGGTGGCGTTCCGCGAGACCATCGAGGACGGACCGCTCTCCCTCAATCTTCAGAATGCCGCGCACTCCATCGAAAAGGCCGCCAAGCAGCTGAAGCGCTGGGAGAACGACCTGGACGACTTCCAGCGTCGGGCGAAGGAACTGAACGGCAAGGCGAAGGACGCCCGGGACGCGTTGAAGGCCGCGAAGGGACACGCCGACACCGCCGGCAATGATCCCGACCTGGACAAGAAGGGCAGCAAGCAGGACGACGCGAAGAAGGCCCAGAAGCTCGCCGACGGCAAGGTCGAGGACGCGCAGGCCGAACTCGACCGGATCCTGGGCAAGGCGCGGAGCCTGCAACACGAGCACAGCGAGCGGTCGAAGTACCGCGCGGAAAAGATCCGCGACGCGACGGACAAGCTGGCGCCGCAGGAGCCGGGCTGGCTCGAGGGCGCCTGGGACTGGATCCAGGAGAATCTTCCCGACATTCTCAGCGCCATTGCCGGAGTTCTCGCGCTGGCGGCCATTCTTCTGGCGGGCCCATTGGGCGTCGGGGTAGCCGCAGCACTGATGTTGGCGGCATCAGCCACAAGCCTCGCGGCACTCGGGACCCGGATTGCCGACCCGATTGTCCTTGAATCACTGATGGACGGCTTCACCAAGGGGGAGTTCGACGCCGACTTCTTCAGCAATCTGGTTTCCGTCGGAGCCGACGCCGTAGGGGTGATTCCCGGGCTCGGAGCTGTCGTCAAGGGCGGCCGCACTGCCACTCAAGCAGTGCGGGCGGGCGCCGGGGCGATGAGTCTCGGACAGAAAGTGGCCACCTACGGCACACACACCTGGGATGCCGCCAAGGGCATCGGTGGACTGGCGAACCCCTTGATCGACGCAATGGTCACCAGCGAGAGGGCGGCCACGAACGTGGGGGCCACCTCAGGCGCCATGGGCCTCGTGACCGCTGTATACGGGTTGGCCGATGACGACGAAGGCAGGTCCGAGGCGTCGACGAAGGTCGATGGCGGGCGTCTCCTGATCGACTTGCCGGGGATCCCGGCCATCGCACGTTTCGCCTTTCCCTAGATCAGCCGCTCCAGAAAGAGGCGTTCCCAGTGAATCCTGCCGACTACCCCACAGCGTGGGATCATCCGCCGACGCGACGGGCCTGGTTCCTGCTCATGGTCAAGAACGTGGCCGGGCTCATCGCGTGGATCGGTGTGTGGATCCTCCTCCTCGCCCTGTCCTCCGAGACACGATGGGTTCTGTGGATCCTCATTCCCTATTCCATCTACGGAGCTTGGCGACTGTTCGTCCAGGTCTTCGGGTACTTCCCGGTCGCCATGCGCGAACGCCGCGTCTTGCGGGCGTACCCGTGGCAAGTGCGCAGCAACGCTCCGCACGGTCTGGGGCAGTATCCCGATGTTCAGGGCGATCAGTTCGGTTGGTTCGAGTTCCCGAACCCCGCGGACGAGCATCAGCAACTCCCGCTCGTCTTCTCCAACCACCTCCGTGTGGGCTGGTGGCACCGCAGAATGGCACCCCGCGCCAAGGCGCAGCTGAAAGCCCGGATCGAGACGGTCTGGTTCGCCGGTGACCCTCGCATGATCGGCCTCATCGCCGCACCTTCAGCAAACGGCCGAGCACCTCGCCGAAGCAAGATCCTCCGCCAGCGGCTGGCGAATTCCCACCACGCTCTCACCACGGAATGGAGAGCGTCAGCCGACGACGTGGAACGCGGACGGCGCGCCGGATTCACCCCAGAGACCGATCCGCGCAGGTCGAAAGAGAAGTCCCTGTGACCACGCCCAAGTTCATCATCGACGAGTCGGCTCATGACCCCGAGGCCGACATCTGGTTCGCCCAGCCCGCAGGGTTCACCACCATCCCCTTCCGTGCGCTGTTGAACCCGAGCGACTCCGCCGGAACCCGGGCGCTGCGCGACGCGATCGCGCCACTTCTGGACGCCGCGCCTGACGAACTCGCCCGCCGGCGTTTTCTGGCCGAACTCGCCCGAGGGCAACAGCTCTTGGCCGCCCTCGTCGAGACCGGGACCACGCGGTGCTCAATCGGACTGCATCGAGACGACGTACCGGACGTGAGCAGCGGCGAGAGCAGCGGCAGGCTTCTGCTCTCCCTCCTCACCCTGTCCTGGCAGGACATCGCCGCAGCCGCCCCCGCCGTCACCGCCGCCCGTGCCGTTGCCGGTGCCGAAGGGCACACGAACGTCGAGTACTTGGAGCTTCCTTGCGGCCCGGCCTCGTTCAGCGAGCTCGTCCGCATCCCGAACGCCGAGTCCGGCCTCCCCCAGGACCCGATCCTTCAGGTGTTCGCCCACCTCCCGCACCCGGACGGCAAACGCCTGGTGGTGCTTGCGCTGGGGACCACCGCGGTGGGCCGCCGCTCGGAGTACCGGAGTCTGCTCCACCAGATCGCCGAGAACGTCAGTTTCGAGAACCCTTTCGCGGAGGAGGCCCCATCTCGCGCGCGGGGCTGCTAGGGCACCGGCGCGCGCCTGGTGCGGTGAGGCCGACGGCGTGACCAGCCGTTTTGCGTGATGCGACGTCAGCTGCCGTCGCCACAGCGGTAGTCCACCACCCGTGGAACCCACGCGCAGCGCCGATATCAGGCCAACTGCCACCACTCAAGCACCGCCGCGCGCATCCACCCAGCAGTGATCATGTACACACCCGAATTAATGATCTGCAGCGGGCGGATGTACTCGAATAGCATGATCGGCGACCAAGCAGTTACGACCAATTCGTGTTGCTTTGAGGAGAGTTCATGCGCAAGCGTTTTACGGGGAAGCGCAAGCTCGCGGTCGTGGGGGCGCTGACGGCTGTGGCCATCAGTGTGCCTGCCGTGGGTGCGGTGGCCGCCGAGATAAGCGGGAGCCGGCTTCCGTTCGCCCTCTCCACCGGGGGAAGCAAGGAGGACGGTGACCGCTGGAAGGGCAAGAGCAGCGGTCACGCCAAGGCGTGCGGCGACGTGCCGGTGAACGACACGCGTACGTTCAGCGCGTACATCTACCAGGACAAGAGCTTCCGTCCTGACCCGAAGATCGCCAGCACGTCCCGCAGCTACAAGCAGGGCTACGGCTGCGGCGGCTACAAGGGCACCAGCACGGGTGGCAAGTACTACACCAAGGCCACCTGGGCCGGCATTCCCGGCAGCCGGGCCTACGGTTACGTGAACGCCCAGAACTGATTCGGATTCAGAACTCAGGACTCAGGACTCACGTGAGTACTCCCCACCGCACCGCCGCGTCCGGCTCCCAGCCGGTCGCGGCGGTCGCGGGCGTCACCGTCCAGTACGGCTCGACGACCGCCCTCGACGACGTCACCCTCACCTTTCCCGCCGGGGTCACCGGCCTGCTGGGGCCCAACGGTGCCGGGAAAAGCACCCTGTTGTCCCTGCTGAGCACGGCCCGCAGACCGAAGACCGGCGACGTCACCCTCCTGGGAGAGACCCCGGGACGGGCCCGCGTGCAGCGACTGCGGAAGCAGATCGGGGTGCTGCCGCAGTCCTTCGGCTACTACCCGCGCTTCACCGTCCTGGAATTCACCGAGTACGCGGCATGGCTGCGCAAGGTCCCCGCCGCCCAGCGGCGCGACCGGGCCCGCGAGGCGCTGCGCCTGGTCCAGATGGAGAAGCACGCGCACAGCAGGATGGGCGCCCTCTCCGGCGGCATGCTGCGCCGCGTCGGCATCGCCCAGGCCATGGTCAACGAACCCTCCCTGGTCCTCCTCGACGAGCCGACGGTCGGCCTCGACCCGGCCCAGCGCGTCGGATTCCGGACCTTGATCAAGGAGTTGGGCGACCGGTGCGCGGTGGTGATGAGCACCCACCTCGCCGAAGACGTCGCCCACGTGTGCGACCGGGTCGCCGTCCTCCTGGAGGGGACGGTCCGTTTCACGGGTACGGTCGCCGAACTGTGCGCCCTGCCCTCCTCCGGTGCGGACACGGATGACGCCGACGCCGATGCCGTCGCCGCCAAGGAAATCGACGGGGGAGCCGTGGAAGCCGGATATCTGCATCTGGCCGGCACGGAAGCGGTGGCCGGCTGATGCGCGTACTGCTGACCGAGATGCGCCGCGGCGAGGCCAAGTGGGGCGCCGCGCTCATGGGCGCCATCGGCATCTACTACTTCACCGCCGAAAGCCCCGGCGAGAGCGACTGGATCGGCTGGTGGAACCAGACCAGCCTGCAGGTCCAGCTCTTCTCGGTGATCGTGATGGGCTCCGTGATGAGCGCCGCGGCCGCCTGGAGCGCGGGCCGCGCCTTCCGCCACCGCACCCGGGTCTGGGCCGACACCGCCGCCCGCGGCGGCTGGGCCCAGGCACTGCTGCTCTGGCTCGCCGCCTGGCTCTGGGCGCTGCTTGCGTACGCCGTACTGATCGCCGTCGCGTTCTCCCGGACCGCATCCGTCAGCGAGGTCAGCGACCCCGCGTGGACGCCGCTGCTGCTCGGCGCGGGCATGATGGGCCTGCAGATCGCCGTCGGCGTCGCCATCGGTTCGGCGCTGCCCTCGCGCGTGGTCGCGCCCTTCGCGGGGATCTTCTGGTACAGCCTCTTCGTCGTCGTCGCGTTCGTCCCCGACACCCCGCTCGACAAGCTGTTCCCGGCGATAGACGAGTTCTGGAGCTCGGAGTTCGAGCCCAACACGACCCGCATGCTGATCGCCGTCGCCTGGTGTCTGGCCTTCGGTCTCGCCCTGACCGCGCTCCCCGCCCTCTGGCGCCGCACCGCCCTCGCGCCCCGCCCGGTCGCGCTCGGCGCGCTCACGGTGGTCGCGCTCGTCGCGGGCGGCACCCTCGTGGCCTTCCGCACGCCGGTGCCCGACTCGTACTGGGCGGTGCGCAAGGAACAGCCCGCGCAGCCGCTCTGCACCACCAGCGGCCGCAGCAAGGTGTGCCTGTGGCCGGAGGACCGTCATCTGCTGCCGCAGGCCCGCGCCGCCCTGCGGACCGTCGACTCCGGGCTCGGCTCCCTGTCCGGACTCAACCGCGCCTTCTACGCCGACGGACTCCACCGCCCGTCCGGCGCCACCGCCGAACTGCCCCTCATGTCACCGGCGGCGACCCAGGCCGACCTGACGGACGCCATGTTCTCGGCGGCCCTCCCGCAGCCCAAGTCGTCGAAGTGCGGACCGCACATCCTCAAGGCGGCAG
Source organism: Streptomyces atriruber (assembly GCF_001418325.1). Classification (GTDB taxonomy): domain Bacteria; phylum Actinomycetota; class Actinomycetes; order Streptomycetales; family Streptomycetaceae; genus Streptomyces; species Streptomyces atriruber. The sequence goes on along the minus strand of NZ_LIPN01000380.1, from coordinate 2,107 downwards.
GCGGCTACCCCGACACGTTCCTCTTCGAGTCGGCCGTCCGCGCCCGCATCGGGGCACCCGGCGAGTACTACGGGGAGGAGTTCGGCCGCGCCCTGGAGCGCATCACCGGCGCCCCCCGCGCACGGCAGGACCAGTGGATCGAGGCGGCGGCCGCCGACATCCGCGCGTGCAAGCCCGTCCCCACACTCCCGTAGCCCCCATGGCTGTCCTAGCTCCGTCTCTGAAGCTGCCTCTCTGAGCGAATCGACCGTGCCGCTATGACCCCCGCGAACCCCACGTCGAACCCCTCGAACACCCCGAGCGCCTCGCACACCTCAAGCGCCTCGAACGCGTCGGCGCGGCCCGAGGAGACCCCTCGCGCGCGCCTGCTCCGCGACCCCCGACTGCGCGCCGTTCTCGCCTTCGTACGCTGCCGGGGCCTGCCCCGCGCGGCCGGCGCCGCCCTGATCGTCGCCCTGGCGGCGACCGCCTTCGCGGGGCAGCGCGTGGCGGTGCCCGAATTCCGCTACCTGGTCGACTTCAGCGTGCCGGTCGCCGAGATCGTGCCGCTCGCCCACGCGATGGTCCTCGCCACCACGCTGTTCTCCCCGATGGCCGACCTCGAACAGACCTCGGCCCAGCCGATGAGCCGCCACCGGGCGCTGTACCTGGTGGTCCTCCTCGCCCTGGCCCTGGGCCTGACCGCACTGCCGCTGCTGGCCGGCGCCACGGCCGAGGTCTTCGCCTCGGCGGCCCGCAACGTCATCGGCTACCTCGGCCTCGGCATGCTCAGCGCCCGCCTCTTCGGCAGCGGCCTCGCCTGGCTGCTGCCGCTCGCCATGTTCGGCCCCACGCTGCTCCTCGGGGTCGGCAGCGACAACACCCCGGAGCCCTGGGCCTGGTCCCTGCACCCGTCGTCCGACGCCGCGGCCGCGATCGTGGCCGTGGCGCTGTGGGTGGTCGGCGCGTGCGCCTCCGCCACGGCGGGGCCACGGCAGGCGGAGCGGGCCGAGCAGAACTGAGGGGCGCGGAGAAGCGGGGCGCGAAGTGCACGAAACGGAACGTGAGAAGTCGCGTCCGTGAGCGGAGCGCCCCGTTCCCAGCTCTCCGCGTCCCACCGGCCCGTTCCAGGGGATGACCGTTTCCCCAGGTCAGAGCCCCTTCGATCATTCCAGCGTTCCTGATCCTCCGGCTGCCATTGCCCCGTCCCCGCGCCACCCGCTTCGCTGTTCACCAGGCCGAACAGCAACAGCGCAGCCTCACGGCACGGCCTCACCGCACGGCCCACCACTCACTACGTCACGGGGACCCCCATGAAGCACGCCCACGCCACCAAGACCCTCCTCGCCGGCCTCGCGCTGATCAGCACCCTCGGCCTGACCGCCTGCAACGGGGACGACGACGGCAGCGCGGGTGCGGCCCCCGACTCCGCGTCCGGCTCCACGACCGGCGGCAGCGGTGGGAACAGCGGGAACGGCGGCTCGGACCAGGGGACCGGCGGCGGCTCCTCCGGCAGCAGCGGCAGCAGCGAGGGCAAGAGCGGCGGCAACGACAGCGGTCAGGGCACCGGCGCCGGCACCGGATCCAACGAGAACGGCAAGGTCGGCATCTGCCGCAGCGACGAGCTGGAGGTGACCGCCGTCGACAACTCCACCGGCAAGACGGAGGGCGTCGTCACCGTCCAGTTCAAGAACGGCGGCGGCCGCGACTGCACGATCAACGGCTACGCGGGCGTCGACCTGAAGACCGCCTCGGGCGACACCCTGTCCGTGAACCGCAACGGCGAGAAGGCCGTCCCCGGAGTCATCAAGGACGGCGAATCCGCGGCCTTCAACATCACGTTCCCGGTCAACAACAGCGGCGGCTCCGGTGTGCGCGTCACCAAGATCCTGGTGACGCCGCCGAACGAGACGAAGACCGTCACCATCGCCTGGCCCGCCGGTTCCCTCCCCGTGGACAACCCCGACGCCCCCTCCGACGGCCCGAAGCTGTCGATCAGCCCGGTCGGCATCGTGAGCGACTCCCCCGCGGGCTGAATCACGGCAGAGGTGCCCGAGTGACCCCTGTGGCCAGGCAGAACGCCCTGGCCACAGGGGTTCACGCGCTCCCGCCGCAGCCGATTGACGCG
>NZ_LIPN01000038.1 GCF_001418325.1 Streptomyces atriruber | reverse complement strand
CCCCGAGCCCCGAGCCCCGGACCCCGAACCCCAAGCCCCCAGCCCCGAGCCCCGAGCCCCGAGTCCCGAGCCCCGAACACCAAGCCCCGGGCCCGGAACCCCGAACCCCAAGCCCCGGACCCGGAACCCGAACCCGAACCCGAAAGGACCCCCTTCTCATGATCCACGCCCAGTTCGACCCCACCGCCCGCCAGAACCTCGCGATCCAGGCCGTCGAGGCCAAGGTGCACAAGGACCTGTCCTGGCAGCAGATCGCCGACACGGCGGGCCTCTCCGTCGCCTTCGTCACCGCGGCGGTGCTCGGCCAGCACGCCCTGCCCGCGCCCGCCGCGAAGGCCGTCGCCGAGCTGCTCGGCCTGGACGACGACGCGGTGACCCTGCTGCAGACGATTCCGACCCGCGGCTCCATCCCCGGCGGCATCCCGACCGACCCGACGATCTACCGCTTCTACGAGATGCTCCAGGTCTACGGCACCACGCTGAAGGCCCTGGTCCACGAGCAGTTCGGGGACGGCATCATCAGCGCGATCAACTTCAGGCTGGACGTGCGGAAGGTCGCCGACCCCGAGGGCGGCGAGCGCGCGGTGATCACGCTGGACGGCAAGTACCTGCCCACCAAGCCCTTCTGACCCCGCACCACTGGGTGACCGATGACGGCCGGGCCCGTCGGGTGTCTACGATGCGGGCGACGTGAGACGAACGGAGCAGCGAATGACGCAGACCGACGACGTGGTCCGCCTGGTTCGTGATGTGCTCGGCGACGCCGACATCGTGGGTGTCTACCTGCACGGCTCGGCCGTCCTCGGCGGTCTGCGCCCGCACAGCGACATCGACGTGCTCGTCGTCGCACGGCGGCGCACCACGGCCGGGCAGCGCCAGGCGCTGACCGACGGGCTGCTCGGCCTCTCCGGCGGCGGTGCCCCGGGCGAGGCCCTGCGTCCCGTCGAGCTGACCGTCGTCGTCCAGGACGACATCCGCCCCTGGACGTATCCGCCCCGCTGCGAATTCCAGTACGGCGAGTGGCTGCGCGAGGCGTACCTGCGTGGCCGCACTCCGGAGCCGGCACCGAGCCCGGACCTCGCGCTCCTGGTCACGATGGTGCTGCGGGGCCGGTCGGCTCTCCGGGGTCCGGCACCGGACCAGGTGCTCGACCCGGTCCCGTCGGCGGACGTCACCCGCGCGATGGTCGCCGGCGTCCCCGAGCTGCTCGCCGAGCTCGACACCGACACCCGCAACGTCCTGCTGACCCTCGCCCGCATCTGGACGACGCTCGCGACCGGCGACATCAAGTCCAAGGACGCGGCGGCCGACTGGGTTCTCGACCGCCTCCCCGCCGAGCACCGGCCCGTGCTGAGCCGTGCCCGTGCCGTCTACCTCGGCGCGGCGGAGGAGCGCTGGGACGATCTTCTGCCGCAGATCAAGCCGCACGCCCAGTACGTCGTCCGGGAAATGGAGCGGCTCGCGCCCCATTGACATCCGAGGCAACCGCGGTGAAGCTCCAAGACGCCCCGTGTTAACGCTAACACCGGGCTGAGGCACACCTGAGGGAGTCATCCATGTCAGGTAGTCGTCACCCTTCGCCGAGAGCGCCCCTGGCGCCGGGCCCGCTCCTCGAACGCCCTGCACCGCGCCTCGAACGCCGCACCCTGCTCCTGGCCGCCGCGACCGTCGCGACCGGCGCGCTCGCCACCGCCTGCGGCTCCGCCGAGGGACAGCCCGCGGGCAAGGTCGCCGTCCTCGGCGACAGCGCGGCGTGGGAGAAGCCGATGGCGGCCGCGGGCACGGCCATGAACACGGTGGCGGCGCTGCGCCTCGTGCCCGAGGTAAATCCGTCCCTTGAGTCGTTCGAGCAGATCGTCAAGTCCTCGCTGCGGACCCGCAGGACCCCGGACATGCTCAAGTACTGGTCGGGCTACCGGTTGCAGGACCTGGCCCGCACCGGCGGCATCGTCGACCTGACCCGGCAGTGGGACGCCGCCGTCGCCAAGGGCTGGGCCGACGCATCCCTCCGAGGGGCCTTCACCTACCGGCGGCGCGTCTACGGCCTGCCGATGAACCTCGCGTACTGGGTGCTCTACTACAACCCGGAGGTCTTCCGGGAGCACCGCCTCGCGCCACCCACCACCTGGGGCGAGTTCCTCGCCGCCTGCGCCCGCCTGAAGGAGGCGGGCATCATCCCGCTGCACGGCACGGCCGACGGGCGCTGGCCCTCCTTCATATGGTTCCAGGAGGTCCTCAGCCGCCAGGACCCGCAGTTCTACCAGGACTTGATGAACGGCCGGGAGCGCTACACCGACCCACGGGCGGAACGCGCGCTGCGCACCATCGCGTCGTTCTTCGACAAGGACTGGTTCACCCCCATGGACATGAACCACGTCGACGCGGCCGCCGCCATGCTGCACGGCAAGGTCGGCATGGTGCCCTGCGGGACCTGGCTCGGCTCCACCCTCGCGGCCGCGGGCGGCAGGCCCGGCAAGAACCTCGGCGCGTTCGTGCTCCCCATGGCCGATCCGCGGGCCCGCCCCAGCGTCGTCTTCGAGTCCAGCGCCCTCGTCGCCACCGTGAAGGGCCCCGACCGCACCGAGGCGCTGCGAGCCACCGGGACCTGGCTGCACCCCGCCGTCATGAAGGCGTTCTCGCACAGCCTCCAGGACGGCTGCCCCAACCCTGAGGTCGAGCCCGCCAACCCCGTGATCGGCAAGCTCGCCGAGAAGGTGCGCGGCGACAAGCTGTGGCTCCTCAACCGCTTCTGGGAACAGGGCCCGCCCGAACTCGTCGAGGCCACCGTGGACGACCTCGCCGGGTTCCTGCTGAACCCGTCCTCGTACCGCAAGACGCTGCGCACCATGCAGGACCGGGCCGACGACGCCTGGCAGGTGTGGCGGGAGGCGGAGGAGACATGACCGGAACCGCGACCCCCGCACCCGGCGCGACGAAGGCCGTGCACGTGCGCCGCAAGGTGCCCACCCGCACCCCGCACCAGGCCGCGAAGGCGGGCGGCGGCAGGCTCGGCGGCCCCCTCGCCGCCATGCCCTGGGCGCTGCCCGCCCTCGCCTTCGTCGGTGTGCTCCTCGTCTATCCCTTCTTCCGCAGCGTCTACGGAAGCTTCTTCGAGGACAACGGCTTCACCAGCAGCTTCACCGGATTCGACAACTATGCGCGGCTCGCCGACGACCCGATCTTCGGCCGGTCGGTCCTCAACACCCTGCTGTGGGTGGTCGGCACGCTGCTCCTGCCCGTCCTCGCCGGACTCCTCATCGCCGTCGCCACCCACCGGATGCGGTTCGGCGGCATCGCGCAGCTGATCATCGTGCTGCCCTTCGCGATCTCGGGCGCCGCCACCGCCGTCCTGTGGAACTTCATGCTGACGTCCGACGGCGCGGTCAACCAGGTGCTGCGCGGCATCGGCCTGGACGGCTGGGCGCAGACCTGGCTCCTGGAATGGCCGCAGAACACCCTCGCGATGATCGTCGCGAGCACCTGGCAGGCCACCGGCCTGAACGTCGTCCTCTTCGCGATCGGCCTGCGCGCGATCCCGCGCGAGACCGTCGAGGCCGCCGAACTGGACGGCGCGAGCGGCTGGCGGATGTTCCGGCACATCACCCTGCCCCAACTGCGCGCCGTGACCGTCGTGGTGGTCGGCATGGCCATAGTGAACAGCCTCAAGGCGTTCGACATGATCTGGATCCTCACCAAGGGCGGCCCGTCCCGCTCCTCGGAGACCCTCGCGCTGAGCATGTACCGCGAGACGTTCCGGCTGTTCCACGTGGGCTACGGCTCGGCGATCGCGCTCGTCCTCTCGGTGATCGTCGTCGCCTCGTCCTGGACGTACCTGCGCCACCAGATGCCCGAGACCGGCACGGCGAAGAGCTGAGGAGGGGCCATGGGACGCGCGGTGCGCAACGTCTTCGTCGCCGGATGCGTGGTGCTCTGGCTGATCCCGCTGTACCTGATGGTGGTCAACGCCCTGACCCCGGCGGCCGAGTACGCGGGCAGACCCGGGTGGACCGTCAAGGGCTTCGCCCTGTGGGACAACGTGCGGACCGCCTGGGACGTGGCGGGCATCGGCGACAGCTTCCAGGCCTCGCTGCTCTACGCCGTCGTGTGCGGCCTGGTCGCCGTCCTGGTGGCGGCCATGGCGGCGTTCGCCGTCGTCGTCCTGCCCATCCCGAAGCCCGCGTTCTGGTTCTGGCTGATCTACTCCGGCACGCTGTTCCCGCTGCAGATGTTCCTCGCCCCGCTCTTCGGCCTGTACGCGGACGCCAATCTGTACGACACGCGGATCGGCCTGATGCTCGTGTACGCGGCCTGGGCCGTGCCCTTCGCCTTCTTCCTGATCCGCAATCAGATGACCACCATGTCACCCGAGTTGACCGAGGCCGCGCTGATCGACGGGGCGTCCTTCGTGCGGATCTTCTGGCGCATCCACGTGCCGCTGATGAAGGCGGGGCTCGGCGCGGCCTTCATCTTCCAGTTCACGGCCGTCTGGAACGACCTCCTCCTCGGCATCACCCTCAGCCGCAGCCCCGACGTGCAGCCCGTCATGGCCGCCCTGACCACCCTCAACAACGCCTACTCCTCGACGGGACCGCCCGTCATCCTGGCCGGCGCGCTGATCGTGTCCGTGCCGACGCTCCTCCTCTTCCTGGTGTTCCGCGGCCTGTTCCTGCGCGGCATCACCGCATCCGCCCGCTGACCCGACACGCCCCCTGCCCCGGGAGAGAACCGCATGACGACACGGGCTCTGGTCCGCACCACCGACTGGGACAACGACCGCATCCGCGAGAGCCTGCGCGCCGACGTGGTCAGCGCGGAGGGCACACTGGCGGACGGCACCGCCCTGCGGCTCACCGGGGAACCCCTCCTGCGCCACGCGGACGACGGCACGCTGCTGCAGTCCCTGCGCGTCGAGCCCGTCAACGGCACCGCGGTACCGGACGGGCTGGCCGTACGGACGGACTCCGGCGCCGTCCTGCGCTGCGAGTGCGTCGCCGGGCCCGGCCGTTCCATACGGCTGCTGCTGCCCGCCGTCGACGCGGCGACCCGCGTCACCGTCGGTCTCCCCGAGTCGCGGGACGGCATCGACGTGCGCCTCACCCCGCAGCGCCGCTGGACCCTGCACCTGGTGCACCACTCCCACCTCGACATCGGCTACACCGACCCCCAGGGCCGGGTCCTCGCCGAGCACCTGTCCTTCCTCGACTCCTGCCTGGAACTCACCCGCGCCACCGACGACTGGCCCGCCGAGTCCCGGTTCCGATGGTGCGTCGAGTCGCTGTGGTCGTTCCGGCAGTGGGCCGACGCCCGCCCGGCCGAGCAGGTCGCGGAGTTCGTACGCAGGGTCCGCGAGGGCCGCATCGAGCTGACCGCGCTGCCGTTCAACCTGCACACCGAGACCTGCTCCACGGACGAGTTGCACGAACTGCTGCGGCTCGCCCGCACCGTGCGCGACGAACACGGCGTCGAGTTCACCTCCGCCATGCAGACCGACGTGCCGGGCGCGGTCGTCGGACTCGTCGACGCCCTCGCCGCCGCGGGCGTCAAGTACCTGTCCGTGGCGCACAACTGGGCCGGACGCTCCGTCCCCCACCTGGTCGGCGGCGAGAAACTGCCCCGGCTCTTCCGCTGGCGCGCACCCAGCGGCAACAGCGTCCTGGTGTGGGTCACCGACACCCCGCACGGCCTCGCCTACATGGAAGGCCCGCTGCTCGGCTTCGACACCGACTACGCCGACGTCGACGACCTGCTCCCCGCCTATCTGACCTCCCTCGCCACCAACCCGTACCCCTACCGCGGCGGCATCTTCGGCTGGGCCATGGACCACACCGAGGTCAAGCGCGAGCCCTACCCGTGGGACGTGCTCCACCTGCGCGTCCAGGGCAAGTTCGGCGACAACGCGCCGCCCCGCCGCATCATCGCCGACACCGTCCGCCGCTGGAACGACACCTGGGCCTACCCCCAGCTGCGGCTCTCCCGCAACGAGGACTTCTTCACCGACGCCGAGGCCAGGCTCGGCGGCGAGATCCGCACCTTCGAGGGCGACTGGACCGACTGGTGGGTCGACGGGGTCGGGTCCGGGGCGCGCCCGCTGTCCCTGGCCAGGACCGCCCAGTCCGTGGTCGCCGACGCCCAGACCATCGGCACGTTCGCCGCCCTCCTCGGCGCCACGGGGGCCGAGGACGACAGCAGGGACGCCGCCGGGGTCTACGAAGCGGTGTCGCTCTTCGACGAGCACACCTGGGGCGCCGGCGACCCGTGGACCCACGGCGACGAGGGCGGCCACTCAGGGGAGCACCAGTGGCACTGGAAGTACGGGCAGGCGATGCGCGCCCACGACGACGGCAACGCACTCCTCGCGCGTGCGAGCGCCCGCCTGGGACAGCGGCTCGCCGCGGCGCCGGACGCGGCGGCGACGTACCACGTCGTCAACACCTGCTCGTGGCCCCGCACCGACGTGGTCCGCCTCTTCCTGCCGGAGAGCACCGTGCCGCTGGAGCGCCGGGTGACGGTGCGCGACGCCCGCGACGGACGCCGACCGGCCCACGAGGAAGAGCCGCAGACCAACGACGACCATCGCGACGCGGGGCGCTTCCTCCTCGTCCGTGTGGACGACGTGCCGCCCGCCGGATCCGTGCGCCTCGACGTCCTCGCCGCGGCCGCCGAAGGCCACGAGGAGTCGCAGAGCACGAGGGTGAAGGCCGCCACCGGCTGGAACCCGACCGGCGGCACCGAACGCGAGGACCCCGCCGAGACCGCGGCACGAGCCCTCGCACATCCCGAACCGACCCTCCTGGAGAACGAGTACTTCACGGTCCGCGTCGACCTCGCGCACGCCTGCGTCTCGTCCATCACCGACAGGAGGACCGGCCGTGAACTCGTCCGCCAGGACGCCATCACCGGCTTCAACGGCTACCTCCACGACAGCTACACCACCGCGGGCGCCTTCAACCACAACTCCAGCCGCACCACGGCATCCGACCGCCTCGAACACCTCGGGGCCCGCGCCGTCCCGCCGCCCGCCGCGCTCATCGCCCGCCGCTCCACGCCCACCGCCGAATCGATCACCTACGAGACCCGTCCGGCAGGCGCCAACCGGCTGCGCACCACGCTCACCCTCCGGCACGGCGTGCCCCGGCTCGACATCGAGAACCGCCTCGACAAGGACGCCCGCCTGGGCAAGGAGAGCGCCTACTTCGCCTTCCCCTTCGCCTTCGACGACCCGGTCGTCCGCATGGAGGCCTCGGGCGGCGCCACGGGCAGCGGGCTGCCGGTCGTGCCGGGCTCCGCCCTCCACATGCGGGCCGTGCGCCGCTGGGTGACGCTGGGCGACGACGACCTGACGGTGGCCTGGTCCACGCAGGACGCGCCGCTCGTGCAGTTCGGCAACATCGCCCTGCCCTACGCGCCGTTCCCGAAGACGATGGGCCACGACGAGCCCGCCACCGTCTTCTCCTGGATCCACAACAACCTGTGGGACACCAACTTCCCCAGCGAGCAGGGCTTCGAATTCACCTTCCGCTACAGCCTGGCCAGCGGTTCCGGTGCCGGCGGCCTCGGGCCACAGACAGCCGCCGCCTGGAGCCGCCCGATGCGCGCCGTCCGAGCCCGGGGGAGCTCGGGCGGCGCGCCGGACCGGGCCGGCGCCCACGCGTTCGTCGAGATCGACGATCCGCGCGTCCGGCTCGTCGGCGCCAGTACCCCGCGCCCGGGACACGTCCTGCTGCGCCTCCAGTCGTTCGCGGAACAGCCGCTGACCTGCCGTATCCGCACCCTCTTCCCGGTCACCGCCGCACGCCGGGCGGACTTCCTCGGCACCCCCGCCGAACCACTGACCTGCACGGCCGGCGAGACGACCCTCGACATGCCGACGCTCGGGACCACGGCCGTGCTCTTCGAGCGCCCCGGCGCGGACTCGGCCGCAGACCCCTCCGTACGTCCCTGAAATTCCGGAAACCCGCCCCCGAGCGTTGCCCTTGTACGCCCGCGCGAAGGAGAACGTGTGTACCGGCTCGACCCGCGCTACGCCCCCGCGCCCGGGGCCGTCCTCGCCACCGGCTGGCAGGCCGTCGCCGCGCAACTGCCCCCGGGCCCCGCCACCGTCGCGGTGGACGGCCCGCCGACCGCGGCCTGGGGCGACCTCGCCGCGCGGCTCACCGAGGAGCTGACCGCGCGCGGCACCACCGTGCGCACCCTCGACCTGCGCGCCCACCACGCCCCGCCCGCCGAGGTGCGCCGCCGCACCGAATCCGCCGAGGGCACCGAGGACCCCTACTACGCCAAGCTCGCCGAGACGCCCCTGCGCGACCTCTTCGACGACCTACCGCGGCCGACGCCGCCGCAGGGCCGCGAAGTGCTCCTCGTCCACGGTCCAGGCGCCTCGCTCCTGCCGCACGACCTGCTCTGGTACGCCGACCTGCCCAAACGCCACGCCGAGGCGGCGATCACCGCGGGCACGGGCCGCAACCTCGGGCTACCCGCCGAGAACGGGGGTTTGAGGAGGCTCTTCTACATCGACTGGCCGGTACTGGACCGGCACCGGGACGGCCTGGCCCCTCAGCTGGACGCCTGGCTCGACGTACAGGACCCCGAACGGCCCACGTACATCGACGGCGCCGGGCTGCGGGCCACCCTCACCGACCTGACCCGCAGGCCCGTGCGGACCCGCCCCTACTTCAACTCGACGCCCTGGGGCGGGCGCTGGGCCCAACGCCGCCTCGGCTTCGACGCCGCGGCACGCAACACCGCCCTCGGATACGAACTCATCGCCCCGGAGGCGGGCGTCCTCATCGGCCCGCACCCCGGCCAACAGGCCGAAATACCCTTCCAGTTGCTCTGCGTCCTGCATCCCGAAGCCGTGCTCGGCCCGCAGGTGGCCGCCCGCTTCGGCACCTCCTTCCCGATCCGCTTCGACTACCTCGACACTCTGGACGGCGGCAACCTCTCCGTGCACTGCCACCCCAAGGCGGAGTACATGAAGGAGCGGTTCGGCTGGTCCTACACCCAGCACGAGACGTACTACATGGCCCTGGGCGGCCCGGGGGGCCGCGTCTTCCTCGGCCTGCGCGAGGACATCGACCTGGAGCTCTTCCGGAAGGAGATCGAGGAGGCCGCGCACGACGGGGTCCCGATGGACCCCGAGGACCACGTCCTGACGTTCCCCGCCGAACAGGGCCGCCTCTTCATGATCCCCGCGGGCACCCCGCACGCCTCCGGCGCCGGAAACGTCGTCCTGGAGATCAGCGCCACCCCCTACCTCTACTCCCTGCGCTTCTACGACTGGCTGCGCCCCGACGCGGACGGCCGCCCCCGCCAACTCCCCTACGAGCACGGCCTCGCCAACCTGGAGACCGGACGCCGGGGGGACGCCGTCGCCCGGGACCTGGTCCAGGAACCGCGCACGCTGCGCGCGGGTCCGGGCTGGTGCGAGGAGCTCCTTGGCGCGCTGGACGAGATGTTCTACGAGGTGCGGCGCCACACCCTCGACGCGGGCGCCGCGGTCGACGACGACACGGCAGGCCGCTTCCACGTCCTCAACGCGGTGGAGGGCGAGGGCGTCGTGCTGCACACGGCGGCGGGGGAGCGGCACGTGCTCTTCCGCGCGGAGACGCTGACGGTGCCCGCGGCCGTCGGCCCCTACCGGCTCACGGCGGTCGGCGAGTCCCCGGTCAGAGTCGTCAAGGCGTTGGTTCGCACATGACAACGCAGGGCCGGGGCAGGCCCGTCCTCGAACTCGGCGGCACCCACGTCACCGCGGCCCTGGCGGACCCCGGCACCGCGACCGTTCTGCGCAGGGTGCGGCAACCGGTCCGCGCCCGGGGCACCGCCGAACACGTCCTCGGCGCACTCGTCCGCTGCGCCGGTGAACTGGACGCGCCTGCCGGACAGGTGTGGGGCGTCGCGGTCCCCGGCCCCTTCGACCACGAGAAGGGCATCGCCCGGTTCGCGGGCGTCGGCAAGTTCGACGACCTGTACGGCATCGACGTACGGGCAGTGCTGCTCGACGCGGTGTGGCCGCACCCCGGGGAAGCGGTCTTCCTCAACGACGCGCACGCCTTCCTCCTCGGCGAGTGGCGGGCGGGCGCGGCGCGCGGCCGGCACCGCTGCGTGGGCATCACCCTCGGGACGGGCGTGGGCTCCGCCTTCATGGTCGCCGGTCGCGTACGGCACGAAGGCCCCGGCGTGCCGCCGCAGGGCCGCGTCGACCTCGTCGAGGCGGGCGGCAGGCCACTGGAGGAGTCCGTGTCCAGGCGGGCGATCCTGGCGCGGTACGCCGGTGCGGACGCGTCCCCGGACGTGGCCCTGAACCTGGACGTGAGCGAGGTCGCGGACCGGGCGCGGGCGGGGGAGCGGCGTGCGCGGCGGGTGCTCGACGAGGCCTTCACGACCCTCGGCGCGGTGCTCGCCCCGCACCTGCGCGACTTCGAGGCGGACGTTCTCGTCGTCGGTGGCGCGATGGCCGCCTCGTGGGACCTGCTGCGCCCCGCGCTGCGCGCCGGGCTGCGGGATACTCCCGTCACGCTGCGTCCCGCCGGGCTCGGCGAGGACGCGGCGCTCGTCGGAGCCGCGGCGCACGCGGCCGCCGTGTCCTGAACCGCCGCGCCGAGGCGGCGCGCCGAACGGAACGGAAGGACGTCCGCACCATGCCCGGACCGCACGACCCGCAGAGCGGTCGGTCACCGCACGACTCGCACAGTGGTCGGCCGCCGCGCGATCCCAAGAGTGCTCAGCCCACCTTGCGGGACGTGGCCGAGCGCGCCGGAGTCAGTGCGATGACCGCCTCCCGGGTGCTGCGCGACGACCCGCAGGTCCTGCCCGCCACCCGTGAGCGGGTACGGGCCGCGGCCACCGCCCTCGGCTACCGCCCCAACGAGGTCGCCCGTAGTCTCAGGCTGGGCCGCGGCACCGGCCTCGTCGGCCTCGTCGTCACCAACCTCGCCAACCCCTTCTACTCACGCCTCGCCCTCGGCGTCGACTCGGTGGTCGCCGAGCACGGTCTGAAGACGGTCATCGGCAACACCGGGCAGGACCTCGACGCCGAGCGGGAACTGGTGGCCGACCTTGTGGCCCGCCGCGTCGACGGCATCATCGCGGTCCCCGCCGGCGCCGACCAGCGCCATCTCGCCGCGGCGGTGGACGGCGGCGTGCCGGTCGTCCTCGCCAGCCGCCCGCCCGAGGGCTTCGCGGCGGACTGCGTCCTGGTCGACGACTTCGGCGGCGCCCGCGACGCGACGGCCCGCCTCCTGGAGCGCGGCCACCGGCGCATCGGCTTCCTCGGCTCACCGCCCGCCGTCCACACCGGCACCGAACGGCTCCGCGGCTACGCGGCGGCCCTGACCTCCGCGGGCCTCACCGTCGACGCACGCCTCGTACGTCAGGGCCAGACGGAACCGCGCCAGGCCACGCGTGCCGCCGCCGAACTCCTCGCGCTGCCCGACCCGCCGACCGCGCTGTTCTGTTCCAACAACCGCAACACGATAGGGGCGTTCCGCGCGCTGCGGGACGTGGGCCCGAAGGGCGTGGGCGTGCGGGGCGCGGGTGGGGTGCGCGTCGATGGTGCGGGCGTCGCCCTCGCCGGGTTCGACGACTTCGAACTGGCCGACGCGCTCGGCCTGCCGCTCACGCTCGTCGCGTACGACAGCGACGAACTCGGCCGCGCGGCGGGCCGCCTCCTCAACGACCGCCTGCACGACAGGGGCAGCGGGGCCGCGGGCGGCCGGGCCACGACCGGGGAAGCGCGCCAGATCGTGGTGCCCACCAGCTTGGTGGAGTACGGCACCTGATGTGCCGTACTGATGTGCCGTCCTGATGTTCCGGACACGGAGCGGAACGAACCGCTGCGTCCCGTACGTTGAGCAGGGCGGGGCCACGCCGTGCGCACCCGGGGAGCACAGAGCCGAGGGGACGGGGGCACGCGTGTCGCAGCAGAGCCGTTCCGCGCGCCTGGCCGCGTCCGCGGTCTCCCTCGTCGTCACCGTGCTCGCCCTCTTCGTCCCCACCGCCGCGGCGTACGGAACACCGGCCGACGCACCGCTCACCCACCACACCGCCGCGGCGCATGCGCAGAAGCAGGCCGGACCGCACGACGTCCCGGCGCTGCACGTCGCCGTCGCGCACCGGCCCGATGCCCACATCCCCGGGCCACAACCGGCCGGACCGCCGCGCACGGCCGTCGACACGGCGCCGCACCGCGCCCGGGGCGGGCCCGACGCCCGCCCCGCCACCACGCCCGCACCGCCGCGGCGGCCCCGCGCGGCAGCCGCCCCGCGCGGCCCGCCCCACCGATGAGCACGCAGACCCTTCCCGACGCCTGACCTGGCGCACCGCGTTCGCGGCGCCCGGTCACGTGTCCTTCCGTCCTGCCCTCATCGTGGAGAACCCATGTCCCGCGCGCCCTTGTGGCGGGCGATCGTCGCGCTCGCGGCCGTCGCTCTTTCCCTCTACATCGCCCTCACCCAATCCGCTCGCCTCGGTCTCGATCTGCGGGGCGGCACGCAGATCGTCCTGGAGACCAAGGACTCACCCACCACCAAGGCGGACGCCGCGTCCACCGACCGCGCCCTGGAAGTCCTGCGGCAGCGCGTCGACGCGCTCGGCGTGTCCGAACCCGGCATCGCACGCTCCGGCGAGAAGCGCATCATCGTCGAACTCCCCGGCGTCCAGGATCCGCGCAAGGCGGCCGAGGTCATCGGCCGCACCGCCCAGCTGACCGTCCACCCCGTGACGGGGGAGTCGGCCGTGAAGGGCACAACGAAGCCCGCCGCCGACGGCTCGCGGACCCTGCCCGACCCCGAGCGGCCGGGCAACCACCTCACGCTCGGCCCCACCGCGCTGACCGGCCAGGGCGTCAAGGACGCCGAGGCGACGCTCGACCAGCAGTCCCTCGCCGGCTGGATCGTCTCCCTGGACTTCCGCAAGGAGGCGGGCGACACCTGGGCGCGGATCACCGGCGACGCGGCCTGCGCGCCGCAGAACTCCCCCGAACGGCGCGTCGCCATCACCCTCGACGACAAGATCATCTCGGCGCCGGGCGTCAACCAGGGCGTGGTCTGCAAGACCGGCATCACCGGCGGCAGCACCCAGATCACCGGCGACTTCGACCAGACCGAGGCCCGCGACCTCGCCGCACTCGTCAAGGGCGGCGCGCTGCCGGTGCCCGTCGACGTCGTCGAGCAGCGCACCGTCGGCCCGACGCTCGGCGCCGACGCCATCGAGGCGAGCACCACGGCCGCCATCATCGGCATCGCCCTGACCGCGCTGTTCATCACCGTCGTCTACCGGCTCTTGGGCGCGCTCGCCTCCTTCGCCCTGGCGCTGTACGGCCTGATCTCGTACGCCGCCCTGGTCGCGCTCGGCGCGACGCTCACGCTGCCCGGGCTCGCCGGGTTCGTCCTGGCCATCGGCATGGCCGTCGACGCCAACGTGCTCGTCTTCGAACGCGCGCGGGAGGAGTACCTCGGCGGCAGGTCCACGGACCTGGCGAAGCCCGTCCGCACCGGGTTCGCGAAGGCGTGGAGCGCGGTCGTCGACTCGAACGTGACGACGCTGCTCGCCGCCGGACTGCTGTTCTTCTTCGCCACCGGACCGGTCAAGGGATTCGGCATCACCCTGTCCATCGGCGTCCTCGCCTCGATGGTCACCGCGCTGGTCATCACCCGCGTCCTCGCCGACTTCGCGGTGGGCCGCGGCTTGGTGCGCAAGCGGCCCGGCCTGACGGGCATCGCCGCCACGGGCCGCGTCCGCACCTGGCTGGCCCGCCGCAAGCCGAACCTGGTGCGTCACCGGCGCCGCTGGCTCGGCGCCAGCGGCCTGCTGGTCGCCGTGGCCATCGCGGGCATCGCGCTGCGCGGTCTGGAGTTCGGCGTCGAGTTCACCGGCGGCCGCCTCGTCGAGTACAGCACCAGCAAACCCGTCGACGCCGACACCGCCCGCGGCGCCGTGGCCGACGCGGGCTTCCCGCGCGCGGTGGTGCAGGAGTCCGGGGACGGTGACATCACCGTGCGCACGGAACGGCTGACCGACGCCGAACAGCAGGAGGTCAAGACGGCTCTTGAGGGGCCCGGCGGCACGGTCACCGTCGAGCGCGACGAGATGATCGGGCCGAGCCTCGGCAACGAGTTGCGCCAGAAGGCGCTCATCGCCCTCGGCATCGCCGTCGCCGCCCAGCTGATCTATCTGAGCGTGCGCTTCCGCTGGACCCTCGCGGCGGCGGCCGTGTCGGCGATGGTGCACGACGTGCTGCTCGTGGTGGGTCTGTTCGCCTGGCTCGGCAAGCCCGTCGACAGCGTCTTCCTCGCCGCCCTGCTCACCGTGATCGGCTACTCGGTCAACGACACGGTGGTCGTCTTCGACCGCGTGCGCGAGGTGCGCCGCAGGAATCCGCGCGGCGACCTGGCGGCCACCGCCAACCACGCCGTCGTCCAGACGCTGCCGCGGACCGTGAACACGGGCATGGGCGCGCTGTTCATCCTGACCGCCCTCGCGGTGCTCGGCGGCGACTCGCTCGCGGACTTCTCGCTGGCGCTGATCGCCGGGGTCCTGGTCGGCATGGCCTCGACCGTCTTCACGGCCGTCCCGATCGCTGTCGCGCTCGAACACCGCAATCCGGCGCCGCCGCCCTCGCGATCGGGCAGGTCGGGCGGCTCGGGCCGCTCCGGTGAGGTGCCCGACGGGTGCAGCCCCCTGGAGGCGCGCAGGAGGAGGGAGCGGGGAACGGGGGCGGTCGTGTGAGGGCCGTGCGGGGCCGATGAACGCGTCTCCTCGGGTACTGGACGCGTATGTGGCCTAACGTATCCGTATGGTCACAAAAAGGAATGAAAGTGCAGCCAGGCGCGGACGCCTCACGATCTCGCGGGGCGCCGGTCTGATCTGTGTCGCTGCCGTGGCCGGAGCCCTGCTCACGGGCTGCGGCAGCGACGACGGCGACGCCGCGAAGACCGGCGCGTCCACGGCCGGACGGGCGGCGTCCCCGTCCCCGACCGACGGGAGCACCCTCACCGACGACCAGCGGGAGCGGCAGGCGCTCGTCCCCAAGGCCGAGGTCGGTTACGACAAGGCGCTGGACGCCGCGGTGGCGACGGTCGACAAGTCGAAGCCGGTCTCCATCGAGCTCGACGGCACACCGGACAAGCCGACCTGGGAGGCCGAGGTGGCGACCGCGGACGGCGCCGCCCACACCGTCCACGTCGACGCGGTCACGGGCAAGGCCGGTCAGCCGCAGGCCGACACGGACCAGGACCAGGACGACAGGCGCGAGCTGGCGGACCTGCTGAAGAAGGCGACCGTGACACCGCAGCAGGCCGCGCAGACCGCCACGGACAAGACCAAGGGCACGGTCACCTCCGTCGAGCTCGACGACTCCGACAACGGCGCCAAGGTGCTGTGGTCCGTCGACGTCGTCACGACCGACGACTGGAACAAGACGACCTTCGACATCGACGCGACCCACCGCAAGATCCTCCGGGAACACGTCGACCGGGACTGACCCCCGACCGGCGGGGGCGCTCGTACTGCCCTCGTGGCGGTGCGGCAGTGACACCGGCGCGAGGATGGGCGCATGGATGTTCGTCAGCTGGAGTACTTCCTCGCGATCGTCGATCACGGGGGTTTCAACCGGGCGGCGTCGGCCCTCTACCTCTCACAGCCGTCGCTGTCCCAGGCGGTGCGGGCCCTGGAACGGGACCTCGGCAGCAGCCTGTTCCACCGCATCGGCCGCCGGGCCGTGCTCACCGAGGCGGGCACGGCGCTGATCGATCCCGCGCGGGCGGCCGTACGCAGCCTGGCGACGGCCCGCGCCAGCGTCGCCGCGGTGCACGAACTGCGCGAGGGACGGCTGGACATCGCCGCCATGCCCTCCCAGGCGGTGGAACCGCTGACCACGATGGTGCGCGGGTTCAGCGACCGCTACCCCGGCGTGTCGGTGAACATCCGGGCGGCGTTCACCTCGCGCGACGTCATCGACATGGTGCGCACGGGCGCCGCCGAGCTGGGTCTCCTCGCGACGTCCGGTCCCGTCGCCGACAAAGAGGTGGTCCCGCATGACGTCGGCGAGCAGCGCTTCGTGCTGGTCACTCCGCCCGACGGACCCTTCCCGGCCGGCCGGTCGTTGGCCCGCGAGGAGCTGGCGGGCCAACGGCTGATCGTCGGGCAGCGGGGCACCGGAATGCGCGCGTACGTCGACGGGCTGCGCGAGCGGGGCATCGACTTCACGATCGCGGCGGAAACCGAACACCGGGTGGCGATCCTGCCGCTGGTGCTCGCGGGGGTCGGGCTCGCCGTCGTCACCGAATCCTGGCGCACGACCGCCGAGCGGGCCGGTGCGCTGGTCCTGGACATCGAGCCGCGGACGACGCTGCGGATCGCGCTGGTGAGCCGCAGGGCCGAGCAGTCGCCTGCCGCCCGGACGTTCCTGGCCTGCGGACTCGCCGCCGTCGGGCACGGAGAGCCGCTGCACTCATAGGCACCCCTTATAAGGCAGATCGGCAGAGCGTCTTGGACGGTCGAACGCCCCGATTGCTGCAATCAGGGGCATGACCCACCACCACATCGCACTCATTCCCGGTGACGGCATCGGGGCCGAAGTGCTGCCGCCCGCACAGCAGGTCGTCGACGCGGTCGGCGCCCGCCACGGCTTCGCCTGCACGTACACGACGTACGACTGGTCCTGCGAGCGCTATGCCCGCGAGGGCGCGATGATGCCCGAGGACGGGCTCGACCTGTTGCGGGACAAGGACGCCATCCTGCTCGGCGCGGTCGGCTACCCGGGCGTGCCCGACCACGTCTCGCTGTGGGGGCTGCTGATCCCGATCAGGCGGGGCTTTCGCCAGTACGTCAATGTGCGGCCGATCCGCGTCTTCGAGGGAGTCGAGAGCCCGCTGCGGGCCGCCGCGCCGGGGGACGTCGACTTCGTCGTCGTACGCGAGAACGTCGAGGGTGAGTACAGCGAGATCGGCGGCCGCCTCAACCGGGGCTTCGCCGAGGAAATGGCCGTCCAGGAGGCCGTGTTCACCCGCGCGGGAGTCACCCGCGTCCTCGACCACGCCTTCGGCCTGGCCGCGCGGCGCGGCGGCAGGCTCACCTCGGCCACCAAGTCGAACGGCATCGTGCACACCATGCCGTTCTGGGACGAGTTGGTCGCCGAGCGGGGCGCGGACCACCCGGGGGTGGTGTGGGACCAGGAGCACATCGACGCGCTGGCCGCGAAGTTCGTCCTCGACCCGGCCCGCTTCGACGTCGTGGTCGCCTCCAACCTCTTCGGCGACATCCTCAGCGACCTGGCCGCCGCCGTCGCGGGTTCCATCGGCATCGCCCCGGCCGCCAACCTCAATCCGGAGCGCGAGTTCCCTTCGATGTTCGAGCCGGTCCACGGCTCCGCCCCCGACATCGCGGGCCGCGGTATCGCCAACCCCCTCGGCGCGATCTGGTCCGCGGCGATGATGCTCGACCACCTCGGGCACCGTGCGGCGGCCGACGAGATCACGGCCGCGATGGCCGCGGTGCTCGCCAAGACCGACGTGCGCACCCCGGACCTCGGCGGCGACAGCACCACGGCCGAGTTCACCGAGAAGCTCCTCGAACTGCTCTGACACGTTCCCCGACGAGGAGTGACGCCATGGCGGCAACCGAGTCCACCACCTCCGGCACCCCACCGGCCGCACCACCGTCCGAGCCCGCCACACCCTGGTACAAGCAGCTGTACTTCTGGGTGCTGACCGCGATCGTCGCCGGGATCCTGACCGGCTGGCTCCGGCCGTCGGTGGGCGTCGCCCTGGAACCGGTCGGCACCACCTTCGTCTCCGCGATCAAAATGCTGATCACCCCGATCGTCTTCCTGACGATCGTCGCGGGCATCGGCGGTGTCGACAGCCTGCGCAGGGTCGGCAGGGTGGGCCTGAAATCCCTGCTCTACTTCCAGGCGGGCACCCTGGTCGCACTCGCCGTGGGGCTGATCGCGGTCAACCTCTTCCAGCCCGGCGCCGGTGTCCACGCCCACCCCGGCGACCTGCGCCTGTCCGGTGACGCCGCGCAGTACGTCAAGGACGGCGAGGACCAGAGCTGGTGGCACTTCCTCACCGACATCGTGCCCTCCAGCGCGGTCGGGGCCTTCGCCGAGGGGAACATCCTCCAAGTCATCTTCTTCGCCGTCCTGTTCGGCGTCGCGCTGAAAGCCGTGGGCCCCGTGGGCGCGCCCCTCATCGACGGCGTCAACCGGCTGAGCGCGGTCGTCTTCAAGATCCTGCACTACGTGATGCTCGCGGCCCCCGTCGGTGCGTTCGGCGCCATGGCCTACACCATCGGCAAGTACGGCATCTCGACCCTCACCAGCCTCGGCCGGCTCATCGGCCTCTTCTACGGCACGTCGTTGTTCTTCGTCGTGGTCGTCCTGGGCGGCGTCCTCGCCCTGCTGCGGATCAACATCTTCCGGCTGCTGCACCACCTGCGCGAGGAGTTCCTCATCGTCCTCGGCACGTCGTCCTCCGAGAGCGTGCTGCCGAGGGTGATGGCCAAGCTCGAAGGGCTCGGCGTGCGCAGGGACATCGTCGGTCTGACCGTGCCGACCGGCTACTCCTTCAACCTCGACGGCAGCTCCCTCTACCTCTCCCTGGCCGCCGTCTACATCGCCCAGGCCACCGACACCCCGCTCACCCTCGGCCAGCAGCTCGGACTGCTCGCCGTCATGATCCTGACGTCCAAGGGGTCCGGTGGTGTCACGGGCGCCGGGTTCATCGCCCTGGCGGCCACCCTCTCCACCGTCGGCACCGTCCCCGCCGCGGGCATCATGCTCATCTTCGGCATCGACAAGTTCATGTCCGAGTGCCGGGCGCTGACGAACCTGGCGGGGAACAGCGTCGCCACGCTCGTCGTCGCCCGCTGGGAACGCGTCCTCGACACCGCACGCGTGAACAGGGTTCTGCGCACCGGACGTCCCGAGCCCTCGAACGACCCGGTCGACCACGGAACTTCGACGGCCGGGAAGGCGTTGGCGGAGTGACGCGCACAAGCGCGTGGACGAGCGAAGCAGCCGAGGTGGCACGGATGGCGATGTGGGACCGGATCAAGGACCAGGCGAAGGGTCTGCAGCAGTCGCAGGGGGCGCGGAGCTCCGGCGGCCACGGACGACCGGGTTCGGGCTCCGGCGGGGGATCGAAGGCTCAGCTCGTGGGCGTGCTCAAGACCCAGCTGGCCTCCCTCAAGACGGAGCTCAAGAGCGGTGCGTACAGGGACGCCAGCATGGCCATGTGCGCCCTGGTCGCGGCGGCCGACGGCACGGTCGACCCGGCCGAGCGCCAGCACGTGGAGTCGCTGATCGTGCAGAACGACGTACTGCAGAACTTCCCGCCGGACCAGCTGCGGCAGCGTTTCAACAAGCACGTCGACCAGCTGTCGCTCAACTTCCAGCAGGGCAAGGCCGAGGTCATGCAGGAGATCGCCAAGGCGGCGAAGAAGCCGGTGGAGGCCAAGGCGGTCGTGCAGACCGGCATCGTCGTCGCCGGCGCCGATGGGTACATCGCCCCGGCGGAGGAGCAGGTCCTGCGGGAAGCCTGTGCGGCGCTGAACGTGTCGCCGCAGGAGTTCGGCCTCTGAGCGGCTGACGAGGGCGAGCACCACCGCCCTGGACCACCGGAAGGGGTTATGCCTCGACGGCGTCCAGGGCCGGGGTGATCACGTCGAAGGCCCGGTCGAGCAGCTCGGCCGGGTCCTCGGTGCCGTCGCTGCCGCTCCACCGCTGCAGCACGGCGTCGAAAGCGGTGAGGGCCATCCCCGCGGCAAGCCGGGGGTACAGATCGGCCTCGGGGTCGAGCCCCGTACGGCGGCCCATCTCCTCCGTCAGATCGCCGCGCCACTGCGCCTGCCGCTCCAGGAAGCGGGCCAGCAGGGCGGGCGTCCGCAGGATCAGTTGCACCACGCTCAGCGCGCGCTCGGAGTGGTCGGAGCGGTCGGAACAGATGGCGAGAGGGACCTTCACGGCGTTCCACAGCGCTGTCGAGTGCGGTTCGCCGGCGGGACGCTCCGCCAGCTCCGCGCACATGCCGGTGCCCATGTCGGCCAGGAACTGGATGACCACGTCCTCCTTGGACGCGAAGTACCGGAAGAACGTGCGCCGGGAGACTCCGGCGGTGGCCACGATCTCGTCGATGGTGACCGCGTCGTACCCCTTCAGCGCCAGCAACTGCAGCGCGGACTCGGTCAGTTCGTCCGAGACGAGGCGGCGCTTGCGCTCGGCCAGGCTCATTCGGGGGTGGGAAGTCACCGGGTCATCGTACATCTCGGGTGTTCGCATGCCCTATTTGTCACCCAGGGGCGCAGTGGCATCCCATGCCGTGGATGGCGAGGAATGCCGACCGCTTCCGAGCTCAGAGCTTGCGCCAGCGGGCGCTCGCCCACGAGAAGAGGCCGAAGGCCACGAGGCCGACGGCGATCAGCGCGAGCAGCCACGGCCCGGCGCCGGTGTCCGCGAAGGAGCGCAGGGTGTTGTCCATCCCCTTGGCCTCGCCCGGCTTGTGCCGCAGCGCCGCGGTGATGGCGAAGCCGCCCGCGGCGGCGAACACCGCGCCGCGTGCCGTCCCGCCGGTGATGCCGATGACGTCCGTCGCCCGGCGCATCCGCCGCGGCATCTCGGAGACGCGCAGCCGGTCGCGGAACTTCCGCAGGAGTGCGCGGCCGGCGATCCAGAGACCCGCCCCGAGCACAGCGGCGCCCGCGGCCGCGACGATCCATTGCCCGCCGGGCCAGTCGAGGACCTTCGCCGTCGCGTCCTGCGTCTGCCGGTCGCTGGAGCCGCTGCCGCTGCCCTGGTCCCCGGCGGCGTAGGCGATGACGGAGTACGTCACGAAGCCGTAGAAGAGACAGCGCACGCCCGCGAGGGCCCGCTTGCTCGCCGCGTCGCCGTCCGGTCCTGCCTGGCCGAAGAAGACCTCGGAGAGCCGCCACAGCGCCATGCCCGCCAGGGCGCCGCCGAGCAGCCACAGCAGTACGTGCCCGAACGGCCGGTCCGCGAGCTCGGCCAGTGCGCCGCCACGGTCCGCCTGACGGCCGTCGCCGTCGGAGAAGGCGATGCGCAGGGCCAGCGCCCCGATGAGCAGGTACAGGACGCCACGCCCGATGAATCCGGCGCGCGCCACCGCGGCCACACCGCGTCCCTTTGCCGCACGCCGCGCTGTGCCCTTGCCGCGCGCGGTGGCCGACGTGAGACGCACGGAAGAGGGACGGATGGAAGGGAGGCGCATGGAGGGGAGATGCATGCCTACCGAATGCCCCGGGCGCCCTGCCTCATGCGAGCCGCTTCTCGGGCTCGAATGGGCAGTGATGGCGCCTTCATGCGCTGACGCGTCGGCTCGGGGGAATCGACGCGTAGGTGAATCCCGGTCGTGGGGCCGCGTCAGCGGAACCCGCTCCGGGTGCCGGTTCGCCCGTGGGGGACCGGCGCGCCGGCCGGGATCGTGAATGCCTTGTCGAGGGATGTGATGCGCAGCAGACGCCGATTGCGTGCGCTGCCGGGCACGAGCCATAACGTGCCTCGGGCGGGGGTGACCCGTTTCCGGATCCGGACGAGCAGCCGCAGGCCGCCGGCGTCCATGAACGTCACCTCCCGAAGGTCTGCGACGACCCGAGGGCCCGCATGGTCCAGAAGTGCCATGACACGGGGGGCGAGCTCCTGGTCGGCCCAGGCGTCCAGTTCGCCCCAAAACGCAAGGACATCAGTGCCGTTCACCACGCGGTGGTGCAGGCCGAAGGTGAAGTCGGCGGTGCCCGTTTCCCAGTCCAGCAGTGTCTTCTTCCCTTCACGGAGAGTAATCAAAATGTCGGTGGCGCGGCGTACGAAGACCGGCGCCGGACGCCACCGGGGTCCTGGGCGGCACCGAGGTCATGTGTCAATCGTTCCCGCTCAGAGCCATTCGTACCCTCGTGCGGTGATGTGTTTGGTCGAAAAGCGGAGCTGATGAATCGTCAACTCACTGGTTACGCACAGTAGTCACAAAGGTTTGTCCGTCCGCGGGGCGGTACGGAAGGCCCGGCGGTAGGCGCCCGGCGTCGTCCCCAGGGCGCGCAGGAAGCGTCTGCGGAGATTGGTCGCCGAGGAGAGCCCGGCGCGCCGGGCCACCGCGTCCAGCGGAAGGTCGGTGGACTCCAGCAACTGGCGGGCCACCCCGATGCGTTGGGCCAGCAGCCACTGACCTGGGCTGACGCCGAGCTGGTCGGCGAAGTGCCGCGCGAGGGTCCGGGCGGAGACGCCCGCGCGTGCCGCCAGGTCGTCGACGCCGACCGGGTCGTCGAGATGCTCCGAAGTCCACGCGAGGAGCGGCGCGAGCGAACCGTCGAACTGGGCGGGGTGCGCGGGGGCCGCGTACTGCAGCTGGCCGCCCTCGCGGTGCGGCGGCATCACCATGTTCCGCGCGACCTGCGCGGCGTACGCGGCGCCCTGATCGGTCCGGACCACGTGCAGACACAGGTCGATGCCCGCGCCGGAACCCGCACTGGTGGCCACGTCCCCGTGATCCACGTACAGGACGTCCGGGTCGAGCCGGACGGCCGGGAAGCGTGTGGCCAGTTCGTCCGCGAGGGCCCAGTGCGTGGTCGCGCGGCGCCCGTCGAGGAGGCCCGCGTGTGCGAGCACGAACGCGCCCGAGCAGATGCTGAGCATCCTGGCCCCGCGGCGGTGCGCGCGGCGCAGTGCGCGGATCACGGCGGGGGAGGGGGCTTCCGTGGCGGGCAGCCAGCCCGGGACGATCACCGTGTCGGCGCGGCCGAGCGCGTCCAGGCCGTCGGTCACGAGCATGTCGTACCCGGCGCGCGTGGCCACCGGCCCCGGGTGCTCCGCGCACACGCCGAACGCGTACCGCCTCGGAATGCCGGGCCGTTCGATGCCGAACACCTCGGCGGCGCAGGCGAGTTCGAAGGTCGACTGGGGAGCGTGGACGAGTGCGACGACGCGATGCATGGCAGGAAAGTACCTCAGCACGACTTTTCTGACACTCGGCGGGACGATCACCGCCGGGGAGGCTGGAGCCATGACGACGGAACAGAACAACCCGACGGCGGAACCGAACGCCGGGCCCGGCTACGTATGGGCGGCCGTGCGCGACGCCCCCACCCGCGAACTCTTCCCCGGCATCCGGCTGCGCTCCCTGTGGACGGGCGACAACGGCGCGCACGCCCACGTCCTGGAGATGGACCCGGACTCCCGTTGGGAGGGGATCGACGTGCACGAACCCGGGCCCGAGGAGGTCTACGTGGTCTCCGGTGTGTTCAACGACGGCCGGCGGGACTATCCGGCGGGCTCGTTCATCCACGCGCCCGCGGGCTCCTCGCACGTCCCGCAGACGACCACCGGCTGCACGCTCTTCCTCTTCTATCCGGAGGGGTAGCGGAGGGACGGCGGACGGGCGCCGGAGGGGCAAGAGTCCAAGGCCGTGGCGCGATTGTCCATGGCGGTGACGCGGGGCGCGAGCGCGACACTGTGAACGCGCCCGCACTGTTCTTCGCCCCCCACCGAGGAGGAACAGCACATGTCTGCACTCAGAACCTGGCGCCGATGCGGCGCGGTCGCCGCGGCCGTCGCCGGACTGCTGGCGGCGATGCCCGGCCCGGCCACCGCGGCCGTCGGAGGCGGGAACGTGTCGATCGGCTGGTCCATCCCCGGCACCCCCGCCGACGGCCTGCGCGACATCACCTTCCCCATGACGGTCAACAAGGCCACCGCGCACCAGGACGGCATCTACTTCGCCCAGCAGTTCGGCTTCACCAACGCCGCCGACGTGGGCTACACCGGCCTGCAGCCGCGTGCGAACAGCGGTGGCAGCGAGCGCCTCTCCGCACGCTTCTCCAACTTCGTCGCGGGCTCGACGACCACCGACCCGCTGTGCCACGAAGGAGCCGACGGGGGACCGGGGGTGACCTGCGCGGTCGACTTCGACGGCGTCTACGGCCACCGCTACGACATCAAGGTCGAGCGGACCGGCACCGACACCTGGACCGGCACCGCACGGGACACGGTCACCGGCAAGGAGACCCACCTCGGCACGTACACGCTCCCGGCGGGCAGCGGAAACCTCCGCGGCTCGCAGGGCGGTTTCGTCGAGTACTACGCGGGGATCCCCAGCTGCGCCGAGATGCCCAGGTCCGACGTCGTCTTCGGCGGTCCCACGTCCGGCGACGCGGGCGGCCTGAGCGGCACGGCACGGGCCAACTACGAGTACAGCGACTGCGTGGGCGAGTCCGGCTACCGCGCGGAGGACGACGGCGCGGGCACCCACGTCACCCGCGGCTTCATCTCCACCGCCTCGACCGGCTGAGCCCGACGGGACCCGACCGGCTGAGCCCCACGAGAGGAGGGGTTCAGCCCTGGTCCCGCTCCACCGGAAGCCACAGCTCGGCGTCCGCCTCCGCATGGTCCGGCGACGGACGCATGCGAAGGATCTCGGGGCCGGGGCGGCTGCGGTACGGGTTCGAAGGGAACCACTCCGTGAACACGTCCCGCCACAGGTTCTGAACGGCCTCCGGCGCCTGGCCCGATGTCGCGAAGACCGCCCACGTCCCGGCGGGCACGGGCAGCACGTCCCAGCCCGCCGGGGCGTCCGCGGACGTGATCACCCCTTGGTAGTAGTCGAGTTCGGTGCCTTCGGCGCGGCTCGGGTCCAGGTCGTCGCAGACGGCGAGCATGCCCTGCGGCTCCTGGTCCGACAGCTTCTCCAGCCGCTCCAGGTCCTCCGGCGCGATCCCGCGGACGAAGTCGATGATCGCCCGGTTCGGTCCCGAGTGCACCAGCGGCACCCGGGCCTTGCGGCCGACGACGCTGCAGGCCTGCTTGTCCACCACGCGGTAGCGCATGTCGCTGCTCCCGTCGATGGTGAGGCGGAAGGTCATCCGGGACTGGGAGCTGAGCGTGGCTCCGGTGCGCCGGGCCTCGCCGGGCCCGATGCCGTGCATGGAGCGGAACGCCCGCGCGAACGCCTCGCCCGAGCCGTAGCCATGGCGGACCGCGATCTCCAGCAGCGTGTCGCGTCCCTCCAGCACCTCGGCGCCCGCGAGGGTGAGCCGCCTGCGCCGCACGTACTCCGACAGTGGCATGCCCGCGAGCGCGGAGAACATCCGGCGCAGGTGGTGCTCCGAGGTGGCCGCGACGCGGGCCGCCTCCGCCACCTCGACGGTCTCACCGAGGTGGCGCTCGATGTACTCCATGGCCTGGTTGAGCCGTTCCAGCACGCGCGACCCCCTTCCTTCTCCGTGATCATCAAGGTCAGCGCACGAGGTCCGCGGGCAGCCCCACCCAGCGCCGCGGCAGCGTGTGGTCGAGGGCCCGGCGGCCGTCGGTGACGCGGAGCCCGGCGGCCGCGCAGGCGTAGGCCAGGTTGAGCGCGTCGTACGGGACACCGGGGCCGGCCTGCCAGAAGCGGAAGTGCCAGTACGCGGCCGGGTCCGTCGCCTCGGGGGAGAGGCCGATCTCCTCGTGCTCCACGCACCGGCCGTCCCTCGCCAGCGTGCCGTGGGTGCCGCCCTCGGGGTTGAAGTACAGCCCGTAGGCGGTGGTGCCCGCCGATATCGCGCGCAGCACCGCGTCGTCGCCCGGCATGTACCCGTCCTGCGTGATGACGCAGCCCCCGGGACTGCCCGGCAGGTCGGTCACCGTGACGAAGCGGAGGGCCGTGTCGTAGTCGTTCTCCTCCCCGTCGAACGGGGCCTCCTCCGAAGGGACTTCGGGGCAGAGGGCGGGATCGGCGCCCAGCCGCCGGATGACCTCGTCCGCGTCGAGATCGCGGACGAAGGCGACCCCGAGCCCTTCCGTCCACATCTCCTCGTCGAAGGCCGCGATGAGCGCGTCGGCGGCGCGGAAGGCCGCCAGTTCCTCGTCCGGCAGCGCCACCGCGCCCGGCAGGCCCGCGACGACCGCGGCGAGCGGCGTCGTCAGCAGCAGCCGCCCCGGCGACCAGGGACCGGTCTGCGGGGTCCAGACGTCCGCCCCGGCACGGATCAGTGCCCGGACACTGTCCTCGTCGCCCTTGCACGCGGCGTGCCACAGCGCGGTGTGCCCCTCGTCGTCGGGCGCGTCGACCCGGGGGGCGTGCGCGAGCAGCAGGCCCACGGCCTCCGCGTCGCCCCGCTCGGCAGCCAGGTGCAGCGGGGTGGCACCCGACCACACCTGCTCGTCGACCGGTGCGCCGCCGTCCAGCCGGGCCCGGATCAGGGCCGCGTCGCCCCAGTCCTCGTGCCCCATGCCTGCCCAGTCGCCCCGCGGCACGTACCGCACGCGTGCCTCTTTCCGCTCGCGCAGCAGGGCTCGCTCGCGCCCGGACATCGGCCGGGCGAGGAAGGCGGGCGGCCCGCCCAGCCGGGTGAAGACGAGGGACCGGGTGCCCGTGGCGCGGGGCGTCGGCAGGCCGGGCCACACCTCGACGGCGTGCGCCGCCGCGGCACGCAGGGCGTCGGCGTCCACCGGCGTACCGGTCTCGGGGATGTCCTCGTCCGGCCACTCCACCACCAGCCGCGTCTCGCCGGGCGGCGGCAGCTCCGTCAGGTACAGGTCGACATCGGTCCTGAACAGCGAGTCGCGCATCCCGCCGAGGTCCAGCGGGATCAGCCCGGTCGGCCGCCCCGGGAAGGCGGTGGCCCGATCCGCCGCCGGGCCGACCAGCGTCCCGTACTCGTCCCGATCCGCGTCGAGCGAGGTCACGCGCCGCCCGTCAGCCAGCATCAGCCCCACCCGCAGCCCCGACTGGCGAGCCCGCTCCTCGTTCTGCCGAAGGACCGTCCGGTGCACGACCAGGTGCAGCGTGACCGAGTCCGGCCACACGGACCAGCCGGTCAGCAGGACCTTGGCCGCGGGCCCGCCCCCGGCCACCGCGAGCTGCGGCACCGGCGCGGGCGCGAACCAGTCGAGCGGCGGGCGCTCGCGGGCCGCGTCCTCATCCGGCGGGCCCAGCCTGACCACCTCGCCGCCCCGCGCGGCCGGTACCTCGAACAACTCCTCGCGCAGCCCCTCGCACGGCTCCTCGGCCGAATGCACCAGGTCGTCAAAGAATCCCATGCCCGCATGCTGCCAGCAGGGTCTGACAACGGGCCGTCCCCGCGACGCCGCTGACGGAGGCTCAGCCTCCGGCGGGCACCCGGCTCCGCTCCGCGCAGTCGAGCAGCGTCGGCAGCGCCCGCTCCAGCAGGTCGACGCCGTGCGCGTACGGCAGCCGCAGCCGGTCACGGAACCCGTCCACCGCGGAGAACGCGGACCCCGGCACGACGGCCACGCCCCGGCGCCGCGCCAACTGCGCCAGCGCCTCCGTGTCGACGCCCGGCACCCGCACCCACAGCGCCGGGCCGCCCGCCGGACGGTCCCACTCCCAGTGCGGGGCCCGCGAACGCAACAGCTTCTCCGCGCCCGCCAGCTGCTCGCGCAGCACCGCCCGGCGAGCGGTCCGTGCCTGCGGCAGCCCGGCCAGCAGCCGCACCGCCACCATCTGGTCCACGACCGAACACGACAGGTCCACCGACGTCTTGATCTTCGCGAGGCGCGCCACGATGTGCGGCGACGACCGCACCCAGCCCACCCGCAGCCCGCCCCAGAACAGCTTCGACAGCGTTCCCACCGTGATCGTGGACGCCATCGGGAGCCGGGCCGTCAGCGGCACGGGGGCCCCGTCGTCCGCCAGGCCGAGCTCGGCGCACGCGGTGTCCTCGACGGTGAACACCTCGCGCTCGCCCAGTGCGGCCGCCCACTCCCGCAGCGCCGCCCCGTCCAGGCTGCGGCCCGTCGGATTGTGCACCGCGGGCTGGAGGTAGACGAGCCGCGGCCGGACCTTCGCACCGAGGCGCCGCAGGGCCGCCGCGTCGGAACCCGCGCCACCGGCCCCGGGGCCGTCCCCGCCGACCGGCACGAGCCGTGCGCCGCGCGAGCGCAGCGCCTCCAGGGCGCCCCGGTACGTGGGGTTCTCCACCACCACCGTGTCGCCCGGGTCGACGAGCGCCTGCGCGACCAGCCAGACGGCCTGCTGCGAGCCGGCCGTGACGAGGATCTGATCCGGTTCGGTGGGCAGCCCGGCGCCGCGGTAGTACGCCGCGATGCCCTCACGCAGCTCCGGCAGCCCGTGCGTCAGATAGCCGTCGGCCCGCAGCAGGGGGGCGAGGTCGTCGCCCGACAGCGCGCCGACCGCGTCGGCCACCGCGCCCAGCCCGTCCAGCGCGCCGCTCGACAGATCGGCCCCGCTCGTCCGCGCGTCGAAACTCGCGAGCCGGCCCTCGCCCCCGTGCCGCTCCTCGCCCACCTGCTGCTCCAGGGCGCCCGAACCGCGCAGCCGTGAACCGCTGCCGCGGCGGCTCTCCAGCCAGCCCTCTTCCTCCAGGAGGCTGTACGCGGCGGTGACCGTGGAGCGGCTCACTCCCAGCACACCGGCCAGTTCACGCTGTGAGGGCAGGGTCGAGCCGGGAGCCACGTCCGCCCGCTCCGCCAGCTCCCGCAGAGCGTCCGCGAGTCGACGCGGAAGCGGAGTCGAGCCCTCCGATGACCAGCCGGTGAGCAGCCGCGACAATCGGGCTGTCGGGATCTTCGCCATGCCCTCATCTTCGCCCATGCGCAGGCCAATCGGGCCCCACTGGCCGTTGTCTCGCTTGAGGACCGGTCGCAGGATCAGCAGCACCGAGCACCTGAAGGAGTGTGAAGTACATGGCGACGGTGGTCCTCGTCGGAACACTGGACACCAAGGGCGAGGAGTACGCGTGGTTGCGCGAGCGGCTCCGGGAGTACGGCAGCGACGTCCTGCTGGTCGACGTCGGCGTGCTGCCGCCGCCCGCCCACGCCCCGGCGGCCGACATCCCGGCCGACGTGGTGGCCGGGGCCGCCGGACACGACCTGGCGGCGCTGCGCGCGGCCGGTGACCGCGGCGCGGCCGTCGTCGCCATGGCCGACGGGCTGACCCGCGTCGTCCTCGACCTGCACCATCAGGGCAAGCTGCACGCGGTGCTCGCGGCGGCCGGCAGCGGCGGCTCGGCCATCGCCGCGCAGGCCATGCGGGCCCTGCCCATCGGCGTGCCGAAGGTGCTGGTGAGCACCATGGCGGGCGGCGACGTGGCACCGTATGTCGACAGCAGCGACCTCACGATGATGTACAGCGTCGTCGACATCTCCGGCATCAACTCCGTCTCGAGCCACATCCTCGGCAACGCGGCGGCCGCCGCGGCCGGCATGGCCCGCCGTCAGGAGCGCAGCTACGAGGAGCTCGCGGGCCCGCGGCGCAAGGTCGTCGCCGCCACCATGTTCGGCGTGACCACGCCCGCCGTCGACGCGGCCCGTGCCCGCCTGGCCGAACTCGGCTACGAAGTCCTGGTCTTCCACGCCACGGGCGCCGGTGGCCGTGCGGTGGAGAAGCTCGCCGCCGACGGCCTGCTGGACGGCGTCCTCGACCTGACCACCACCGAACTCGCCGACGAACTCGTCGGGGGAGTGCTCAGCGCGGGACCCGACCGGCTCACCGCGGCGGGCGCCGCCGCCATCCCCCAGGTCGTCGCGCCCGGCGCCCTCGACATGGTCAACTTCGGTCCCGCGGAAAGCGTCCCCGAGCGTTTCGCCGGACGGCGGTTCCTGGTGCACAACCCGACGGTCACCCTGATGCGGACGACCGCCCGGGAGATGGCGGCCCTCGGCGCCATGCTCGGCCACAAGCTCGCCGCGGCCCGTGGGCCCGCCGAACTCTTCTGGCCCCTGCGCGGCCTCTCGGCCGTGGACATGACCGATGCACCCTTCGCCGACCCGGTGGCCGACAGGACGGGCCTCGACGCCCTGCGCGCCACCGTGTGCGGCAGCGGTGTCCGCCTGCACGAGGTCGACGCCCACATCAACGACGCGGCCTTCGCCGTCACCATGGCCGACCGTCTGCACCAAATGATCGGCGAACGCGCCGCCTCACAGGCCGTCCGCTGATCCCCTCTTCGAGGAGCACCCCATGAACCGCAAGGAAGCACTCGCCCGCCTGCACGCCCAGGTCGCCGCCGGACAGCCCGTGATCGGAGCGGGCG
The DNA here is from genome assembly GCF_001418325.1 of Streptomyces atriruber. Classification (GTDB taxonomy): domain Bacteria; phylum Actinomycetota; class Actinomycetes; order Streptomycetales; family Streptomycetaceae; genus Streptomyces; species Streptomyces atriruber. Next base: position 7,279 of record NZ_LIPN01000038.1, on the reverse strand, counting down.
CCGGCACCGGCCTCTCCGCCAAGTGCGCGGAGGAGGGCGGCGTCGACCTGCTCATCATCTACAACTCCGGCCGCTACCGGATGGCGGGCCGCGGTTCCCTGGCCGGACTCCTGCCGTACGGCGACGCGAACGAGATCGTCGTCGACATGGCGCGCGAAGTCCTGCCCGTCGTCCGGGACACCCCGGTCCTCGCGGGCGTCTGCGGCACGGACCCGTTCCGCCGCATGGACCTGTTCCTCGACCAGTTGAAGGCCATGGGCTTCACCGGCGTGCAGAACTTCCCCACCGTCGGGCTGTACGACGGCACGTTCCGGGTCAACCTCGAAGAGACCGGCATGGGGTACGGCCTCGAGATCGACATGGTCCGCGCCGCCCACGAACGCGACCTGCTCACCGCGCCCTACGTCTTCGACCCGGAGCAGGCCGCGGAGATGGCGAGGGCGGGCGCCGACATCCTCGTCCCGCACGTCGGCCTCACCACGAAGGGGTCCATCGGCGCGGGCACCGCGATGACCCTCGACCGGGCGGCGGCCGCCGTGCAGGAGATGCACGACGCCGCCAAGCGGGTGAATCCGGACGCCCTGGTGCTCTGCCACGGCGGCCCGATCGCCGAGCCCGAGGACGCGCGGTACGTGCTGGAGCACACCACCGGCATCGTCGGCTTCTTCGGCGCCTCGTCGATCGAACGACTGCCCACGGAACGGGCCATCGTCGAGCAGACGCGGGCCTTCAAGTCCCTGCGGTCCTGAAGCCGTCGGCCGCCGGAAGTGTTACCAGAGCCGAGCGCCCCGCCGCGCCAGATAGCGGTAGGGACTGACGTCCGAGCCGTAGTGGCGCCGGGCCCGGATCTCCAGATGGAGGTGGGGTCCGGTGGCACGTCCCGTGCTGCCGCTGCTCCCGAGCCGCGTCCCGGCGCGCACGCGGGCACCCTTGCGCACGCGGATGCGGGACAGGTGCCCGTACACCGCGTAGTGCCCGTCCGGCATCCGTACGGTGACGGCGTTGCCGTACGCCCCCGACCAGCGGGCCAGCACCACGACCCCGCTGCCCACCGCGTACACGGCGGTGCCGCGGGGGACCGCGAGGTCGATTCCGGTGTGATGGCCCGCGAGCCAGTTGCCGCGCACCCCGTACCGGGCGGTGACCCGGTAGCGGCGGCGCAGCGGCAGGGTGAACCGGCGGGGACCGGCCGCGGCGAGACCGCGCTCATCGTCCTCGGGGGTCTCGGGGAACTCCGCGTCGCCGTCGGCCAGCGCCGACTCGAACTCGGCGTCGTAGGTGGTCGCGCAGGAGCCGTCGAGCTCCTCGTCGGCCTCCGGCGCGGCCGCCCCCGCGGAGAGGGCGCCGCCCGCCAGCAGCACCGCGGCCATGCCCAGTACGTCACGTCGTGTGGTGCCCGCAGCACGCGGGCTGTCTATGTGGTGGCCCATCTCACTCAGCAGACAGTCCGGGGCGGCGAAACGCACGTCGACTGCGCCATCCGGTGGACCCGGGCCCCGCCCGCACCGCCGACGACGAGGGGCGGAATCCCTCCATAACTGAGCGGACTAGTGCTCAGTACGAACTGATATTGGACGCCCTTGGAACGCTCGGACGATACTGGTCGGGCAAGGAAAGGGCGGTCATTCGCGGCCGTATTCACGGGGCGCTCAGATTCCTCACATGACGCGTGACGGCATGTGAGGAATTTGCGGCGGCCCGGTTCGTCCGGTCCGGCGCCAACAGTCGCCGCCGGGACTTCGTCATTTCCGCGCACTTCAAAGGGGTTGGGCATCAGTGGTTCGCTCACTGGATTCAGGGTGGAACTCGTCTGTGTACGGCGTCCCCCGTCCTTTCTGAGCCGTTCTGAAAGGACCGGATTCACATCATGGACGCGGCGGACACCACGGTCCTCCTGGACCGGGTCCGCGGGACTGCGGACGCACTCCGGCGCGGTTCGGCCCAGGTCGACAGCGGCCGAACCGCGCCGGACCTCGGCTATCGGCTGGTCCGGGAGGCCGGTCTCCTGACGCTCCTGGTTCCGCGGGAGTTCGGCGGCGAGGGACTCTCGTTCCTCGACTACACGAAGATCCTGGAGACGCTGGCCGTCGGGGACGGGGCGACCGCCCTCGGATTGAACATGCATTACGTGGCCATCGGATCTCTCTGTGAAACGGGCAGGTCCGAACTCCCCGCCGCCGCCGACCGGTTCCGCAGCTGGATCTTCCAGGAAGTCGTCGAGCACGGCCGCATGTTCACATCGGCCACGGCCGAGACGGGCAGCGGCGCCAGGATCCGCCATATCCACACCACCTATCGCAGCGCCGGTGACAGTTACATCCTGAAAGGCACCAGGTCCTGTGTGTCACCTGCAGGCATTGCCGATCACTATGTGATCGCGGCCCGCGAAGAAGGCACCGCGATAGCCGACGAGGTGTCTCATTTCGTGGTGTCCAAGGCCGACCCGGGGGTCTCCTTCTCCGACCCCTGGGACGGCGCCGCACTGCGCGGCACCCGGACCGCGACCATGACGCTGAGCGACGTGGCCGTCCCGCGGCACCGGCTCTTCCTCGGTGAGGAAGGGCTCTCCCTGTTCAGGCTCGTCAGGGAGCCGCACTGGACGGTGTCCGGCTGCATGGGCGCGTATCTGGGCATCGCCGAATCCATCCTCCGGCTGACGGTCGGTCTCCTGCGGGGCGACGAGCGCCGCCGCTCCTCGCCCGCCCTCCAGGCGGACGTCGGCCGGCTCGCCGTCGACCTCAGGGCCGCGCGGGCGCTGGTCCACTCCGCCGCCCGGCTGGTCGACGAGGAGAAGGGGAGCCTGGAGGCCCACACCGCGGTGCACGCGGCGAAGTACTGCATCGCGGAGCTCGCCCCCCGGCTCGCCCTGGGAGCCGTCCGGCTCTGCGGCGCCGACGCGCTGCGCGGCCCCGGCCCCCTGGAACGGCTGCTGCGGGAGGCGTCCCTGTGCTCGGTGCTGCCCGCGGGTCCTGAGGAGTCCCTGGAGTACGTGGGCAAGTCGGCGCTCGGCCACAACATGTTCGACACCCAGATCTGCGACTGGTGACGGCCGCCGCCGAAGACACCGCCGCCGACCGGTTCCCTAGAGGGCGATCCATTCGGTGGAGGTCGTCACCTCGTCGAGGACGTCCGGCAGCGGCTCCGTGCCGAGGCCCGGGCCGGTCGGGACCTCCAGGTGGCCGTCCGCGAGGACGAACGGCTCGGTGATGTCGGTGGCGAAGTAGCGGTGCGATCCTGACGTGTCGCCGGGCAGCGTGAATCCGGGCAGCGCCGCGAGCGCGACGTTGGCGGCGCGGCCGATGCCGGTCTCCAGCATGCCGCCGCACCACACGGGAATGCCGTGGGCCCGCGCGATGTCGTGGATGCGACGGGCCTCCAGATAGCCGCCGACCCGGGCCGGTTTGACGTTGATGATGGAGCAGGCCCCGAGCGAGATGGCGGCGGCCGCGTGGGCCGCGGACTCGATCGACTCGTCCAGACAGATCGGGGTGCGCAGCAGCTTGGCGAGCTGCGCGTGCTGCACCATGTCGTCGTTGGCGAGGGGCTGTTCGATCAGCAGGAGGCCGAAGGCGTCGAGCTCGGCGAGGTGCTGGGCATCGACGAGGGTGTACGCGGCGTTCGCGTCGACCTGCAGCAGCAGATCGTCCCCGAAGCGTTCGCGCACCGCGCGCACGGGCTCGACGTCCCAGCCCGGCTCTATCTTCAGCTTGATGCGGACGTAGCCCTCGGCGACGTACTTCTCGACGGCGTCGAGGAGTTGGGGAATCGAGTCCATGATGCCCACCGAGACACCACAGGGGACCCGGTCGCGCGCGGCACCCAGGTACGAGCCGAACGACTCGCCCGTGGCCCGGAGCTGGGCGTCGAGCACCGCGCTCTCCAGGGCGGACTTCGCCATGTGGTGGCCGGTGAACGGCTCCAGGGCCCGGCCCACGGCGGCCGCGTCCACGCCGTCCTTGGGCAGCGCGGGGATGAGGAACTTGCGCAGGACGTCCTGCGCCCCGTCGACGTACTCACCGCAGTAGCGGGGCTCGGACATCGCCGCGCATTCGGCCCAGCCCTCCCCGTCGGCGGTGACGACGCGCACGAGAAGGACGTCGCGGCTGGTCTCGACGCCGAAGGAGGTGCGGAACGGCGCGACGAGCGGCATCGCGACGCGGCGCAGTTCGATGCCGGAGATCTTCGTCTTGGTCACTGGTTGCTCCCGGTGGGCAGGTGTGCGGGGGTGGCGGGGACGCGCTGGACGACGTAGCCGCGCCGGTCGTGGAAGCCGAGGACACGGGCTCCCTCGGCGAGCAGGCCGCCGAGGGTCTCGCGGACGGCGATCCGCCAGGCGCGGGCGGCCGCGGCGTCGGTGCGGCGCAGCGCCTCGATGTCGTCCGGCAGGTCGATGAGGACGAACTCGGCGTCGGTGGGGCCGAGTCGGGGGAGGCCTTCGTGGTCGCGCACCGCGTGTGCGGTGCCGGGGGGCAGCGGGATGCCGTCCTGGGCGGCGTCCGGCCGCGGGGCGGACAGGTCCCAGGAGGTCAGGACCCGGTCCGATTCGTCGCCGCCGTTGATGGCGTCGTCCATGGCGCCGTAGAAGGACTCCAGGTACTCCTCCGGTCGCGCCCCCAGTTTGGTGAGGTTGAAGTGGGCGTTGCGGCGTATGAGGGGGTCGTAGGTCCAGGTGATGCGCTTCAGGCCGCGGTCCAGGGCCCATTGGCGCTGGTGCAGTTTGAGGGCGAGGCCGATGCCGCGGCCCATGGCGGCGCCCGTGATGTGCGAGTGCAGGGCGGCGCCCGCGGGCTCTCCGAAGAACGCGACGGTGGCGCCCCGCAGCCGCCCGTTCTCGTACGCTCCGCCGACGTAGTTGCCTGCATGGGCCAGCGCGCGCATGACCTCGGCGGAGATCGGGGCCGTGCTCGGCTCGGTGCCCCAGATGCCGGCGTACAGGCGGCAGACGGTCTCGAACTCCTCCATGGTGTGGAGTTCGCGGATGTCGAGGTGGCTCACAGCAGCGCTCCGACGAGGTGGGCGAGGAGTTGGGTGCGGGGCGGCATGGCGGCGGTCACGACGTGTTCGTGGTCGGCGTGGGCTCCGTCGCCGACGGCGCCGAGGCCGTCGAGCGTCGGACAGCCGACCCCCGCCGTGTAGTTGCCGTCGGACGCCCCGCCGACGGCCGTCTGCCGGAGCGGGCCGAGCCCCGTGCGCCCGGCGATGTCGGCGGCCAGTGCGAACAGGCTCTGGGAGGCTTCGGCGTCCAGGGGCGGGCGGTTGGGTCCTCCGCCGACCTCCAGCCGGGCTTCGGGGTGGTGCGGCACGAGGCCCTTGAGGAGGTCGTCGACCGCCGTCTGGGCCACCGGGGTGGGCACCCGCGCGTCGATGCTGAGCCGGGCCTGTGCCGGGACCGTGTTGGTGGTCGTACCGGCCGACATCACCGTCGGAGTGATGGTCGTCCCCGGCCCGGTGCGGGCGTTCACCGTGTCGGTGATGTCCCGCAGGGCGAGGAGGTGGTGGGCCAGTTCCGTGGCGGCGTTGACGCCCTTCTCCGGGTCGAGGCCGGAGTGGGCGGCGCGTCCCTGCACCGTGATGTCGTAGTGGGACACGCCCTTGCGGGCGGTCTTCAGGGCGCCGCCGGTCGCCGAGGCCTCCAGGACGAGGGCGGCCCGGCAGGCCCGCGCCGTGTCCTCGATGAGCGCGCGGGAGGTGTCCGAGCCGACCTCCTCGTCACCGGTGACCAGCACGCAGACACCGTCGAGGGAGGGCAGCAGGGACAGGGCGTGGAACATCTGCACCAGCCCCGCCTTCATGTCGAAGATGCCGGGGCCGCGTGCGACACCGTCCCGTACCGAGAACGGATGGGTCTTGAGGGTGCCGATGGGCCAGACCGTGTCGTGGTGGCCGAGGAGCAGGACCCGCGGGGTGCCGAAGCTCCACCGCAGATGGGTCACTCCGCCGGTCACCAGCGTCCGCGGGCGGGCGCCGAGCAGCCTGCTGCCCTGCTCCGCGACGACCGCGGCGCTGCGGGCCACGGCCTCGTGATCGGCGGAGTAGGACTCGCAGGACACGAGTTCTTCGAGGTCGTCGAGCATGGCGTCGAGGGGCGGCGCCGGGTGGAATGCGTGGTCGGCCTGCACGGGGGGAGTCCTCCAGGTGGTGGGATGACCACCACGCTAGGCAAGCCGCCGGGAGCGGAGTTGGTACGAGGATCACCCGTGTCGGACGGGAATTCGTACCGGGAACCGAAGAGGGCACGGCTGCCCTCCCGACCCCCGCATCAGCCGCCCCTGTCAGCTCAGCCCATGTGCGAGCCCATGACCCGCTTCAGATTGCCGCCGAGGATCTTGCGGACGTCGTCCTCGGCCAGCCCGCGGTCCAGCAGCGCGCCGGTGACCAGCGGCATGCCCGCCGGCCCCTCGAGCCCGGGGAAGTCGAGGAACGGGTCCTCGCCGCCCAGTGACTCGCAGCACGGCGGGGTGAGGTCGGCCATGACCTCCTGGATGAAGTCGGCGCCGAGCCCGACGTGGTCGATTCCGGCGACGGAGACGATGTGCTCGATGTGGTCGACGATCCGCTCGACGCCGATCTTGTCCCGGTCGTCGGTGAGGAAGTCCGGAATGAAGTTCACGCAGATCACCCCGCCCGTGGCAGCGATGCCGCGCAGGTGTTCGTCGGACAGGTTGCGGTGGTGGTCGCGCAGCGCCCGGGCGCACGAGTGGGTGGCGATGAGCGGTCTGGTCGCGATCTCCAGGACGTGGGAGACGCCGCTCGCGCCGAGGTGGGAGACGTCGAAGAGCATGCCGAGACGCTCCATCTCCCGCAGCGCCCGGACGCCGGGGATCGTCAGCCTGCTGCCGGTGGCGTCCTCGCAGCTGCCGTCCGCGAGTGCCGTGCGGCCCCAGTGGGCCATGGAGGCGATCCGCACGCCGAGCCGGAAGAGGGTGGAGAACAGCTCCACGTGGGCATCGACCCCGGGCGCACTCTCCAGAGCGAGGACCAGGGCGATCCGGCCGTTGGCCAGGGCGGCGTCGATCTCCGCCCCGTCCCGGCACAGAGCGACGTGGTCGGCGTTGCCCTCGGCGAGGACGTGGGCGCACTCGATCATGCGCAGGGTCTGCCGGAGCGCGCCTTCCGGCCGGTACTGGTCGTCGATGAAGACGGGAAGCACCTGGATGTCGATGCCTCCGTCGCGCAGCTGGGGCAGCCAGCGCTCGCGGAAGAAGCTCGCCCAGCGCTCCGGCGGCCGGGCGGTGACCGCCATCAGGAGGTCGTTGTGCGCGTCGGCGACGACGGCACG
>NZ_LIPN01000379.1 GCF_001418325.1 Streptomyces atriruber | reverse complement strand
GTACCGCCCCGACGACCAGGCGCCCACCGCGCGGGCCTGGTCGTCGGGGCGGTACGAGGCGCGGACGAGCGCCAGCGAACCCGGCGTGAGCAGCGCCCCGCCGACGCCCTGGAGGGCGCGGGCCGCGATCAGCATCCCGGCGTCCTGCGCGAGCCCGCACAGAGCCGAGGCCGCCGCGAACCACACCACGCCGACGACCAGAGTGCGCCGCCGCCCGATGCGGTCGCCGAGCGCCCCGCCGAGCAGCAGCAGCGCGGAGAGCGTGAGCATGTAGGCGTTGACGACCCACTGCAGGGCCGAGATGGACGCGTCGAGGTCCTTGCCGAGCGTCGGCAGGGCGACGTTGACGACGGTCCCGTCGAGCATCGCCATGCCCGAGGCGAGAACCGCGCACAGCAGGACCCAGCGGCCGCGGGCGGAGGCCAGCGCGACACCGCCACCGCCTTCGGCTCCACCGCTTTCGGTGCCGTCGCCGTGTCCGACGCCTCCGCCGTCGGGAGCCGGAGCCGCTTCCCGACCAGGGTGGTCCGGGCTCGAACCCATCGCGCCACCGCCCTACATGTGGACCGCGCCGCTGCCCGTCTCCGTCGGCCGCGGCGCCCCTCTGCGGTACAGCACGACGGTAACGACGAGGCCGATCGTGAAGAAGAGGGCCGACCACCAGTAGGCGGTCGAGTACGACTGCATCGCCGCCTGCGCCTGCACCTCGGGCGTCGGTTGCCTGCCCACCAGGTAGTTGGACGCCGCGGTGGTGGCGAGCGTGTTCAGCAGGGCCGTGCCGATCGAACCGCCCACCTGCTGGCTGGTGTTGACCATCGCGGAGGCCACCCCCGCGTCGTGGGCCGCGACACCGGCCGTCGCCATGCTCATCGCCGGGGCGAAGATCAGGCCGAGGCCGAGCCCGGCGACCAGCAGCGGCGGCAGCACGTGCGCCGCATAACCGCTGTGCACGTCGAGGGCGGTGAGCCAGGCCATGCCGGCCGCGGAGAGTCCCATGCCCAGCGGCACGATCGGCTTCGCGCCCACCTTAGGCACCAGGTTGTTGGTGGTCACCACGGAGGCCACCACCATCACCGCCACCATGGGCAGGAAGGCCGCGCCGGTCTTGACGGGCGTGTACTGGAGGATCTGCTGCAGGTAGTACGTGAGGAACAGGAACACGCCGAACATGCCGGCGCCCGAGATGAACATCGCGAGGAACGAGGCCCCGCGGTCGCGGTCCAGGACGACCCGCAGCGGCAGCAGCGGATGCGCGGCCCGTGTCTGCCACCACGCGAACACCACCAGGAGCACCGCGCCGACGACCAGGAACCCCCAGGTCATCGCGTCGCTCCAGGCGTGCGTCTCGGCGTTGGAGAAGCCGTACACGATGCAGAAGAGACCGGCCGACACCAGCAGCGTGCCGGGCACGTCCAGCTTGGGCCGGTCCGGCGGGGCGCCCGAGTGCAGCAGCCGCGCACCGCCGACCATGGCGATCAGGGCGAACGCGAGATTCACGTACAGGCACCAGCGCCAGTCCAGATACTCCGTGAGCACGCCGCCGAGCAGCAGCCCCACCGCGCCGCCCGCGCCCGCGATCGCGCCGTAGATGCCGAACGCCTTGGCGCGCTCCCGGGGATCGGTGAACGTGGTCGTGAGCAGCGACAGGGCCGCGGGCGCGAGGAGCGCGCCGAAGACGCCCTGCAGCGCGCGGGCCGCCACCAGCATCGAGAAGCTCGTCGCCGCGCCGCCGATCGCGGACGCCACCGCGAAGCCCGCAAGACCGGCGAGGAAGACGACTTTGCGCCCCACCAGGTCGGCGATGCGCCCGCCGAGCAGCAGCAGGGAGCCGAAGGCGAGCGCGTACGCGGTGACGATCCACTGGCGGTTGCCGTCGGAGAAGCCCAGATCCTTCTGGGCCGAGGGCAGCGCGATGTTCACGATCGTCGCGTCGAGCACCACCATGAGCTGGGCGATTCCGACCACCGCGAGGATCAGCCAGCGATGTTCGTGCCGCCCGCCTCCCGTGTGGGGCACGGACGCTCCCGTCCCGCGTACGGGATCGGGCACCGGGGCGGGTTCCGGCGCGGGCACGGCTTCACGGTCCATGGCGATGGCCTCCAGACACCCCCGCACCACGCTAAACGGCCTGCTCGGGGGCCGCGACCGGGGGCCTCGCGCATCGCGGCAGGGGCCTCCCGCCCGAGGGAGGCCCCTGGCACGGCACGGGACCGCTAGGCGGCGTGGTCCGCCGCGAGCAGCAGCTCGCTCACCCGCTCCCGGGCCCGCGCCACGCGCGAACGCACCGTGCCGATCGGACAGCCGACGGCGGCCGCCGCGTCCGCGTACGGCAGCCCGGCGAGCTGGGTCAGGACGAACGCCTCACGGCGCGGCGCGTCGAGCGTCTCCAGGAGGTCGAGCAGGGCCACGCCCTCCTCGAACCCCGGCAGACCGTGCGGTTGGGCCCGCTCGGCGGCCGCCTGCCAGTCGCCCGTGTCGGCGATCCGGGGCCGGGCCGCCGCCGAGCGGAAGCGGTCGGCGACCACGCGGCGCGCGATGGCGAGCAGCCAGGTCCGCGCGCTGGACCGCGCCGCGAAGCCGGGCAGTGCGGTGAGGGCCCGGAGGTACGTCTCCTGGGTCAGGTCGTCGGCGGCGTGCAGGTCACCGCTGAGATGGGCGGTGAAGCGCCAGACGTCGAGACGCGTGGCCCTGACGAACTTTTCGAACGCCTGGGCGTCGCCGTCGCGGGCCGCCAGCGCCCACTGAGTGGTCAGCTCGTCGCGGGTCGGGTCCACACCGGGCCGGGATCGCAAAAGGGCAGGAGTCATCGCAAAAGGTCCTTCGGTAAAAGGAGTTCAGGAAGCGGCGCGGACGCACGACGAGGGAGGGACTCCCTGCGGGCGGACGCCGAATATCCGCCCGGCACCAAGGGGTGCGGGCGGTGTCAGGAACTGACCGGAAGGACCGGTGGACCTCTGCGTGATACGACGTGCTGGAGAAGGACCCCGCGCAGCCGCGGCACGGGCACGAGCGCGGCGACGTGGGGCGGTGCCGGCGGCAGGGCCGCGACGACGACCGCGAGCACGTACCGCAGCGGCACGAAGACGGCCGCGGCCAGCGCGCGACCGGTACGGAAGACGGCTGCCTCGCCGCGCCACAGCCACAGGGCACAGATCAGCGCGGCGACCACGTGGGCGAGGAACATGCCGAAGCCGCTGTGCCCGAAGACGGACATGATCCAGTGGGACATGCCGTTGTCCGGCATGGCGGCGGCATGCATCGAAGCGGCGGACGAACCGGCGTCGTCCGACCCGGGACCGGACGACCCGGCACCGGGCGACGGCACGGTCATCGGCATCGGGTGGTTCAGGTGGTTCATGCCGTCGTCGGGGTAACCCCGGGCCGCGCCCGCCGCCCCGCCCCCGCCCGGTGGCCCGGCCATGCGCTGGGCCAGGCCGAACAGTTCGTGCAGACACAGCTGCGCCGCGACCGTGGCGCCGATGACGGTGACGGCCCCGCGCTCGCGCTCCGTCAGCCACCACGCGGCGGCGACCGTGGCGGCGAACGCGTATCCCAGTGCCCACCAGGGCAGCGCGGCCCCGGACATGACCGCGTGACCGAGGCCCGTCGCCACCACGCACACGGCCGCGAACATCGCGGCTCGTGCGAGGCGGAAGGCGGGACCTGAGGTCATGGAGAGCATCGTGCCAGGCCGGAGTGGGCTTGTGGGAGGCGAGTCCGCGAGATGCCCGAACTGCCCGTATGGCGCGGTTGATCGGAACGACGGCCTCCGCGCACGAAGAATCCGTACTGGTCGGTAAATCCTCTTGACGTGGCATGTGCGCACCGAAAATGATCTCGACCAGCGGTCGACATTGTCGAACCGCGTTCGTCGATGCACTACACGTCACTTCACGATGGGAATGCCGATGCACTCGCGTTTCGCCCTACGGTCCCTGCTGACCGTCGCGGCCACCCTCGCCCTCGGATGCGTGGGCCTGGCCGCCCCGGCGCACGCCTCCGCGCCGACTTCGGTCCTGGACGTCCCGCCCCGCGGAGCCAACGACTGGTCCTGCAAGCCGGACCCGGCGCACCCGCAGCCGGTCGTCCTGGTCAACGGCACGTTCAAACTGATGGCGGAGAACTGGGCCACGCTCTCGCCGAAGCTGAAGAGGGCGGGTTACTGCGTCTTCGCGTTCAACTACGGAAAGCTGGCGACCGCCTCGGTCCCGCGGTCGGCCGCGGAGCTCGGTGACTTCGTCGAGGCCGTGCGCGCCGCCACGGGGGCGGCGAAGGTCGACCTCGTCGGGCACAGCCAGGGCGGCATGATGCCCCGCTACTACGTGAAGTTCCTCGACGGAGCGGACAAGGTCGACGACTTGATCGGCATCGTGCCGTCCAACCACGGCACGGCGAACCCGCTGGCCAAGCCGCTCGGCGACCTCGCCTGCCCCGCCTGCATCGACCAGATGGCGGGCTCCGAGCTGCTGACGAAGCTCAACGAAGGGACCGAGACACCGGCCGGGCCCGACTACACGGTCGTCACCACGCGGCACGACGAGGTCGTGGTCCCGTACACCAGTGCCCTGTTGAACGGCCCCAAGGAGTACGTCACCAACGTCGTCCTTCAGGACAGCTGTCCGCTGGACCCGTTCATGCACGACCAGGCGACGAAGGATCCTGTCGTCGCCCGGTGGGTGCTGAACGCGCTGGACCGCGAGGGGCCTGCCGACGCGGCCTTCCGGCCCAGATGCATCGGCTAGTCGGGATCGGCCGGTCGGCGCTCCGATGACGGCTCGGACGGCTCGGGCGGCACGAGGGGGATTCCCCGCGTGCCGCCCGGTGCGGTCGTCGTGAGCGTCGGCCCGTACCGGCTAGGACCGGTCGGTCGCGTCCTGCCCGTCCAGGGCCTCGACCGTGTCCCGGGGACCGGGCACCTGCGGGACTTCGGCGGCCGACTCGGCCGTGGTGCCGGTATCGGCACCGGCGGTGGTACGGCGACGTGCCAGTACGCCGCCCACGTAACCCGCGATGGGCTGCGTGTAACGGGCGGTCAGCGGTCCGACGATCACGAGGATCAGGACGTACGCCGTGGCCAGCGGGCCGAGCGACGGTTCGATGCCCGCCGCGACCGCGAGCCCCGCGATGACGATGGAGAACTCGCCGCGCGCCACCAGCGCGCCGCCCGCCCGCCACCGGCCCTTGATCGAGACGCCCGCACGGCGGGCCGCCCAGTAGCCGGTCGCGATCTTCGTCAGGGCGGTCACGACGGCGAGCGCCAACGCGGGCAGCAGCACCGGCGGGATGCTCGACGGGTCGGTGTGCAGCCCGAAGAAGACGAAGAAGACGGCCGCGAAGAGGTCCCGCAGCGGCGCGAGCAGCGAGTGCGCGCCCTCGGCGACCTCGCCGGAGAGCGCGATGCCGACCAGGAACGCGCCGACGGCCGCGGACACCTGGAGCTGCTGCGCGATACCCGCGACGAGGATGGTCAGACCAAGTACCACCAGAAGCAGCTTCTCCGGGTCGTCGCTGGAGACGAACCGCGAGATGAGCCGCCCGTAACGCACGGCGATGAAGAGGACGATGCCCGCGGCGCCGAGCGCGATGGCGAGCGTGAGGCTGCCCGCCGCGAGTCCGACCCCTGCCAACAGGGCGGTGATGATGGGCAGATAGACGGCCATCGCGAGGTCTTCGAGGACCAGGACGCTGAGGATGACCGGGGTCTCGCGGTTGCCGAGTCGGCCGAGGTCGCCGAGGACCTTGGCGATGACGCCGGACGAGGAGATCCAGGTGACGCCGGCGAGTACGACGGCGGCGACCGGACCCCAGCCCATGAGCAGCGCGGCGATGGCGCCGGGCAGAGCGTTGAGGGTGCAGTCGACCAGACCGGCCGGGTACTGCGTCTTGAGATTGCTGACCAGGTCGTTGGCCGTGTATTCGAGCCCGAGCATCAGCAGGAGCAGGATGACGCCGATCTCGGCGCCGATGGCGACGAACTCCTCGCTGGCGCCCAGCGGCAGCAGCCCGCCCTCGCCGAACGCGAGTCCGGCCAGCAGGTACAGCGGGATCGGCGAGAACTGGAATCGTCCCGCGAACCGGCCGAGCAGACCGAGGGCGAGGATGATCGCGCCGAATTCGATCAGAAAGACAGCGGAATGCATGCGATCACTCCCGACCGAGTATCGTCGCGGCGGTCTCCACGCCCTCACGCGTCCCGATGACGATGAGGGTGTCCCCACCGGCCAGCCGGAAGTCGGGAGCGGGCGACGGAATGGCGTCGGCCCTGCGCAGCACGGCCACGATCGACACACCGGTCTCGGTCCGCATCCGGGTCTCGCCGAGGAGCCGCCCGTTCCAGTGCGAGGTGGCCGAAAGCAGCACGCGCTCGGCGACCAGGCCCAAGTCGGTGGTGTGCAGGAGCGTCGGGCTGTGGTGCGAAGGCATCAGGGCGTCGATGAGCGCGTCGGCCTCGCCCGAACTCAGTCGCGTCGACAGCGCGCACTCATCCGGGTCGTCGGACCGGTAGGCGCTCAACGTCCGTGCTCCGTCCCGGTGCGCGACCACCGACAGACGCTGCTGTTCTCGGGTCGTGAGGTCGTACCGGATGCCGATGCCTGGAAGCGGCGTACGGCTGAGTCGTGAGGCGGGCACAGCTTCTCCCCTTGCGTGATGGATTGATCTCCCCCGGCCTGTCACCCTATCGGGGCCAAGGAATGGCAAAATCCCTCCGGACGACGAGCGGCCCCACCGGACACGCCGATGGGGCCGCCGAGGGGCAGTGGCCGAGATCAGTCGGTGAGGGTCACACAGGGAAGCCCCACGCTCGCCCCGCCGCGGAAGCCCTCCGCGCAGAGCCGGGTGCCCGCGGGGAAGTGCCGCTGGGGGTACGCCTGGTCGCGGTAGGTCCTGAACTGGGCGACGTCCTCCACCTTCGTGTTGGCGCTCCAGCCGTTCGTGGTCCACACCCGGGCGCTGATGCGGTTCGGCTGGTTGGTGTTGACGACCGACACCTCGACCCGGCCCAGATAGGTGCCGGAGTCGTACGTCTCGATGCAGACGGAGTGGTTGCACCACTTGCCGTCGGCGACCGCCGAAGGCCCGGTGGCGATGAGGCAGCCGAGCGCGGCGGCGATGGTGGCGATCCCTGCGGCGAACTTCTTGGTGATCTCGTGCATGCGTGAATCAACGCGCCACAAGATCATGGGTTACGCCGCGCCGGGACCGTTCCGCAGCACCGTCTCGACCGAGTCCGCCTCCTCGGGGGACTTGTCCTCGCGGTAACGCACGACCCTGGCGAACCGGAGCGTGACGCCCGCCGGGTAGCGCGTGGATCTCTGGAGCCCGTCGTAGGCGATCTCCACGACGAGTTCGGGGCGCACCCGTACGACGTAGCCGCTCTCCTCGACCGCCAGTTCCCGCAGCCGCTCGGTCTGCCAGGCGAGCATGGCGTCCGTCATTCCCTTGAACGTCTTGCCTAGCATGGCGAACGTGCCGTCGGGCCGACGCGCGCCCAGGTGCAGGTTGGACAGCTTGCCGGTGCGGCGCCCGTGCCCCCATTCGGCGGCCAGCACCACGAGGTCCAGCGTGTGCACGGGTTTGACCTTGAGCCAGGAGGCGCCCCGGCGGCCCGCGCTGTAGGAGGCGTCGAGCCCTTTCAGTACGACCCCTTCGTGGCCGCGCCCCAGCGTCGCCTCGAAGAACTCCTGGGCCTCGCCGCGCAGCCGCTCGTCGTCCGGGTCGGCCACGAGCGCGCGCCGCACCCGCATCGGCTCGGGCACCAGCGCCGCCAGTGCCGCGTGGCGCTCGCTGAACGGCAGGTCGAGCAGGTCCCGCCCGGCCACGGACAGGGCGTCGAAGAAGACGGGGGACAGGGGCAGCCCGGCGGCCGCGGCCGACACGTCGACGCGGGAACCGACGCGCCCCGCGATTTCCTGGAACGGCCGGGGTCGCCCGTCCGCGTCCAGCGCGATGACCTCGCCGTCCAGAATGAAGTGCGTGCCCTCCAGGTCGAGCGCCGCGGCGGTCAGTTCGGGCAGCCGGTCGGTGATGTCGTCCAGGGTGCGGGTGTAGACGCGTACGTCGTCCCCGTCCCTGTGCACCTGCACGCGGATGCCGTCCAGCTTCTCCTCGACCGCGCACGCCCCCAGTTTGTCGATGCCCTCCGCGACGGAGGCGGCGCTGTGCGCGAGCATTGGCAGGACCGGCCGACCCACGGTCAGCCGGAACGCGTCCAGAGCCGCCGCGCCGTCCGCCAGCAGGGCCTGGGCGACCGGACTCACGGAACCGGCGAGCATCACGGAACGCCGCACGGCGTCCGCCGGAGTCTCCGTGGCCAGCGCGAGCCCTTCCACCGCCACCGCGTCCAGCGCGCCCTGCCGGACCTCGCCGGTCAGCAGACCGATCAGGAACCCCTGTTCGTCGGCGGTCGCCGCCCCCATCAACGCGCCGACGAGACGCTTGCGTTCGGCCTGCGACCCGGCGCCGGACACCGATCCGATCGCGGTGAGCGCCGCGTCCACCGCGCGCACCGTGAGCGTCGGCTCGGCGGCGGGCGCCACCGCGTGCTTGAGCGTGCTCCAGCCGATGCCGAGCCGCCCCTGCGCCAGCCGCCCCGACAGGTAGGGGATGGCGATCGGTACGTCCTCCGGCTCCGCGGCCCGGAACAACTCGGCGAGCAGGGCGATCTTCCGGGACCGCGCCGACGTGGCGGCCACTTCCTTGGACACGTGCGCGAGCCGGGCAAGCAGCATGAGGCCATCCTGCATCGGGGCCGGGCACGGCGCATGGCCGCGCCCGGCGGCTCAGGGAGCGTGGCAGATCTGGATCGGGCCGATCCAGGGTTCACAGACGGGCGGCTCGGGGGACGGG
>NZ_LIPN01000378.1 GCF_001418325.1 Streptomyces atriruber | reverse complement strand
AGCAGGGGGTGCTCCCCCGGTCCCAGGTCGTAGCGGATGCCCAGGCCGCTGAGGATGCCGGCCAGGTGTCCGGCCGCCTCCTTGTGCGTGAGCAGTTCGCCCAGCACCGCGCGCAGCGGGGCCATCTCCTGGCCGGTGAGCCGCAGTTCGATGGCGGCGCGGGCGTTGCGTGCCAGCTGGCGGCCGATCGGGTGGCGTTCGGCATGGTAGGTGTCGAGCAGGGTGTCGGGGGCCCGGCCGACCAGGACGGCGGCGAGCTTCCAGCCGAGGTTGACCGCGTCCTGCACGCCCACGCTCAGGCCCTGGGCCATCGCCGGCGGCTGGACGTGGGTGGCGTCGCCCGCCAGGAAGACCCGGCCGCGCCGGTATTCGGCGGCCACCCGGGAGGCGTCGGTGAAGCAGCTGATCCAGCGGCACTGTCCGTGGTGGATGGACTCGCCGGTCAGCCGCTGCCAGGCGTCGGCGAGTTCGGCGTACGACAGGGCGTCGCGGTCCTTGGGCCGCATGCCCCGCTCGTAGGCGACGACCCGGGTGACGCCGTTCTCCAGGTCCATCGCCATGATCATGCTGCCGTCGGGGAGGTTCTCGCCGATGCGCCGGCGGCGGGTCTCGATGCCGGTCACGTCGGCCGTGTAGAAGCCGCGGGTGGGCTCGGGGCCGGAGAAGTCGATGCCGACCAGTCTGCGGACGGTGCTGCGTCCGCCGTCGCAGCCGATGAGGTAGCGGGCGCGTTCGCGGCCCTGGCCCCCGGGGCCCTCGAAGTCCACGGCGACGCCGTCGGGTTCCTCGTGCAGGGCGGTGACCTCGTGGCCGCGGAGCACGGGCACCCCGAGTCCGGTCGCCCAGTCCTCCAGCATCCGCTCGGTGCGGAACTGGGAGACGCCCCGGGCGCCGCTGTGGTCCTCCGCCAGCGGGCCGAGGTCGATCGGTACGCCGCCGAAGTGGCTGTCGGCGGGTTCGGTCGGGCCGAGCCGGCCGAGCAGGCCCCGCTGGTCGAAGCTCTCCACCGCGCGCCGGGTGAGGCTGGCGCCGCGGGACTCCCGTGCCGGGGCGGGCAGCTTCTCGTAGACGACGACGTCGGCGCCGCCCAGGCGCAGTTCGCCGGCCATCATCAGCCCGACGGGACCGGCGCCGACGACTATCACGTCCCTGGTCATGCTCACGCTCCTGTTCGGTGGGTGGCGCCGGTGGCGGGCGGGGCGGCGGCGCGGGGTGTGCCGAACCAGTGGG
>NZ_LIPN01000377.1 GCF_001418325.1 Streptomyces atriruber | reverse complement strand
TTCGGCTTCATCGAGCAGGACGGCGGCGGCCCCGACGTCTTCGCCCACTACTCGAACATCGCGTCCTCGGGCTTCCGTGAGCTCCTCGAGGGCCAGAAGGTCTCCTTCGAGGTGACGCAGGGCCAGAAGGGCCTGCAGGCCGAGAACATCGTTCCTGCCTGATCGTCGCAGCGCGCGAACCTCACAGCCGAGGCCCGCACCGGAAGGTGCGGGCCTCGGCTTGCGCTGTCATCGGGCCCGACCGGGCCCAGAGCCGCACCGGCTCAGAGGTCCGGAAGTCCAGCGACCAGGAAGGCATTACTGCATGAACCGCTCCGAGCGTCCGGCACGCCCCGCCCGTAAGCGCCCCGCCACCGCAGGTGGCAACACCGGCGGCAGGGGCCGGCCGTCCGGCCAGGCGAAGGGCTCCGCGCATTCCGGGAGGAAATCCGGAAACCGCAGGCCGAAGCCGGTCCAGGGCGGCGAGTTCGCCCTGCCCGAGAGCGTCACGCCCGCCCTGCCCGCCGTCGAGGCGTTCGGCGAGCTGGACATGCCCGAGGCCCTCCTGAAGACGCTGGCCGCCCAGGGCGTCACCGACCCCTTCCCGATCCAGGCCGCCACGCTCCCCAACTCCCTCGCCGGGCGCGACATCCTCGGCCGCGGACGCACCGGTTCCGGCAAGACCCTCGCCTTCGGCCTGGCCCTCCTGGCCCGCACGGCCGGGCAGCGCGCCGAGCCCCGGTCCCCGCTCGCCATGGTCCTGGTCCCCACGCGCGAGCTGGCCCAGCAGGTGACGGACGCGCTCACCCCGTACGCGACGGCGGTCAACCTCCGCCTCGCCACCGTCGTCGGCGGCCTCTCGATCACCCGGCAGGCGAACACGCTGCGCCGCGGCGCCGAGGTCCTCGTGGCCACCCCCGGCCGCCTCAAGGACCTGATCGAGCGCGGCGACTGTGACCTGTCGCGGGTCCGCGTCACCGTCCTCGACGAGGCCGACCAGATGGCCGACATGGGCTTCATGCCGCAGGTCACGGCGCTGCTCAAGCAGGTCGAGCAGGGCGGCCAGACGATGCTGTTCTCGGCGACGCTCGACAAGAACATCGACCGGCTCGTCCGGATGTTCCTGACCGATCCCGTCGTGCACTCCGTCGACCCGTCCGCGGGCGCCGTCACGACGATGGAGCACCACGTGCTCTACGTCGCCGACGAGACGGACAAGAAGGCCGTGGCCATGCGGATCGCCGCCCGCGAAGGCCGCGTGATCATGTTCCTGGACACCAAGCGCGCCGTGGACCGCTTCACCAAGCGGCTGCTCGCCAACGGTGTGCGGGCCTCCGGGCTGCACGGCGGCCGCTCGCAGCCGCAGCGCAACCGGACGCTCGACCAGTTCAAGAACGGCCAGGTCACCGCGTTGATCGCGACGAACGTCGCGGCCCGCGGCATCCACGTCGACGACCTCGACCTGGTCGTGAACGTCGACCCGCCCACCGACCACAAGGACTACCTCCACCGGGGCGGGCGCACCGCGCGGGCGGGGGAGTCGGGCAGTGTCGTCACCCTCGTGCTTCCCGACGAGAAGCGCGACATGACGCGGCTCATGAGCGACGCCGAGATCCGGCCGAACACGGCGCGCGTCACCTCCTCCGACGAGGAGCTGGCCCGGATCACGGGTGCGCGGGAGCCCTCGGGCGTTCCGGTGGTCATCGAGACGCCGCAGCCGCAGCAGGCGAAGACGCCCGCGCAGCGCCGTCGCCGGCCGCGCGGTGGCTCCGGTGCCGGTGGTCAGGGCCAGGGCGGCCAGGCGCAGGGCGGGCAGCGACGCACGCCCCGCCAGGGCCAGGGTTCGTCCGGTGCCGCCGCGGGCAGCGGCGGCGGCCGGGCCCGCCGTGGCCGTCCCGGTGGCGGCGAGCGCGGCGGCGCGCAAGGAGGCCGCCGCTCCGCAGCCTGATGCGGGCGCCGGGCCTGCCCCGGCTGTCCCCTAGCCCCGTCTCTGATCCACTCGGTCCCAAGGAGCCCGCTCGATGTCATCGGAGCGCGACCTCGTCGCCCTGCCTCTGCTCGAGGACGACCGTGCCGCGCTGCGTGCCGACTGCGGCAGCTGCTTCGGGCTGTGCTGTGTGGCGCTGACCTTCTCCGCGTCCGCGGACTTCCCCGTGAACAAGGACGCGGGGAAGCCGTGCGGCAATCTGCGGGAGGACTTCCGGTGCGGCATCCACCGGGACCTCCGGGACAAGGGGTACCGGGGCTGCACCGTGTACGACTGCTTCGGGGCGGGGCAGCGCGTCTCCCAGGGCACCTTCGAAGGGCGCGACTGGCGTCGGGATCCGGCCACAGCGCAACAGATGTTCGAGGTCTTTCCGCTCATGCGGCAACTCCACGAACTGCTCTGGTACGTGACCGAGGCACTGACGTTCCCGCAGACCCGGCCGATCGCCGCAGACCTGGAGCGCGTCCTCGCCGAGACGGAGCGGCTGGCCCAGGGCGACCCCGAGGCCGTCGCCGAGACGGACGTCGCCGCCCACCGTCAGGTCGTCAACACGCTCCTCCTGCGCACCAGCGAACTGGTCCGCGCCGAGCACCGGGGCCGAGGCGGTCAGGGCGGCAAGAGCAGCAAGAACGCCAAGGGCGGCAAGGGCGGCAAGAAGAAGGACCGCAGAGGTGCCGACCTCATCGGCGCGCGGCTCAAGGGCGCCGACCTCGCAGGCGTCGACCTGCGCGGCGCGTACCTCATCGGCGCCGACCTGCGCGACGCCGATCTGCGGGCGGCCGACCTGATCGGCGCCGACTTCCGCGACGCGGACCTGCGCGGCGCCGACCTCACCGGCGCGCTCTTCCTCACCCAGTCGCAGGTGAACGCCGCCAAGGGCGACGACGGCACGAAGCTGTCCGGCTCCCTCCACCGCCCCGGGCACTGGTCGCAGGCCTGACCGGCCGAGCGGCCACCCGCTGCTGCTAGGCGTCGCACTCCAGCACCGTCCGGCACAGCGTGCACCGCACCCGTATCCGCCCCCGCGAGGGCACCCGGATCCGCTGGTGGCAGGTCGGGCAGGGGAACGTCACGCGGAGCGCGCCGAGCCCGTCGCCGGAGAAGGAGTACGCCCCGGCGGCCCCGTTCACCCCGCCGGTCCCGTTCGCTCCACCGGCCCCGGCCGTCCCGCCCCGCGCCACCGCTCCGTGCTCCCGTGCGTACCGCCGGTCCTTCGCGTACCGCCGCCGCCCCGCCCACCCGGCGGCCGTCAGCGGCGGCTGCTGCTCGTCGCGGCGGGCCTGGGCGAGCCCCTTCGTGTACGCCGTGTAGGCCTGCGCGCTGGTGAACCACGTCTCCGGCGACTCGCCGAACGCCAACGCCCGCTTGGCCAGGACGTATCCGAACTCCTCCGGGGTCAGATAGCCGAACTTCTGCGACGAGGCGCCGTCCTCGCGGTAGGCGTCGAGCAGCAGCCAGCCCGCGCCCAGGTAGGTGGTGGCGGTGTCGGTCAGGATCTCGTTGTCGCGCGTGCCGGGGAACGAGAGGTCGAGCCGGTGCAGATACACGTGCATGACCTCGTGGGCGAGGGCCGCGCCGATGTCCCTGCGGTGGGTGCGGAAGCGGTCGTTCAGCTCGATGAAGTACTCGGGCCCCGCGGCGAGTTCGACGGACGCGGCATGCTGCATCTCGCGGAAGCCGACGATCATCCGGGCGTCGGGCAGGTGCAGGTGCCGGACCATCTCCCGGGCCACCCGCTGGGCGCCGAGATGCAGGTCGTCCTGGTCGCCGAAGGCCACGTCCGCGGGGGCCACGCTGGTCTCGAAGGAGTGCACGGTGTCGTACGAGAGGCGTTTGTAGAGCGCCGTGATGGCGGCGCGCACGGTCTCCAGATGGGGGTAGCCGTGCACGACTGGACCGCCGCCGACCGTCACGTCCGTACCTCCTGACGCCGCCCACCGGACACCGCGACCCGCCCCGCCCGGACACCGCAACCGGCTTCCACTGTACGGCGGTCACCGGCCCCGGACCGGGCCCGTGCGACACGCGGTGGCTGGAAACCGCCCCTTGCTCTGAGCGGACACCGATCTCCATAATCCGCAGCAACGCTTTTGGCGGGCTCATGCCAGCCAGGGGCGCTACCCCCACGAACCCCCCACGAAGGGAAGTCAGTTGAAGACCAAGCTGCGTGGAGTGAAGAGAGCCGCCACCCTCGGTGCGATCGCTCTGGCCACTGTGAGCCTTCAGCCCGTGGCCGCTCAGGCGGCTCCCCACCCGGGCCCGAACCCGAGTGAGCGCGTCGTCGGCGGCACCCCCGCCGAGCAGGGTGAATTCCCGTTCATGGTCCGCCTGTCGATGGGCTGTGGCGGCGCTCTGTACGCCCAGGACATCGTGCTGACCGCCGCCCACTGTGTGGACGGCTCCGGTGACAACACCGGGATCACCGCCACCGGTGGCGTCGTGGACCTGGAGAGCTCCGACGCGATCAAGGTGAAGTCCACCAAGGTCCTGCAGGCCCCCGGCTACAACGGCAAGGGCAAGGACTGGGCTCTCATCAAGCTCGAGAAGCCGATCGACCAGCCCACGCTGAAGATCGCCAAGGACACCAAGTACAACGAGGGCGAGTTCGACATCGCCGGCTGGGGTGCCGACAAGGAGGGTGGCGACCAGCAGCGCTACCTCCTCAAGGCGAAGGTCCCGTTCGTCAGCGACGACGACTGCAAGGCCGCGTACGGCGACGACCTCACGCCCGGCGAGGAGCTGTGCGCGGGCAAGCTCAACGAGGGCGGAGTCGACACCTGCCAGGGCGACTCCGGCGGCCCCATGTTCCGCAAGGACGAGGCCGGGGAGTACGTCCAGGTCGGCATCGTCAGCTGGGGCAACGGCTGCGCGCAGGCCAAGTACCCCGGTGTCTACACCGAGGTGTCGACCTTCGCGGGCGACATAGAGAAGGCGGCGTCGGAGCTCTGAGGGCCTGACGTCCGACGTTCTGTGGCGGGGCGCCCGTGATCGCGGGCGCCCCGCTTCGCCGTGCGTGCCCCGCTTCGCCGTGCGTGCCCCCATGCCCCCGGGCGCACCGCCCGACGGTTAGTCCAACACCTCCCCCTCCTTTGTCCATGGGCGCGTTCGTCCCGCCCGGCGCATCGTGAGCGGCACGAAATTCCGTCCATGGAGGGGTGCTCCCATGCTGCCGTCAGACACGTCCGGACCGAGCCGCAGAGCCGTGGTCGCGACGGGCGCGATCGCCGGAATGGGCGTCGCCCTCGGCGCGGGAGGCAGCGCGTTCGCCGAGCCCGCCGCCGGAAAGCGCCCGGCGGGCGAGGCGGTCCTGCGCTCGGCCGACCTGGACGTACGCGTCGCCACCGCCTTCCCGAGCATCGTCTCGTACACCGACCGCGCGAGCGGCGCCGTGCTGCACGGCCGCTCGGACGCCGTCACCACCGTCCTCGTCGACGAGGCCGAGCACACCCCGCGGGTCACCGTCACGACGGGCAGGTCACGCGCCGCGTACGTGCTGGACTTCGAGGGCGGCACCCGGATCGACGTCGAGATCGCGGTCGAGGGCAGGCAGGTCCACTGGCGCGTCACGAAGATCGCCGACACGGACGCGCTGCGCGTCGGCACCCTGCGCATCCCCGGACTCACCCTGCTCGCGGTGCGCAGCGACCAGCCCGGCGCCGCCCTCCTCGCCGCCAAGGTGCAGCTCGACAAGGCCAAGAGCGGCGACACCCTCGTCCGGCCCGCCAAGGACACCCCCGCGGAGGCACCGACCGGATGCGCGTACGCCGTCGTCGCGCACGACCGGCTCGGCGGCGCCGTCGAGACGAACACCGTCTACGACAAGCCCACCTCCGAGGCCGGTACCACCTGGGAGAACGGCCGCCTGTGGCGCGAGACGGTGAAATCCACCGGGAAAGCCGACTACGTGGAGGCCCGGCTGAGCCCGGGGCAGTGGACCCACCGCGCGGCGACCGCCCCCGTCGACGCCACCGAACCCCTCCCGTACGCCACCGTCGTGATCACCGGTGACCGCAACGGTGACGGCAAGGTCGACTGGCAGGACGCCGCGATCGCCTTCCGGGACATCATGGTCACCCCGCTCGGCGCCGACGAGCAGCACCTGCGGGTCGTCCCGCACATCCCCTTCAACTTCGCCTCGCAGGCCACCAACCCGTTCCTCGTCACGCTCGACAACGTCAAGCGGATCCACCTGGCGACCGACGGCCTGCGCCAGTACACGCTCCTCAAGGGCTACCAGTCCGAGGGCCACGACTCCGCCCACCCCGACTACGCGGACAACTACAACACGCGCGCGGGCGGCCTCGACGACCTCAACACCCTGGTCCGCGAGGGCAAGAAGTGGAACAGCGACTTCAGCGTGCACGTCAACACCACCGAGTCGTACCCCGTGGCGAACGCCTTCTCCGACAAGCTCGTCGACAAGAAGAACGAGCAGTGGGACTGGCTCGACCAGAGCTACCGCATCGACCAGCGCCGCGACCTGGTCTCCGGAGACATCGTCAAGCGCTTCGCCGACCTGCGCGCCCAGACCCACGCCGGCCTCAACACCCTCTACATCGACGTGTTCCGCGAGTCCGGCTGGACCTCCGACCGCCTCCAGCGGGCCTTCCGCGAACAGGGCTGGACGGTCACCACGGAGTGGGGCCACGGCTTCGAGCGCTCCGCGATCTGGTCCCACTGGGCCACCGAACCCGACTACGGCGGCGACACCTCCCGCGGCATCAACTCCCGCCTCATCCGCTTCGTCCGCAACCACCAGAAGGACGTCTTCGCCGACAAGTGGCCCACCCTCCTGGGCATCGCCCGCATGGGCAACTTCGAGGGCTGGGTCGGCAAGACCGACTGGCACGCCTTCTACGACCTGATCTGGACGCACTCGCTGCCCGCCAAGTACCTCCAGGCGTACCCCATCAAGAGCTGGGGCGAGCACGAGATCGCCTTCTTCGCAGACGCCCGGTCCGGAGCGGCGACGACGGTCTCCGACGCCTCCGGCAAGCGCCGCATCACCACCGGCGGAAACGTCGTCTACGAAGACGGCCGCTACCTGCTCCCCTGGGAGCCCCGCAAGGCGCACGATCCCGCCAAGCTGTACCACTACAACCCGGCAGGCGGCACCAGCAGCTGGCAGCTCCCGCGCGCGTGGGCCCGCCGCTCCCGCGTGGCGCTCTACCGGCTCACCGACCAAGGGCGCGTCTTCGAGTCGTACGTCTCCGTAGCGGGCGGCAAGGTCACTCTCAAGGCGGAGCCGAAGCAGCCCTACGTCCTCTACCGCGAGCGCGCCGCGGACCTGCCCGACCCGAAGTGGGGCCAGGGCACGCCGCTGCACGACCCGGGCTTCCACTCCGGCTCCCTGGCGGGCTGGAAGGTCAGCGGGCCCGCCACCGTGCAGCTCAGCGACCTCGGCGACCACGAGCTGGTCATCGGCGAGGGCGGCGCGNNAGGTCGAGGTCGGCGAGAAGCCGGGGGAGAGCCGCACGGCAGCCCTTGAGGTGCGCACCGCCGACGGCATCACCGCCACCAACTCCACCCGGACGTCCACCGCGGGCAACTACGTCGCCGCGGACCGCAAGCACGGCACCCGCTTCCAGCGCATGTTCACGTACTTCACCGTCCCCGAAGGCGGCGGC
>NZ_LIPN01000376.1 GCF_001418325.1 Streptomyces atriruber | reverse complement strand
GCCGCCCTGGAGGCCGCGGGCCTGGACGCCGTGTGGGTGGCGGAGGCGTACGGCTTCGACTCGCCCACGATCATGGGCTATCTGGCGGCGCGCACGGAGCGCATGAAGATCGGCGCCGCCATCCTCAACGTCTACTCCCGCACCCCCGCCCTGATCGCCCAGACCGCCGCGGGACTCGACGCGGTCTCCGGAGGCCGCGCGGTCATCGGGCTCGGCGCCTCGGGCCCGCAGGTCGTCGAGGGCTGGCACGGCAAGGCGTACGACAAGCCGATCGGCCGCACCCGCGAGGCCATCGAGCTGACCCGCCGCATCCTGCGCCGCGAAGTCATCGACCACCACGGCATCACGGACATGCCGCTGCCCCCGGAGAAGGGCGGCAGACTCGGCAAGCCCCTGAAGATCCTCACCAGGCCGGTGCGCCCCGAAGTCCCGCTGTACGTCGCCTCCCTGGGCCCCGCCAACGTCCGCATGACCGCCGAGATCGCCGATGGCTGGCTGCCCACCCTCTTCCTCCCGGAGAAGGCCCACCAGGTGTGGGGCGCCTCGCTCGCCGAGGGCAAGGAGAAGCGTGATCCGGCCCTCGGACCGCTGGAGACCGTCGCCGGGGGACTGCTCGCCATCGGCGACGACGCGGCGGCCGCCCGCGACCTCGCCCGCCCGCAGATCGCCCTCTACGTAGGCGGCATGGGCGCCAAGGGGAAGAACTTCTACAACGACCTCGCGGTCGCGTACGGCTACGAGGAGGCGGCCGCACGCATCCAGGAGCTCTATCTGGCCGGGAAGAAGAAGGAGGCCGAGGCCGCCGTCCCGGACGAGTTCTGCGAGCTCATGTCGCTGTGCGGGCCCGTCGGCTACGTACGCGAACGCGTCGAGGCCTTCCGCGAGGCCGGCGTCACCATGCTCAACGTCACTCCCGTCGGCCCCGAGCCGGCCAAGTCGATCGAAACCGTCAAGGGCTGGCTCTAACAGGGCTCGCTGGTTCTCACAGGGCTCCAGGAGGCCACGTACAGATGAAACGGCAGATCTTCTCCGCCGAGCACGACGCGTTCCGCGAGACCGTCCGCACCTTCCTCGCCAAGGAGGTGCTGCCGCACTACGAGCAGTGGGAGAAGGACGGCATCGTCTCCCGTGAGGCCTGGCTCGCGGCCGGCAAGCAGGGGCTGCTCGGCCTCGCCGTCCCCGAGGAGTACGGAGGCGGCGGGAACGACGACTTCCGCTACTCCGCGGTCCTCGCCGAGGAGTTCACGCGCGCGGGCGCCGCGGGGCTCGCGCTCGGGCTGCACAACGACATCATCGGCCCCTACCTGACCTCGCTCGCCACCGACGAGCAGAAGCGGCGCTGGCTGCCCGGCTTCTGCAGCGGCGAGATCATCACGGCCATCGCGATGACCGAGCCCGGCGCGGGCTCCGACCTCCAGGGCATCCGCACCACCGCCGAGGACCGCGGCGACCACTGGGTGCTCAACGGCTCCAAGACGTTCATCTCGAACGGCATCCTCGCCGACCTCGTCATCGTCGTCGCCAAGACGTCCCCCGAAGGAGGCGCCCACGGGCTGTCCCTCCTCGTCGTCGAGCGTGGCGCGGAGGGCTTCGAGCGGGGCCGCAACCTCGACAAGATCGGGCAGAAGTCCCAGGACACCGCCGAGCTCTTCTTCAACGACGTACGCGTCCCCAAGGAGAACCTGCTCGGCGAGCTGAACGGCGCCTTCATCCATCTGATGACGAACCTCGCGCAGGAGCGCATGGGCATCGCCGTCGCCGGGATCGCCGCCGCCGAGCACCTCCTGGACATCACCACGACGTACGTGAAGGAGCGCGAGGCCTTCGGGCGTCCGCTCGCCAAGCTCCAGCACATCCGTTTCGAGATAGCCGAGATGGCCACCGAGTGCGCCGTCACCCGTACGTTCCTCGACCGGTGCATCGTCGATCACTCGAACGGGGAGCTCGACGCCGTGCACGCGTCGATGGCGAAGTGGTGGGCCACCGAGCTGCAGAAGCGCGTCGCCGACCGCTGTCTGCAACTGCACGGCGGCTACGGCTACATGGCGGAGTACCGCGTCGCCAAGGCCTTCACCGACGGACGCATCCAGACCATCTACGGCGGCACGACCGAGATCATGAAAGAGATCATCGGCCGTTCCCTCCTCGGCTGACCCCGCACCCTCCCGGACACCTCACCCTCCCGGACACCCCCGAAAGGCTCACGCGTGACCACCGAAGCGTACGTATACGACGCGATCCGCACCCCGCGCGGACGCGGCAAGGCCAATGGCGCCCTGCACGGGACCAAGCCCATCGACCTCGTCGTCGGCCTGATCCACGAGATCCAGGCCCGCTTCCCCGACCTCGACCCGGCCGCCATCGACGACATCGTCCTCGGCGTGGTGGGTCCGGTCGGCGACCAGGGCTCCGACATCGCGCGGATCGCGGCCATCGCCGCCGGGCTGCCCGACACGGTCGCCGGCGTCCAGGAGAACCGCTTCTGCGCCTCCGGCCTCGAAGCGGTCAACCTCGCCGCGATGAAGGTCCGCTCGGGCTGGGAGGACCTGGTGCTCGCGGGCGGCGTCGAATCGATGTCGCGCGTCCCGATGGCCTCGGACGGCGGCGCCTGGTTCGCCGACCCGATGACCAACTTCGAGACGGACTTCGCACCGCAGGGCATCGGCGCCGACCTGATCGCCACCGTCGAGGGCTTCTCGCGGCGCGACGTCGACGAGTACGCGGCCCTCTCGCAGGAGCGCGCCGCCGCGGCCTGGAAGGACGGCCGCTTCGCGAGGTCCGTCGTGCCGGTCAAGGACCGCAACGGCCTCGTCGTCCTCGACCACGACGAGCACCTGCGCCCCGGCACCACCGCCGACTCCCTCGCCAAGCTGAAGCCGTCCTTCAAGGACATCGGCGACCTGGGCGGCTTTGACGCGGTCGCGCTGCAGAAGTACCACTGGATCGAGCAGATCGACCACGTCCACCACGCGGGCAACTCCTCCGGCATCGTCGACGGCGCCTCGCTGGTCGCCGTCGGCACGAAGGAGGTCGGCGAGCGCTACGGCCTCACCCCGCGCGCGCGGATCGTCTCCGCGGCGGTCTCGGGGTCCGACCCGCTCATCATGCTCACCGGGCCCGCGCCCGCGACCCGCAAGGCGCTCGCCAAGGCGGGGCTCACCATCGACGACATCGACCTCGTCGAGATCAACGAGGCGTTCGCGGCGGTCGTGCTGCGCTTCGTGAAGGACATGGGTCTCTCCCTGGACAAGGTGAACGTCAACGGTGGTGCGATCGCTCTCGGCCACCCGCTCGGGGCGACCGGGGCGATGATCCTCGGGACGCTCGTGGACGAGCTGGAGCGGCGGGACCTCCGGTACGGGCTGGCCACGCTGTGCGTGGGCGGCGGCATGGGCATCGCCACGATCGTGGAACGGCTCTAGCGCCGTAGGGCCTGGGGGCAGCTGCCACCTGCGGGCCGGTGGTCCGTCCTCGCGCAGTTCCCCGCGCCC
>NZ_LIPN01000375.1:173-7857 GCF_001418325.1 Streptomyces atriruber | reverse complement strand
GCCGCACCGCGCCCGCCCGCACCGGGCACCCGCCGCGTCCCCCTGCACGTGCCCGTCCCGCCGATGATCGCCCACCCGCTCGCGCTGCAACGAGCGGTGCGCCCGCTCAAGCGGTACGTCCCCTCGCCCACCGGACGGTTCCTCGACGAGGAGGCCACCGCCCACCGCATCGCGCTCCTCGGCGGACGCCCACAGGGCTGGCTGCCGGTTCTCGCGCCGTCCCCGGAGCGCTGGCTCCGGCTCTGCATCGTGCACGACGGCGGGGCCACGATGCCGATGTGGCGGCCGCTCGTACGGGAACTGCACGCCGCGCTGGCCCAGTCCGGCGTCTTCCGCACGGTCGAGCTCCACCGCGCGGCCCCCGACGGCACGGTCCCGGCCCGGGCGGCGTCCGTGCCCGCCGACGGCCGCACCGCCGTCCTGGTGGTCAGCGACTGCATGGGCCCCCAATGGCGCGAGGGCGCGGGCGCCGTCCGCTGGCACCGCACGCTGCGCCGCTGGGCGGCACACACACCGCTGGCCGTGGTCCAGCCACTCCCCGAAGCGCTGTGGCGCACCACCGCCCTGCCGACGACTCCCGGCCTGCTCTCCGCACCGCACCCCGCGGCCCCTTCCGCCGCGCTCTCGTTCACCGCCTTCGACCCCCTCCTGTCGCCACGGCCCGAGGACGCCCTGCCGCTGCCCGTCCTGGAACCGGCGGCGAACTGGCTCGCGAACTGGTCGGCGCTCGTCACCGACCCGGGCGGGCCCCGGGTCCCCGGCTCGGTCGCCTGGCTGCCGCCGACGCCGCCGCTGTCGCCGATGCGGCCGGTCCCCGCGCCGGATGCGGGCACCCCGGCCCGCGAGGACATCACCCGGCTCACCGCCGAGGAGCTCGTGCTGCGCTTCCGCTCCACCGCCTCGCCCGAGGCGTTCCGGCTGGCCGGTCATCTCGCTCTCGGCGAACCGCAGTTGCCGGTCATGCGGCTGGTCCACCGGGCGGTCGAGAGGAACCCGCGGCCGCAGCACCTCGCCGAGGTGATCCTCAGCGGCATGCTCGCGGAGTCCCCGGAGGGCCCGCCGGGCGCGTACGCCTTCCGGGACGGCGTACGCGAACTGCTGCTGCGCAGCCTCCCGCGCACGGCGCGCGGGCGGATCCGCGAGCTCCTCGCCCAGGTGGGCGGGTTGATCGACGACCGGGCGGGCGTCGCGCCCGGCGAACTGCGGGCGGTGGCCCATGTGCCGGACGCCGGGGGCGCGGGCGCGGAGACCGGCACG
The DNA here is from genome assembly GCF_001418325.1 of Streptomyces atriruber. Lineage (GTDB taxonomy): Bacteria > Actinomycetota > Actinomycetes > Streptomycetales > Streptomycetaceae > Streptomyces > Streptomyces atriruber. The sequence continues at coordinate 6,600 of NZ_LIPN01000375.1, read as the reverse complement.
GACGGGGCGTTCGCGACCGTCACCCCCGAGAGCGTCCGGCAGCTCGGCGGCGAACGGGACCACCTGCTCGGCGGGCGCTACCGGGGCGTGGAACAGATCGGCCGGAGCCCCGGCGTGTGGCTCGCGGACGACCTCTCCAGGGGTGGGGAGGGCGAGGTCGTGGTGGTGCAGCGGTTCCTGACGGCGTCGGACCGGCTGCGGGCCTCGTTCGCGGCCGAGGCGGCGCGGCTCGAAGGATTTCGCCACCCGCATGTGGCCGCCGTCCGGGACCACGGCGTGGACGGCGGCGGAGGCACCTACGGCGAAATCCCCTACCTGGTCGTCGAGTTCGTACCGGGCCGCAATCTGGACGAGCTGCTTCTCGGACACCCCGAGGGACTCCCCGGCGAGGAGCTCCTCCAGGTGGTGCCGCCGCTGGCCGACGCGGTCCTGGCCCTGCACGCCCGAGGCCTCGCGCACGGCGCCGTCTCGGCGGAGCAGGTGCGGCTCCCGACGGAGCGCGGACCGGTCCTGTGCGGCTTCACTCTCACTCCGTACGGCGAGGCGGCCCGCCGGTCCGATCTGCTGGCGCTGGGGCGCCTCGTCCACGAGACGTACACGGGTTCGGTGGCGACGCGGGTGGGCCGGGCATCGGGCCCCGTACGCCCCGGCATCCTTCCGGAAGCGGTCCTGACGACCCTGGAGTCGGCCGTCGTCGACCTCGAATCCGGCGGCCTGGAACGCCAACGCCGCGGCGCTGCACAGCTGTTGGACCTCGCTTCGCAGCCGACACCGGAGGTCGCCTGCTTGCTGCTGGGCTGGTTCACGGTCCGTCGGCGCGGCAAGCCCGTACCGACGGGCACGCCGGAATGCAGGGCGGTGCTCTGCATGCTGCTGCTCCACGAGGGCCGCCCCCTCTCGCACGCGGAGCTGGCGGAGGGCCTGTGGGGGGCCGACCGCGCCGACGCCACCCTCTCCCTCCTCGACGCCTGTCTGGCCCACATCCGCGACGTGATGGGGCTGCCGCTGTCCGAGCATGCCGACGGGTACTCCCTCCGCCTTCCGGACGCCGACTCCGTCGACCTGTTCCGCTACCGGCGGCTGGCCGACGCGGCATGGGCGACGGGGGACGCGGAGACCGCCCGCGAGCTGGTGCGGGAGGCCCTCGCGCTGTGGCGTGGGGAGCCTCTGGACGGGGTGCCGGGACCGGCCGCGGTGCGGGCGCGTGCGGAGATCGACCAGATCCAGGAGCGTCTGCTGCGCGGACGCGGCATCGAGGGCGGAGAACCGCAACACACGCTGGTCGCATTCGAATGCGTCGCACCCGGCGACCGGTCCGACGCGTTGCGGGAGAAGCTGGGTCGGCGGCTCTCCGACCTGCTGGCCCACAGCGGTCTGACGCGCTACACGTTCCAACCGGTCACGCGGGGCTGGCAGGTGGCAGTCTCCCCCGAGGCCCACCCTCTGCAACTCCTTCCTGCCCTCCTGAAAGGGCTCCCCGTCCTCCTCACGGACCTGCCGCACCTGGCCCTCGCCGTCACGGTCGCGCAAGCACCCGGCCCGACGGCCTACTCGCCCCGGTTCCCCGAAGAACTGCGGCAGCTGTTCGAGCGCGAGGGGGAGGCCGTGGTCACGGTCCCCGACGCGGTGTACACGAGCCTCGGCCTCCGGGAACTGCCGGACGCCTCCGCGTTCCGGCGGGCACCCGGCACCGACCACTGGTACCGCCGCGTCACGGCAGCACCGCCCGCCCCTCCCGGCACGCCGATCCTGCTCGGCTTCGACGGCGTCTTCACCCACCTCTTCCGGGACGCCGCGGCACGTGCGGCGGCGCTCTCCCTCCTCTCCGTGGTCAGCGAGTACCGGCGCCTCGATGACGCGCTGTCCGGCGTACCGCTCCTGGACTCGCGCGATGCCGTCGTGTCCGGCGGGGACCGCGCCCACCCCCTGGACGTACTGCGCGCCCTCGCCCATCACCAGGAGTACGCCGCCGAACTGCACGCACGCCTCACCGCCCTGGAGACGGAGCGCGCGGCCTCCGCGAAGCCGCTGGCCCAGGCAGGCGCACTCCGCGGCCTCCTCACGAACCATCGCGTCGCCATCGTCACCGACACCTCGCACGAGGCCGTGTCGACTTACCTCGAAGCACACGGGCTCCCGGCCCCGCGCGGCGGGATCCACGGCCGCACAGCGGACCTCACCCGCCTCATGCCGGACCCGGACTGCCCCAACCGGGCGGTCCGACGACTCGGCGACGCACCGGACCGCTGCCTGATGCTCGGGGCGTCCGCTCCCGAGCTGCGCGCAGCCGGGACGGCAGGGATCGCCTTCATCGGGTACGCGCCCGACAGGCGTGCCTCGACGCACCTCACCGGAGCGGGAGCCCCACGCACCGTCGACTCCCTGCGGGCGTTCGTGGACCTGGTCCGCGCACAGGACGCGTGAAAACCCGTCAGATCGGCGAGTATGCGCCTTTTCGGTAGCAACCCCTCCGGGTCCACTGGAACCACCGCACTGTTCGCGCGAACCACCGCACCGCCTGCGACGCCGTCAACACCACCCGTGCGGCGGCACCCCGCCCGGCTCAGCTCAGCGCGCGGGCCGCGCGCGTCCGCCGCACGATGCGAGACAGGACCGCCGTCCGACGGTCCGTACGGTCTGCGCTCTCGGGAGGATCTGCCATGACCGTCAGTCTGGAGCAGTTGCGCCGCTGCCATATCGCCGTCGACCTGGGAGCCGCGAGGACCCGGGTGTTCGTGAAGGGCGCGGGCCTGGTCGTCGACCAGCCGAGCGCCGCCGCCATCAACACGCGGACGGGCGCGCTCATCGCGGTGGGGCAGTTCGCCGAGCAGATGACGGGCCGTACGCCCGGCTACATCCGGGTGGTCCGCCCCGTCTCCGGCGGCACCGTCGTCGACATCGAGATGGCCCAGCGCATGCTGCGCCATCTGATCGGCGAGAAGCTCCGCCGCACCCTGCGCCGCAAGCCCCGGCTGCGCGCCGCCGCCTGCACGCCGCACGACGCGGATCCGCTGGCCCAGCGCGCCGCCGTCGAGACGATGGTCGGGCTCGGCGCCCGCCGCGTGGAACTGGTGGACACCCTCATCGCGGCGGCCGTCGGCTGCGGCCTCCCGGTGGAGCGCCCCGAGGCGACGATGATCCTCGTCTGCGGCGCCGCCACCACGCAGGTCGCGGTCCTCTCCCTCGGCTCGATCGTGACCGCGGAGCGCATCCCCGTCGGCGGCGAGGCCATCGACCACGCGATCGTGCAGCACCTGCGCCACCACCACGAACTGATGCTGCCCTCCCAGTCCGTACGCCCCCTCCAGCTCGCCCTGAGAGGCAACGGCCTCACCCCGCAGGGCCCGGAGTCGACCGAGATCCACGGCAGGGACGTCGCGACGGGCCTGGCCCGCTCCGTCCAGGTGGACACGGCCGCCGTCCGCGACGCCATCCACACCCCGCTCACCGCCGTCCTGGACGGCATCGGCAAGGTGCTGCGCGACTGCCCGCCGGACCTGGTGGCCGACCTCGCGGACCGCGGAATCATGATGGTCGGCGGCAGCGCGCTGCTCCCGGGCCTCGACCAGATGCTGCGGGACGCGACCGGTATGCCCGTACATATCGCGGAACGGCCGGATGTGTGCGCTGTGCTGGGGCTCGGTGCGATGCTTGAGGGCAAGATCCAACCACTGGCGCTGGCTCCGCTCTCCGGCTGACCCGACCCGACGGGTCCGAACAGACCGGCCCGGCCGAGCAGACCGGCGCGGCCGAGCAGCCAGCACCTGTCTCCACCGACCACGGAGTACGTCGTACGTGACCGAGATGCCGATGCCCGAAGGAGCCGACACCGCACCGCAGCCCTCGATGCAGCCGATCCTCGAAGCGGTCCTGAGCGTCGGCACGGACCTCGAACTCCGGGCCACGCTGCAGCACATCGTGGACAGCGCGGCCCGGCTGACCGGGGCCGGGCTCGGCACGCTCGGCGTCGACGCCCCGGGTCACGAGGGCCCGGCCGAGCTGTTCGTGGCGGGCGGCCCGGGCCGCTTCCCGGACGGCGTTCCCGGCGTGCGCCCGAACGCGGACGGCACCGTCATCGACGTACCGATCCACGTGCATGACGACCCGTTCGGCACCCTGCTGCTCGCCGAGAAGGCCGGGAGCGACCCCTTCACCGACGAGGACCGGCAGCTCCTGAAGGTCCTGGCGAGCCAGGCGGGCATCGCGATCGGCAACGCACGCCTGTTCGAGGCGGCCCGGCAGCGGGAGCGCTGGATCGAGGGCGCGGCCGCGGTCACCACGGCCCTGCTCACCGGTGAGGCCGCGGCGGACGCGCTGATGACGGTGGCGGACCGGGCGCGGATCCTCGCGGGCGCGGCGGCGGGCGTGATCCTGCAGCCCACGGAGGCGGGCGGCATGCGGATCGTCGCGGCCGCCACGGACGGCGAGCCGCACGGGTGGGGCGCGTCGGCGGGCAGGCGCGCGCCCGGCGAGGGGGCGGTGCGCGTCACCGGTCCCGGGGCGGAAGGGTCCCGTACCGGCACGCCCCAGCAGCCCCCGAGGACCACCCCCGCTCCCCACACCCACCACAACGACCTCATCGGCACCACCATCGAGCCCGGCAGCGCGGTCCTCACCCAACTCCTGGGCGGCGAGCCGGTGTACATCGACGACTCGGCGACCGACCCCCGTATGACGACGCACGTGCGGGCCCGCTTCGGCCCGAGCATGATGCTGCCGCTGCGGGCCGCGGGCCGCCTCATCGGCACGCTCGCACTGCCCCGCAGGCGGGGCGCGCCCGCCTACACCTCCGCCGAACGCCTGCTCGCCACGCAGTTCGCCTCGCAGGCCGCGCTGGCCCTCGTCCTGGCCGACGCCCAGCAGAGCCGGGAGCGTCTCGCGGTCTTCGAGGACCGCGACCGGATCGCCCGCGACCTGCACGACCTCGTGGTCCAGCGCCTCTTCGCGACCGGCATGATGCTGGAGTCGACGCGCCGCAGGGCCCGGTCGACCAAGGTCGAGTCCACGCTCGACCACGCCGTCGACGAGCTGGAGTCCACCATCCAGGAGGTCCGTACGGCCATCTTCGCGCTCCAGCAGCCGCCCGCCGACGCCCCGGCCACGTTCCGCGGCAAGATCCTGCGCGAGACGGCGGGCGCGGCCGCGATCCTCGGCATCCAGCCGTCGGTGCACTTCGCCGGTGCCGTCGACGCCCAGGTCACGGAGCCGGTGGCGGGCCACCTGCTGGCCGCGCTGCGCCGGGCGCTGGCCGCGGCGTCGCGCCGGACCGGCGTCACGCGCGTCGACGTCGCGATCGACGCGCGGGCGACGCTGCCGGACGGCCGCTCGGGAGTGCGGCTGACGGTGTACGACGACGGGGACACGGACGGCGTGGAGACGGGCACAACGGCGACGTGGCAGGCGCCGCTGTAGAGCTGCGTCCCGCAGCCGCGCCCCGCCGAGCCGCCCGGCCGCGCCCCACCGAGCCGCCCAACCCCCTCAAAGCGCGACGACCGACACCTCCGTGGCCTTCACGCTCGTCCACACCTCGGCCCCCTCCACGAGCCCGAGCTCCACGGCCGCCTGGGGAGTGATCTCGGCGACCAGGTCGGGCGCCTCGACCGAGGCAACGAGCACCCGCAGCCGGCTGCCGGCGGTGGTGATCTCACGCACCGTTCCCGGCCACACGTTGCGCGGGCTGCCCTCCGGCTTCTCGCAGTGCACGGACACGGCCTCCGGCGCGATGACCGCGAGGGCCCGCACGCCCTCCTCCAGCGGGTCGGCGACGACGAGGCGCCCCTCCCCCGCCAGCGCGAGCGTGCCGTCGGCGGTCGCGGTGCCGGGCCAGGCGTTGCGGCCGAGCATGCGGGCCACCCAGGGCGAACGCGGATGCCGGGTGACCTCCGTGGGCGGCGCGTCCTGCAACGTACGCCCTTCGTCGAGCACGAGGACCCGGTCCGCCAGCGAGACGGCCTCGACGGGGTCGTGCGTGACGATGAGACAGACGCCGCCGAACCCGTCGAGGTGGCGGCGCAGGGTGTGCCGGACGTGGGCGCGGGTGGTCTGGTCGAGGGCGGCGAGCGGTTCGTCGAGGAGCAGCAGCCGGGGGCGGGCGGCCAGCGCGCGGGCCAGCGCGACCCGCTGGGCCTGCCCGCCGGAGAGCTGGGCGGGCCTGCGGTGGGCGAGGTGCCCGACACCGAGCCGGTCGAGCCACGCCTGCGCCTCGCGGCGGGCCTCGGCACGCCGTACGCCCTGCGCGCGCAGCCCGTACGCGGTGTTGCCGAGCGCGTTCAGGTGCGGGAAGAGCGCACCTTCCTGGGGCACCCAGGCGACCCCGCGCCGGTGCGGCGGCAGGGCGGTGACGTCGTCCTCGCCGAGCCGCAGCAGGGCGTGGGCGCGCGGGGTGAGGCCGAGGAGGGCGCGCAGGAGCGTGGTCTTGCCCGCGCCG
>NZ_LIPN01000375.1:0-162 GCF_001418325.1 Streptomyces atriruber | reverse complement strand
GATCGGCGTCGAGGGTGAGCTGGTTGTAGCCGGTGACGTCGGCGTGCAGGGCCCACTTGTCCGAGTCCTTGCCGACCGGCTCGGGCGTCGTGACCTGCGGATCGTCACCGTCGGCCGCGGACTCGTCCACGACGGACCCCGCCCCCCGCGCGGAATCCCCTG
>NZ_LIPN01000374.1 GCF_001418325.1 Streptomyces atriruber | reverse complement strand
ACTCCGGGGGCGAGGACTCCGTTTCCGGGGTCGCCGCGCGTTGGGACGCCGAGCCCTGGCTCGCGCTGCGCGAGCGTCGCGGAGGACGGGCCGCAGTCTCCGGCTGCTGCGCCTCGGTGGGCTGGGCCTCCGGGGCCTGCGTGGGCTGCGCCCCCGGCGCCGGCGCCGGCTGCGCCTCGGTGGCCTGCGTGGGCTGGGCCTCGGGCGTGGTCTGGCTTGCCGAGCCCTGGCTGGCCGAGCGGGTCCTGCGGGGCGGGCGTTCGCCGCCCGCCGCCCGGCCGGGGGCGCCCGCACCGGCACCGGCACGCGCCCCCGCACCCGCAGCGCGGCCAGCGCCACGGGCCGGGCGGGCCGGTGCCGCGGGGAGCTGGCCCTTGAGCGGGCCCCATTCGTTCGGGTCGGGCACGCCGGGCGGCAGCATCTGGCGGCGCTTGGGGCCGCCGTGCTCCGACTCCCCCGGCTCCTTGGCGCCCGGCCAGGCCTTCGCGACGCGGGCCGCGAGCACGAAGTCCTTGCGGAGGGGGTGGCCCTCGAAGCTGTCGGGCAGGAGCAGCGGGGTCAGGCCGGGGTGGCCCTCGAACGTCACGCCGAACATTTCGTGCGTCTCGCGCTCGTGCCAGGCGGCCCCGGCGTAGACGCCGACCGCGGTCGGCAGGACGGGGGCGTCGTGCGCGACGGTCGTACGGACGAGGAGTCGGCGTACGGGCGAGAGGGCGACCAGGTGGGCGGCGACGCGGAAGCCGGTGCCCGGTTCGTCGACCGCGCTCAGCCAGTCGAAGTAGGTGCAGGTGAGGGTGGTGCGGGCGGTTTCGAGGGCCGCGATCCACTCGGTCGGCGGGACGTCGACGGTCAGGACGTCGTACGACTCCTCGGCCGTGGCCTCCGCGCCGAAGAGCTCCTCGACGGGGCTCGGCAGCCAGCCGGTCATGCCTGGTCCTTCCCCGGCGCGGGCGCCTTCACCAAACCGCTCTGCAGGGCGGCCGCCGAGGGGCGAGCGCCGTTTCCGTTCGGGTTCGGGGCTCCGTTCGAGCTCTGGGTCCCGTTCGAGCCCCGGGTTCCGTCCGAGGTCGGCGCCCCGTTGGCGCCGGGCGTCGCGTACCGCTCCCCCAGCGTCTCCCGGGCGATCTTCTCCTGAAGCTTGAGGATGCCCTGGAGCAGCGCCTCGGGGCGGGGCGGGCAGCCGGGTACGTACACGTCGACCGGGATGATCTGGTCGACGCCCTTGGTCACGGAGTACGAGTCCCAGTACGGGCCGCCGCAGTTGGAGCAGGCGCCGAACGAGATGACGTACTTCGGCTCGGGCATCTGCTCGTACAGGCGCTTCACCGCGGGCGCCATCTTGTCCGTGACCGTGCCGGACACGACCATCAGGTCGGCCTGGCGCGGTCCGGGCGCGAAGGGGATGACGCCGAGCCGGATGAAGTCGTGCCGCGCCATGGACGCGGCGATGAACTCGATGGCGCAACAGGCGAGGCCGAAGTTGAAGACCCAGAGCGAGTACCGGCGGCCCCAGTTGAGGACCACCTTCATCGGCTCGGGCGCGAGCCGGGCGAGCGCGCCCAGCCTCTTCGGCTCGGGAAGCAGCACGGGTTGCGACACGGGCTGCCCGTTGGAGTCCGGGGTCACGTCCACGTCAGGACGCCCTTCTTGTATGCGTACAGCAGGCCCACGGCCAGGAAGCCGAGGAAGATGAACATCTCCACGAGCGTCGTCGCGCCGTAGCCGGGCGCGGCGAAGATCGTCGCCCAGGGGAAGAGGAAGATCGAGTCGACGGCGAAGATGACGTAGAGGAACGCGTAGACGTAGTAGCGGACCTGGGTGTGGGCCCAGCCCTCGCCGACCGGGTCGACGCCGCACTCGTACGTCAGGAGCTTCTCCGGGGTGGGCACCACAGGGCGCAACAGCCGCCCCGCGCCGAAGGCCACTGCGACGAACAGCACGCCGACGACGGCGAGCAGTCCGACGACGGAGTACAACTGGTAGTAACTCGCCGCGACGTTCGTCACGTGCACGTCAGTCCCTCACTCCCTGACCGTCCTTGACCCTGACCCTTTTCGACGATCTGTACGCACGGGAGTCTAGGGCCTGCTAAAGGTTCGGTAAGCAGAGCGTCACGCATCGGTCAGACCACTTGGCCGTGGATCGGTCACACCGCTTGGCCGCGGGTCGGTCGCACCGCTTGGCCGTGGATCGGTCACACCGCTTGGTCGTGGATTCGCAGAGGTGGGGTTATCCCCCGGTCGTCCTGGCGGCCGTCCTCATGGCATTGCGGCGGCGGGCCGGGCACCCTAGCGCGTATGACCGCACGCACCACGCCCCTGCATGACGACCGGCCGCCGCCCGCGCGCTTCGCGTACGGCCGGTACACCTGGAAGGAGATCGCCCATCTGCTGGTGAACCTGCCGATGGGGGTCGTCGGGTTCGTCTACACGGTGAGCGTGCTGTCCGTCGGCATCGGTCTGACCGTGACGGTGGTCGGTCTGCCGCTGCTCGCGATGGGGCTGCTCGGGGCGCGTCTCCTGGGCAGGTTCGAGCGGGCGCGGGCCAGGAAACTGCTCGGCGTGCAGGTGGACGAGCCGAGCCCGATGCCGGGGCAGCGCGGGCAGAGCTTCCTCGGGCGGCTGTGGTCGAACCTGAAGGACCCGGTGGGCTGGCGCACCATGCTGTACGGGTTCATCCGGCTGCCCTGGGGCGTGCTGACCTTCGCCGTCACCACCGTCGGACTCGTCGTGCTCTGGCCGGTGCTGCCCTTCATCGTGCGCGGCCTCACCAACGCGGACCGGGCGATGGTGCGCGGACTGCTCTCCCCCTCCGACGGGTTGGAGCGGCGGATCGCCGAACTGGAGTCCGACCGGGGCGTGGTCGTGGACACCGCGGCCGCCGACCTGCGCCGCATCGAACGCGATCTGCACGACGGCGCACAGGCCCGCCTCGTCGCCCTCGCCATGGGCCTCGGCCTCGCCAAGGAGAAGCTCCTGGAGGACCCCGACGCCGCGGCCTCAATGGTCGACGAGGCGCACGGCGAGGTGAAACTGGCCCTGCAGGAACTGCGCGACCTGGCCCGCGGCATCCACCCCGCCGTCCTCACCGACCGCGGCCTGAACGCCGCCCTCTCCTCGGTCGCCTCGCGCTGCACGGTGCCGGTGAAGGTGACCGCCGACCTCCCGGCACGCCCGGCGGCCGCCATCGAGGGCATCGCGTACTTCACGGTCTCCGAACTGCTGCAGAACATCAGCAAGCACAGCGGCGCGCGGTCCGCGAGTGTCGACGTCTGGCGGGCCGACGAGCGGCTGCTCATCCAGGTCTGGGACGACGGGCGCGGCGGGGCGAGGCTGGACGGTGGCTCGGGCATGTCGGGGCTCGCCGACCGGCTCGGCGCGGTGGACGGGCTCTTCGTGATCGAGTCGCCCGAGGGCGGGCCCACGACGATCACGGCGGAACTCCCGTGGCGGAACCGCTCGACGGACACCGCTCCCGGCACCCGAAGGTGACGGCTGCCGCCCCGGGCCCCGAAGGTAGGGACGGCCGCCGCCCCGGGCCGCCGAAGGTAGGGAAAACCCCCGGTCGAAGACGCCGACCCGCTCCATGGTCGTGAACCGCCGCGACGGCGAATCTGGAACCACACGGACACACCGGCGTAGACGCGGGCACAGACGCGGACACAGAAGCAGAAACGGACGGCAGCGATGGCCACGGACCAGGGACAGGGGTACACGCACATGGACCGGCCGGACTTCCGGGGTACCGACGTCGAGGAGCGGCGGGGCCATCGGCTGCCCGCCGGGCTGCGCGCCCCCGTCGAGGCCCGCACCTGGCGGGAGTTCGGCTACACCATGCTGAGCCTGCCGATCGGCATCACGTCCTTCGTCTTCGCCGTCACCATGCTCTCGCTCGGCGCGGGCCTGCTGATCACCTTCATCGGCATCCCGGTACTCGCGGCCGGTCTCGCCGGCTGCCGTGGCATCGGCGCCCTGGAGCGGGCGCGGGCGCGCGGACTGCTCGGCCTGGACGTCGCCTCGCCGGAGCGGCTGCGCCCCAAGAGCGGCGGCCCGATGGCGCTGATGGGCGCGATCCTCAAGAGCGGCGCGTCCTGGCGGCACGTCCTCTACTCGCTGCTGATGCTGCCGTGGTCGATCTTCTCGTTCACGGTGGCGATCGTCTTCTGGGCGTACGGCTGGCTGATGCTCACGTATCCGCTGTGGTTCTGGCTCTTCCCGATGTACGGCGGACAGGACGGCATCCAGCTGTACGGCGGGGACGACGGCCACCGCATCTACCTCGACAACCCCTTCGAGATCGGCATCACGGCCGCGACCGGCCTGCTCGTCACGCTGGCCACCCCGTGGATCCTGCGCGCCCTGACGACCGTGGACCGCGTGCTGGTGTACGGGCTGCTCGGCCCTTCACGGCTCGCGACCCGCGTCGTCGAGCTGGAGTCGGACCGCGGCGTCGTCGTGGACACCGCGGCCGCCGACCTGCGCCGCATCGAGCGCGACCTGCACGACGGCGCACAGGCCCGCCTCGTCGCTCTCGCCATGGATCTGGGCCTGGCCAAGGAGAAGCTGGCCGAGGACCCGGAGGCGGCGGCGCGCATGGTGGACGAGGCGCACGGCGAGGTGAAGGTGGCCCTGCAGGAACTGCGCGACCTGGCCCGCGGCATCCACCCCGCCGTCCTCACCGACCGCGGTCTGGACGCCGCCCTCTCCGCGCTGGCCGCCCGCTGCACGGTGCCGGTCCGGGTCGAGGTGGACCTGACCAGCCGTCCCGCGGCCGCCATCGAGGGCATCGCGTACTTCACGGTCTCCGAACTGCTGCAGAACATCAGCAAGCACAGCGGCGCGCGGTCCGCGAGTGTCGACGTCTGGCGGGCCGAGAACCGGCTGATGCTCCAGGTGACCGACAACGGTACGGGCGGCGCGGACGTGTCGGCGGGCTCCGGCCTCGCGGGGCTCGCCGAGCGGCTCGACGCGGTCGACGGGATCCTGGTCGTCGACTCGCCGGTGGGCGGACCGACGACGGTCACGGCGGAACTGCCGTGGCGACAGGCCTGAGCGGACCGGCCGAGGCCCGGGGGGCCTGAGCCGCATGCGCCACCCGAGGCGGGGGCCTGACCCGACGGCCCGGGTTGCACGGGTTGCCCGGGTTGCACGGGTTACCCGAGCCGAACGACCCGAGCCAAGCCCCCCCGCACCCCCGCCACCCCCACGCCGCCCCCGGTTCGCACACCGAGCCGGGGGCGGCGCGCTGCGCGCGGTGGGCCATGGCCGTGGGCGACACGCCATGAACGGTGCGTCATGGGCGCGACAGTCCGGCGAGCGGGCGGGTGGGCCGCCTCGGATCGCGCGATACTGAGGTGCCGAGTGTTCGGCGCCACACGTCCGGCGCCAGGTGTTCGGCTGACACGACCGTCGTCGGACCGATGCGGGCCGGACAGGCGCGCCGGGGGGACAAAAAGTGCCGGGGGGCCAAAAAGTGGAGGACAAAGTGCGGGTGGTCATCGCCGAGGATTCAGTGCTGCTTCGGGAGGGCCTGACCCGGCTGCTGACCGACCGCGGGCACGACGTCGTCGCCGGGGTGGGCGATGCGGAGGCCCTGATCAAGACGATCACCGACCTCGCCGCGCAGGACGCCCTGCCGGACGTGGTCGTGGCCGATGTGCGGATGCCGCCGACGCACACCGATGAGGGCGTACGCGCCGCGGTGTATCTGCGCCATCAGCATCCGGGCCTCGGGGTCCTGGTCCTTTCGCAGTACGTCGAGGAGCAGTACGCCACCGAGCTGCTCGCCGGTTCGAGCCGCGGCGTGGGCTATCTGCTCAAGGACCGGGTCGCCGAGGTGCGGGAGTTCGTCGACGCGGTGGTGCGGGTGGCGGACGGCGGCACGGCGCTCGACCCGGAGGTCGTGGCGCAGTTGCTGGGTCGCAGCCGCAAGCAGGATGTGCTCGCGGGGCTTACTCCACGCGAACGCGAGGTACTCGGCCTGATGGCCGAAGGACGGACGAACTCGGCGGTCGCCCGGCAGCTCGTGGTGAGCGACGGCGCCGTCGAGAAGCACGTGAGCAACATCTTCCTGAAGCTCGGCCTGTCCCAGAGTGACGGGGATCACCGACGCGTGCTCGCGGTCCTCACCTATCTCAACTCATGAATAACTGACACCCTGTCAGATACGTCCAGATGCAGCGGAAGGCGCCGGTCCGGAGCTGTGGCCACAGTCCCGGTCGGGCGCCACTGGAGTGCCGGTCGGGTGCCCGCGACAACCCCGAAAGGGGTACCCGGGGCGCCTCCCGGACACCCCCGGACCCGGTCGGGTGACACCGGGACCAGGGGGCGCGGCGAGCGGGGGCAGGAGCGGGAACGGCGGCGGGAGCAGGTGCGGGAGCTGGGGAAGCCACGGCGGGTCACGGAAAGTCGCGGAGTGTCACAGGCGGCCGGAGTCGGCCGGAAGCAGGTCCCGGGAAGCAAGTCCTAGAACCAAAGGATGAGCGGGGAGCGTCATCCATGAAGGACCGGGGGGCGAGGCAAACCATGACAAACCAGTGCAACACGGTGTCTCAGAAGTGCATCCACCATGCGAACAACCCCAGGAAGGCGACCCTTACAGACGTAGGGTGGACCTTGGGAGCGCCGGTCGTCCCGGCGATTCCGCTCAGTCGCCTCGAGGGAGGTCCAGTTCAGTGACCAGCCAGGTCAGTAGCCAAGCCGAGCAGGCCGACGGGGCACTCGTCGGAGAGCAACGCAAGCCCGCAGGTGACAAAGACGTGCGGCGCCTGGACCGGGTGATCATCCGCTTCGCGGGAGACTCCGGTGACGGTATGCAGCTCACGGGTGACCGGTTCACTTCAGAGACGGCGTCCTTCGGCAACGACCTGTCGACGCTGCCGAACTTCCCTGCCGAGATCCGCGCACCGGCCGGAACACTGCCGGGCGTGTCCTCCTTTCAGCTGCACTTCGCCGACCACGACATCCTGACGCCGGGCGACGCCCCGAACGTTCTGGTGGCGATGAACCCGGCGGCGCTGAAGGCGAACATCGGTGACGTGCCGCGTGGCGCCGAGGTCATCGTGAACACGGACGAGTTCTCCAAGCGCGCCATGCAGAAGGTCGGTTACGCCGCCTCCCCGCTGGAGGACGGCTCCCTGGACGGCTACAGCGTGCACCCGGTGCCGCTGACCACGCTGACCGTGGAGGCCCTCAAGGACTTCGACCTCTCCCGCAAGGACGCGGGGCGCTCGAAGAACATGTTCGCGCTCGGTCTCCTTTCGTGGATGTACCACCGGCCGACCGAGGGCACCGAGAAGTTCCTTCGAGCCAAGTTCGCGAAGCGCCCGGAGATCGCCGAGGCGAACATCGCGGCGTTCCACGCGGGGTGGAACTTCGGCGAGACCACCGAGGACTTCGCGGTCTCCTACGAAGTCGCCCCGGCCTCGCAGGCGTTCGCGACCGGCACCTACCGCAACATCTCCGGAAACCTGGCCCTCTCTTACGGCCTCATCGCGGCAGGCAGGCAGGCGGATCTGCCGCTCTACCTGGGCAGTTACCCGATCACCCCGGCCTCGGACATCCTGCACGAGCTGTCCAAGCACAAGAACTTCGGCGTGCGGACCTTCCAGGCCGAGGACGAGATCGCGGGCATCGGCGCGGCCCTGGGCGCCGCGTTCGGCGGGTCGCTGGCGGTGACGACGACCTCGGGGCCCGGCGTGGCGCTCAAGTCGGAGACCATCGGCCTCGCCGTCTCCCTCGAACTGCCGCTGCTGATCGTGGACATCCAGCGCGGCGGCCCGAGCACGGGCCTGCCGACGAAGACCGAGCAGGCCGACCTGCTGCAGGCGATGTACGGACGCAACGGCGAGGCGCCGGTGCCGATCGTGGCGCCGAGGACCCCGGCGGACTGCTTCGACGCGGCGCTGGAGGCGGCCCGCATCGCGGTGACGTACCGGACGCCGGTCTTCCTGCTGTCCGACGGCTACCTGGCCAACGGCTCGGAGCCCTGGCGCATCCCCGAGGTCGACGAACTGCCCGACCTGCGCGTGCAGTTCGCCTCCGGGACGAACCACACCGAGGCCGACGGCACCGAGGTCTTCTGGCCGTACAAGCGCGACCCGCAGACCCTGGCCCGCCCGTGGGCGATCCCGGGCACGCCGGGTCTGGAGCACCGCATCGGCGGCATCGAGAAGCAGGACGGCACGGGCAACATCTCGTACGACCCGGCCAACCACGACTTCATGGTCCGCACCCGCCAGGCCAAGGTCGACGGCATCGCCGTGCCCGACCTGGAGGTCGACGACGCCGGCGGGGACGCCGACACGCTGGTCCTCGGGTGGGGTTCGACGTACGGACCGATCACCGCGGCGGTCCGGCGGCTGCGCACCGCGGGCGAGTCCGTGGCGCAGGCCCATCTGCGCCACCTCAACCCGTTCCCGCGGAATCTGGGCGAAGTCCTCGCGCGTTACGACAAGGTGGTGATCCCCGAGATGAACCTCGGTCAGCTCGCCACGCTGATCCGGGCGAAGTATCTGGTGGACGCCGTCTCGTACAACCAGGTCAACGGAATGCCGTTCAAGGCCGAGCAGCTCGCCACGGCTCTCAAGGAGGCCATCGATGGCTGACACGAAAACGGCCGGACCGGAGGGGACCGGGAGCACGATCGAAGCGCTTTCCCTGGTGCCCAAGGCCGAGGCCCAGCAGTCCATGAAGGACTTCAAGTCCGACCAGGAGGTGCGCTGGTGCCCCGGCTGCGGTGACTACGCCGTACTGGCCGCGGTGCAGAGCTTCATGCCGCAGCTGGGCCTGGCGAAGGAGAACATCGTCTTCGTCTCGGGCATCGGCTGCTCCTCCCGCTTCCCGTACTACATGAACACGTACGGGATGCACTCCATCCACGGCCGCGCCCCGGCCATCGCGACCGGCCTGGCCTCCTCGCGGCGGGATCTGAGCGTGTGGGTGGTCACCGGTGACGGCGACGCGCTGTCCATCGGCGGCAACCACCTGATCCACGCCCTGCGCCGCAACGTGAACCTGAAGATCCTGCTCTTCAACAACCGGATCTACGGCCTCACCAAGGGCCAGTACAGCCCCACCTCGGAAGTCGGCAAGATCACCAAGTCGACGCCGATGGGCTCGCTGGACGCGCCCTTCAACCCGGTCTCGCTGGCCATCGGCGCCGAGGCCTCCTTCGTGGCACGCACGGTGGACTCCGACCGCAAGCACCTCACCTCGGTGCTGCGCGAGGCCGCCGAGCACCCCGGCACCGCGCTGGTGGAGATCTACCAGAACTGCAACATCTTCAACGACGGCGCCTTCGAGGTCCTCAAGGACAAGCAGCAGGCAGAGGAAGCGGTGATCCGCCTTGAGCACGGGCAGCCGATCCGCTTCGGCGCCGACAGCTCGAAGGGTGTCGTACGCGACGCGGTGACCGGCGACCTCAAGGTCGTCGCCGTCACGCCGGAGACCGAGGGCGACATCCTGGTCCACGACGCGCACTCCACGTCGCCGACCACCGCCTTCGCGCTCTCCCGGCTCGCCGACCCGGACACGCTGCACCACACCCCGATCGGTGTCTTCCGCGACGTCGAACGGCCGGTCTACGACACGCTCATGGCCGACCAGCTCGACAGCGCCATCGAGCAGAACGGCAAGGGCGACCTGGCCGCGCTGCTCGCCGGCGGCGACACCTGGACGGTCGTCGGCTAGTCCGGCCCTTCCGCCGTGGAGCCCGGTCCTGATTCTTCAGGACCGGGCTGCGTCGTATGCCCGCCGCGCCTCCTGGACGTCGTCCATGCGCCGGTCCGTCCAGGCCGACAGGGCCTTAACCTGCTCCGCCGCCTCGCGGCCGAGCTCCGTGAGGGAGTAGTCGACGCGGGGCGGGATGACCGGCTTGGCGTCGCGGTGCACGAGGCCGTCGCGCTCCAGGGTCTGCAGGGTCTGGGCCAGCATCTTCTCGCTGACGCGCCCGACGTGCCGTCGCAGCTCGCTGAACCGGTACGAGCGCTCGTCCAGGGCGATCAGGATCAGGACGCCCCACCGGCTCGTCACATGCTCCAGGACGAGCCGATGCGGGCACATTTCCTCGCCCGCGACATTCCAGTTACTTACGCCCATGCCAGTACCTTACTTTGAAGTGGGTACTTTCAGAAAGTTAGCGCCCCGCTTAGAGTGAGTGACAGATCGAACGAAGCGCCACTCACCAGGAGATTTCAGACATGAGCATCGTCGTCACCGGAGCCACCGGAAACCTCGGCCGCCTCGTCATCGAGGGGCTGCTCGCCGCACGGGTCCCCGCCGGGGACATCGCGGCCGTCGTGCGCGACAAGGGCAAGGCCGCCGACCTCGCCGAGCGCGGCATAGAGCTGCGGATCGCCGACTACAGCGCCCCCGAGACCCTGAACGGCGTCTTCGCCGCCGGCGACCGCGTCCTGATGATCTCCGGCAGCGAGGTCGGGCAGCGTGTGCCGCAGCACCGCGCGGTCGTCGACGCGGCGCGCGCGGCTGGCGTCTCGCTCCTCGCCTACACGGGCATCCTCGGCGGCCCCGACGCCGACTTCGACCTGGCGGCCGAGCACAAGGCGACCGAGCAGCTCATCCTCGACTCCGGCCTGCCGCACACCTTCCTGCGCAACGGCTGGTACCACGAGAACTACACCGAGCACCTCGCCCCGGTCCTGGCGCACGGCGCCGTCGTCGCCTCCGCGGGCGAGGGCCGGGTCGCCTCCGCCTCGCGCGCCGACTACGCCGCGGCCGCCGTCGCCGTGCTGACCGGCGAGGGCCACGAGGGCAAGGTGTACGAGCTGAGCGGCGACGTCGCATGGAGCTTCGCCGAGTACGCCGCGGAGATCACGGCGCAGAGCGGCAAGGACATCTCGTACGCCGACGTGCCCGCCGAGCAGCACCTCGCCGTACTGACCGGTGCCGGTGTGCCGGAGCCGATGGCCGCGGTCCTCGTCGACGTGGACGCGGCGGTCGAGCGGGGCCTGCTGGCCGGGACGAGCGGGGACCTGGCGCGACTGATCGGCCGCCCCACGACGCCGATCTCCGAGGCCGTCGCAGCGGCGCTCTGAGGCCCGATGCCCCGGTCATGACTGTCTCTCGTTTACGGGCATGACAGGCGGGGGTGCGCGGCGCTACCTTCAGTGCGGCAGCAGTGGGACTGCCGTGCACCTAGGAGGAGCCGTGGACAGCGGGGCAGGCGGGACGTCGGGAAGAAACGAGCAGCGCGTCGGGCTGCTGAACGGCTTCGCCGCCTATGGGATGTGGGGCCTCGTCCCCCTCTTCTGGCCGCTCCTGAAACCGGCCGGTGCCGTCGAGATCCTCGCCCACCGGATGGCCTGGTCCCTCGTGGTGGTCGGCATCGCGCTGCTCTTCGTACGCCGCTGGGACTGGGCGCGCGAGCTGCTGCGCCAGCCGCGCAGGCTCCTGCTGGTGACGGTCGCCGCGGCGGTCATCACCGTCAACTGGGGCGTCTACATCTGGTCGGTGAACTCCGGCCACGTCGTCGAGGCGTCCCTCGGCTACTTCATCAACCCCCTGGTCACCATCGCCATCGGTGTCCTGCTGCTCGGCGAGCGGCTGCGGCCGGTGCAGTGGGCGGCGGTCGGTGTCGGGCTCGCCGCGGTGCTCGTGCTCGCGTTCGGATACGGCAGGCCGCCGTGGATCTCCCTCTGCCTCGCCTTCACCTTCGCCGCGTACGGCCTGGTGAAGAAGAAGGTCAATCTCGGCGGCCTGGAGTCCCTGGCCGCCGAGACCGCCGTCCAGTTCCTGCCGGCCGTCGCCTACCTGGTGTGGCTCGCCGCGCAGGGCGACATCGTCTTCGGCACGGAGGGCGCCGGGAACGCGGCGCTGCTCGCGGCCACCGGCGTGGTGACCGCCGCTCCCCTGGTCTGCTTCGGGGCGGCGGCGATCCGGGTGCCGCTCTCCACCCTGGGGCTCCTGCAGTACCTCGCTCCCGTCTTCCAGTTCCTGCTCGGCATCCTGTACTTCCACGAGGCGATGCCCGCCGAGCGGTGGGCGGGCTTCGCCCTGGTGTGGCTGGCACTCTCCCTCCTGACCTGGGACGCGCTGCGCACGGCCCGGCGGAACGCGGCGAAGCTGGCTGCTGCGCGGGCGGGGACGTCGGCGGTGGGGTCGACGGTGGCGTCGGGCGTTGCCACCAGCGGCACTGCTGGCAGCACCGACACCACCGGCCCCACCAACCCCACCGGCACCGCTCGTGAAGAGCGGGAGCCGGTGGTCTGACAGGCGCGTTCCCCCGTCCCGTCGGCCCGTCATCGCCCCCCACGGCCGAGGCCCAGGAACCCGCTGCCGCCGCCGACTTCACGTACTCCGAGAAGTCGCGCGGCAGGCGGGCTGAACGCTGCCCGCGACCGGCCGGGCGGGCCCGCGCCCGGCCCTGCCCCCGGCGCACCCCGACCGCCGCGACGACCGTGCCC
>NZ_LIPN01000373.1 GCF_001418325.1 Streptomyces atriruber | reverse complement strand
GTGTTGGGGTTGGGGTTGCGGCTCCAAGGTGGCCAGGGCGCTCAGTGGTACCGGTGCGGCCAGTGGGCGTCGGTCGGGGCCGGAGGACCGGGGGGCGTGCTGGGGTGCGGGAGAAGCCAGGCAGGACACGGCCCAGCCGCACATCCGGCCCTGGCACCAGCCCATTCCCGCCCGGGTGAGGAGCTTCACGGAGCGCGTGTCCCGGGCGCCGTAGTCCGTGACGGCCTCGCGGATGCGGCCCGCGGGGACCTCCTCGCAGCGGCAGACGTCGGTGTCGTCGGACAGCCACCGCGGCCAGCCGTGCCCCGGCGCGTGTGCGGCGGCCATGACGTCGGCGAAGGCGTTCATGCGGTCGTGGCGGCGGCGCAGGGAGCGCAGGCGGGAGAGCGGGGCGGGGCGTCGGCCGGTGAGTCGGGCCGCGACAGCCAGGGCCGCCAGTTCGCCCTCCAGGATGGCTTGTTGCGCTCCACCGACCCCTGACGTCTCGCCCGCGGCCCACAGGCCGCGCAGCGACGTCTCCTGGAGCGGGCCCAGCGCCAGGGCGTGCGTGCCGTCGACGGTCCGCCGGGTGGCACAGCCCAGACTGGTTGCCAGGTCGATCTGCGGGACCAGGCCGTGGCCGATGGCCAGCGCGTCGCAGTCGATGCGACGCTCCGTTCCCGGCAGCGGACGCCATGCGCGGTCCAGGCGGGAGACCGACACCGCTGCCACGCGGTCCTCGCCGTGTGCCTCGGTGACCGCGTGGCGGGTGCGCAGGCGAACCCGGTGGCGCAGCAGGGCTCCGGCGTGGTGTGCGCCTTCCGTCAGCTTGTGGGGCTGGACGGCGAGTGCGCGGGGGCGGCGCGCGTATCCGAAGTACGAGGACGCCTCGACCAGTTCGGGAACCTCGGCGCCGGCCGAGGTGAGCGAGGCGGCCACCGCGAGCAGGAGCGGACCGCTGCCGGCGACGACCACGCGCTTGCCGGGCAGGACGAGGCCGGACTTGAGCATGGCCTGCGCACCGCCGGCGCCGACCACGCCGGGCAAGGTCCAGCCGGGGAAGGGGAGTTGTCGCTCGTACGAGCCGGTCGCGAGGAGGACCGCGCGGGCCCGCACGCGCACCGGGCGCTGTCCCTCTCCAGGGGCTTCGGGTTCGCCGGTGAGGGCGTGAACGGTCCAGTGGTTCTCGTCCTCGCGCGTCACCGTCCAGACGTGGTGGCCGAAGAGGCAGGTGGCGCCGCCGGTCCGCAGGCGGTCGCGCAAGTCGGTGAATGCGGGCCAGTCGTGGTGCAGGGCTTCGGGGCGGGTGGCTCCCGTGGCCGGTGCGGGATGGCGGTAGAACTGGCCGCCGGGTTGTTCCGCCGCATCCAACAGAGCCACGGACAGGCCGAGTTCCACGGCCGTCACGGCTCCGGCGAGGCCTGCGGGACCGGCGCCGAGCACCGCGAGATCATACGGTTCATGCTCGGGCAACGCTTCGCTCCCCTCGGTCCCCTCAGGCTCCCCAATCCCCCCAGTCCCCTCAGTCGCCGAACCCGGCATGGCCGTTCCCTTCCTGCGTGGTGACCGTGTCGCCGGGGCGGGCGGTGATCAGGCAGGTGCGCCGGTTGGGCCGACCGTTGACGGTCGCGAGGCAGTCGTAGCACTGGCCGATGCCGCAGAACGCGCCGCGTGGCCGCCCGCCGACCCGGGTGGTCCGCCAGGCGAGGATTCCCGCGGACCAGAGCACGGCCGCGATCGACTGGCCCGGCAGCACGTCCAGTTGGCGTCCGTCGAAGGTGATCGTGAAGCTCGCCCCGGGGGAGGCCTCCACGAGATCCGACGGTTTCATCGGGCCGCCTCCTCTCGTGCGAAGCGCTCCGGCGCGAACGGAGCCGGATCCAAGGGGAGTTCACTGCCGGTCAGCATGGCGGCGATCAGTGCGCCGGTCGCCGGAGCGAGGCCGATGCCCGCGCCCTCGTGACCGCAGGCGTGCAGCAGGCCCGGGAGGCGCGGGTCGGGGCCGATCGCCGGGAAGTGGTCCGGGAGGTAGGGGCGGAACCCGGCGTACGTGCGGATCGCCCGGACCTGGGCCAGGGCGGGGAAGAGGCGCACCGCCTGGCCCGCGAGGCGGCGCAGGACCTCGACCGACAGGGTCCGGTCGAAGCCCACCCGCTCCCGGCTCGCCCCGATCAGCACCGGGCCCGCCGGAGTGCCCTCCACCACGGCGGAGGTCTGCAGCGCGGCCGAGCCGCTCGCGACGTCGGCGACGTACTCGGCGGAGTACACCTTGTGGCGCACCACGCGCGGCAGCGGTTCCGTGACGAGGACGAAGCCGCGGCGGGGGAGCACCGGCAGCTCCAGGCCCGCCAGGCGGGCGAGTTGGCCGCCCCACGTACCGGCGGCGTTGAGCACGTGGGGTGCGCACACCTCGCCCCGCCGCGTCCTGACCCCCCGCACCTCGCCCTTCGCGCCGGTGAGGACCGCGGTGACCTCCTCGCCGAGCCGGACCGCGAGGCGTCCGGAGTCGGCGGCCGCGCGCAGCAGGTGTGCGGCGGCGAGGGCGGGCTGTACCTGGGCGTCCTGCGGGTAGTGGAAGCCGCCCGCGAGGCCCGGCGCGAGATGCGGTTCCAGGTCGGCCAGCCGGTCGGCCGGGACCTCGGTGGCCTCGACGCCCGCCTGCCGCTGCTCCGCGGCGAAGCGGCGCAGGGCGTCGTGCGCGGGCTCGGTCGAGGCGACGACCACGCCGCCCTTCGTCTCGTACTCGATGAGGGAGGGCAGCTCGGCGGCGAGGTCGCGCCACAACGTGGCTGAGTAGAGGGCGAGTTCGAGTTCCGGGCCGGGTTCCTTGTCGGAGACGAGAAGGTTGCCCTCGCCCGCGCCGGTGGTGCCGCCCGCGACGGGGCCGCGGTCGATGACGGTGACGTGGAGCCCGGCACGGGTGGCGTAGTAGGCGCACGCGGCGCCGACCACGCCGGCCCCCACGATGATGAGGTCTGCGGGGCGTGTGGCGTATGGGGGACGTGCGGAGGATGACGGGTGTCTCGTGAGCACGGCAGTAATATTTCACATGGCACTGGTGCTGCCAAGAGGGCGTGCGCGAAGGGGAGTTGTCGTCGTCAGTCGCGGCGGTGGTGCGTGCCGGGCGTGTATCCGTAGGCCCTGCGGAACACATCGATGAACGCGCTGGTCGACGACCATCCGCAACGGTGCGCGACCGTGGTGACCGGCAGGCCGTCGGCGAGCATGCGCAGCGCGTGGTAGAGGCGCAGTTGGGTGCGCCACTGCGGGAACGTCATGCCCAGCTCGCGGCGGAAGAGGCGGCTCAGGGTGCGCTCGCCCGCGCCCGCCCCGGCGGCCAGTTCGGCCAGTCCCCGCGGGTCCGCGGGGTCGTCGTGCAGCAGATCGCAGACCGCGGTGAGACGGGGGTCCGAGGGCGTGGGCAGCAGCACGGGCTGCTGGGGCGACGCGCGCAGCTGGTCGAGGAGTACGGCGCGCAGGCGTCCGCGTTCCGGCGACTCGTCCTGCGGCGTCCGGGTGCAGGCGAGGATCAGTTCGCGCAGGAGCGGGCCGACGGCGAGCACGGTCGGGGCGTCGAGGGCCAGCGGATTCGTGTCCGCGGGCAGGCCGAGCAGGTGCAGCGCCAGCTGACCGTGGGCGCGGTGGGCGTGGACGCATCCGGCGGGGACCCAGATGGCCCGGGTGCCCGGCGCGAACCAGGTGCCCGCGTCGGTGGTGACGGCCACGACGCCGGAGCCCGCGTAGACGATCTGGTGGTCGTCGTGGCGATGGGCGTCGATGCGCTCTCCGGGGGACAGCTCCCGGGTGGCGGTCGGCGCTTCGGGGGTGTGGCGGATATTCGGCACAGATTGGCACTTTATCGGAAGCGGGCCAGGGTGGGGCGTGGCGACGATGAGGCGGTGTCGCCCCATGAGCCC
>NZ_LIPN01000372.1 GCF_001418325.1 Streptomyces atriruber | reverse complement strand
GACGCCACCCCCACCGCGATGGACCCCGCGCCCTGCACCACGTACAGCACACCCGTGTACGAGGGAGAGCGGCCGAGGCCCTCGACGACCGCGTAGACCGTCGCCCCGCTGATGCCCGAGGTCAGCATCGTCAGGCCGCCCGCCACCACCAGGGGGCGCAGTCGCGCGTGCCCCCACAGGTACCGCGCCCCCTCCGCGGTCCGTGCCCGCAGCGGCGTGCGGTCGGGCACCGGCGCGCTCTCCCGCACCCGCAGCAGCGCGAACATCCCCGCCGCGAGCACGAACGTCACCGCGTCCAGGAGGGCCACCCGGGCGCCTCCGTAGGCGGCGAACAGGCCCGCCCCGGCGAGCGGCGCCACCAGCTTCATGCCTTCGTTCGCGGACATCCGCAGGCCGTTGAAGTCGCCCAGAAGGTCCTTGTCGACGGCCGTCGCGGCCAGGGCGGCCTCCGCGGCGTCGGTGACGACGCCACACGCCCCGTACACCACGAGGACCGCGAAGAGGATCCACAGCCTGCCCCGGCCGTCGACCGTGAACAGGGAGAGCAGCAGCACGGCGAGCGCCAGGTTCGCGGCCACCAGGAGCGGCTTGCGGCGCGTGCGGTCGGCGAACGTGCCGAGCAGCGGGCCCGCCAGGGTGGGCGCCCACAGCGCCAACTGGCAGAGGGCGGCGAGCCCGTCCGACCCCGTGAGCTCCTTCACCCAGATCCCGGAGGCCAGCCACAGCGCGGAGGTCCCGAAGCCCGAGACCACCACGGCGCCCAGGTACAGACCCGCGTTGCGGTCCCGCAGAACGCGTCCGATCGTCGTTGTCATGCCTGGTGATGCTGGTTCCTGAGGCCCCTGCGGGGGTATCGGGCGGTTTCCCTAAGGGTGGCGATGACTTGGCGGCGCGCGACAGGTCTACAAGGGGAGACGTACCGACACCGCCGACTCAGAAGGACCCCCCTCATGTCAGAAGGACCTCTCATGACCGACATGCTCGATCTGGGGCCGCAGGCCCGCCTCGTGGCCCGGATCGCCGAACGCGTCACCGACGAGCAGCTCTCGGCCCCCACCCCCTGCCCCGACTACGCGGTGCGCCACCTCCTCGGCCACCTGATCGGCCTCTCCCACGCCTTTCAGGGGGCCGCCCGCAAGGAGTTCGGGCCGGCGCTGGACACACCGCCGGGGGACTCCCGGCCGGACGTCGCCCCGGGCTGGCGCGCCGAGCTGGCCCAGGCGCTCGCGGGCCTGGCCCGCGCGTGGCGCGACCCGGAAGCCTGGCAGGGCATGACGCGCGCGGGCGGCCTCGACCTGCCCGGCGAGGTCGCGGGCCTCGTCGCCATCGACGAACTCGTCGTGCACGGCTGGGACCTGGCGCGCGCCACCGGCCAGGAGTACGCCCCCGACGAGGCGAGCCTGGGGGCGGCCGAGGCGCTCCTCAAGCCCGCGGGGGACGGCGACGGAGAGGGAGACGGGGGCGAGGGCGGGCTGTTCGGGACGCCGGTCCCGGTGCCCGGTGACGCGCCCCTGCTGGACAGGGTGATCGGACTGAGCGGCCGGGACCCGGGGTGGGCGGCGCTGTCCTGAGCCAGGTATGGATCAGGTAAAGGGTCGGTCCATGGTCTTCAGGTCACCGGGTTGATGCGCGTAGACAGACCTTGACCTGCCCGAACCCTGATGCGGAGACGCAACACATGCGCAAGTCCCTACGCGTGGCCGGCCTGGCCACCGCCTGCACCGTCGCCGGTGCCGCCCTCTACGCCACCGGTGTCGCCAGCGCCGACCAGGCCGGGCCGCGGCCCACCAAGGAGCCCCACAACATAGGCCTCCTCGTCGGTGAGATCGACGAGTACTACGGCGCGTCCCAGGACGCCGACGGCGTCTGGACGTCCTCGCCCGACAGCCCGTACGCCAAGGACCTGGCCCGCATCCAGGCCAAGGCGAAGAAGGACATCAAGAAGGCCGCGCGCAAGGCCCACCACGGGCACGGCGGTCAGGGTGCCCACGGCAAGAAGCCCGCGATCGTCCTCGACGTCGACGACACCGCGCTGCTCAGCTTCGACTATGAGAAGTCCACCAACTTCACGTACAACAAAGACAGTTGGGACGCGTACGTCAAGGCGGCCAAGCGCCCCGCCGTGTTCGGCATGCCCGAGCTCGTGAAGTACGCCAAGAGCCGGGGCGTCGAGGTCTTCTTCCTCACCGGCCTCGCCGAGTCGCAGCGCGAGGGCGCCGTCACCAACCTCGCCAGGGCGGGCTACGAGACGTCGCTCGACCGCACGCACGTGTTCACCAAGAACAAGGCGAACCCCCCGGCCTACCTGAGCCACTGCGCCACGCCGGACGCCTGGAAGTGCGACACCGTCCAGTTCAAGGAGGGCACGCGCAAGCACATCGAGTCGACCGGTTACGACATCGTCGGCAGCTTCGGCGACCAGGTCTCCG
The DNA here is from genome assembly GCF_001418325.1 of Streptomyces atriruber. GTDB lineage: Bacteria > Actinomycetota > Actinomycetes > Streptomycetales > Streptomycetaceae > Streptomyces > Streptomyces atriruber. The sequence goes on along the minus strand of NZ_LIPN01000372.1, from coordinate 20,270 downwards.
ACCTCGCGGGCGGTTACGCGGACAAGACGTACAAGCTCCCGAACCCGACGTACTTCGTGGGCTAGTCGCCACGGCGGCCGGGAAGTCGGCACAGCGAGATAGGTTGCAATCCTGACTAGGTCGCCGTACGGTCTAGGTAGCTCAGACGCTCAGGGTTGGGGGACTCACATGACCATCTCGCCGGACTTCTCGGCCGCCTCGACGGCCGTCGCGGCGGTGCTCGCCGCCTATCTGCTCCTCGGTGAGCCGTGGGCCGGTCGGCGGATGTACGGCTCGCTGGCCCGGCGCAGGGACACCGAACCCCGCGCCCTGGTCCGCTACTTCGGCCTGCTCCTCGCCCTGTGGTGGGCCTTCGCCGCCCTCGCCGTCGCGGCCCTGCTGCTCTCGCCCGGCACGGACGCCGCCGACCTCGGCCTCACGGCGCCGGAGCGGCCCGTGTACGCCGTGACCGGAATCCTCCTCGCCGCCGCGATCGCGGTGGCCTCCGGACGGAACTTCCACGACCTCGCCAGGCGGGGCAAGAACGTGCCGGGGCTCGCCGCCATCGAGGCGATGCTGCCGCGCACCGCCGAGGAGCGCAGGCTCGCGATCGCCGTCGCCGTGACCGACGGGCTCTGCGCCGAACTGGTCTACCGCGGCCTCCTCATCGCCTTCGGCGTCGGCGCGCTGGGCCTCGATCTCTATGCGGCGGCGGCCCTTTCGGTCGTGGTCTACGCGCTGGCAGGCTTCTACCAGGGCCGCCAGGGCGTCCTCGTCTTCGCGCTCTTCGGCGCGATGCTCACCTGCCTCTACCTCGCCACGGGCAGCCTCCTGCTCCCCGTCGCCGTGCACGTCATCCTCTCCGCGCGCGATCTGACGCTGCCCGCGCCGGAGAAGCTGCGCGCCGCACCCGCCGCCTGAAGGCAGACCCGGCCCGAACGGCGGACCCGACCCGAAAGGCAGACCTGAAGTGACGACCGACCGCCGTGCCAGCTGGTTCAAGGGCGTCCTCGACCTGCTCGTGCTCGCCGCCCTCACCGACGGCGAGAGTTACGGCTACGAGATCGCCAAGCAGCTCGGCGCCGCGGGCTTCGGGCAGATCAAGGGCGGCACGCTCTATCCCGTGCTCAACCGCCTGGAGGAGGCGGGCCTGGTCGCCGCGGAGTTCCGCGCCACCGAGAAGGGGCCGGGGCGGCGCTACTACCGGCTCACCGACGCGGGGCGGGAGACGCTCGGCGAACAGGGCGGGCTGTGGCTCGCCTTCGACGGATCCGTACGCGAAGTCCTCGCGAAGGCGGGAGTGGAACCACGATGAACACGATGTCCGAGACCAATGCGCAGTACGAGCGGGACGGTTACCTCATCGACCTCGCCGAGCGGCTGCGGGCGCACGGCCTGCCCGCCGACCGCGTCGAGGCGACCGTCACGGACCTCGCCGCCCATCTGGAGGAGTCCGGGGCCGAGGACGCGGAGGCCGAGTTCGGGCCCGCCGACGAGTTCGCCGCCCAGCTGGTACCCGCCACGGGGGAGCGGGCACCGCGGGCGCCGGGCGAGGCGGTGGAGACCTGGCGCTGGACCGCCGACACGTATGTCGACGAGGAGCTCCTGAACCGCTTCGGCGACGAGGGCTGGGAGGTCGAGCGCGTCGACGCGCTCGGCCGCTTCGTCAGCCACCGGGACCCGGCGCAGCCGCAGCGCTGGGAGTACCGGCGCGAGCTGGTCACGCGCGGGCGCGAGCGGCTCGACGAGCGGCTCGCCCCCGACGGCTGGGAGGCCTGCGGGACCTGGGTGGTCTACGCCTGGTTCAAGCGGCCGCGGGCGGCGAGCCTCGGGCCCGCGGCCCGGGTCGAGTCGCCGCCGCCGGTGCCGGAGCGGTCCGGCTTCTTCAGCCGGAAGTTCTACGCGCTGCTTGCCGCGCTCGCCCTCGCGGTGGTCCTGGCGGGCGTCTCGGTGGCCGTCGACGACGGCGAGGCGAGCTCGGGCGCAGGCTTCGTGGTGGGGCTGCTCGCCGGGGCGGGCGCGGTCGCCGCCGTGGTGTGGGCCCTGCAGCTGTGGCGAGGGCGGCGCCGCCCCTGACCCGCGGGGGACGGGTGGGGCGGCGCCTCGGGGACGTCAGGCAGACGAGCGGACGTCAGGCACGAGCGGACGTCAGGCACGCGTGCCAGGACCGGCGGCAGGACTCAGGACTTCAGTGCCGCCGCCATCATCGCCTTCGCGATCGGCGCCGCCAGGCCGTTGCCGCTGACCTCGTCACGCGCCGCGCTCGACGACTCGATCATCACCGCGACCGCCACATCCTTGCCGTCGCTGCCCTTGGCGTACGAGGTGAACCAGGCGTACGGCGTCTTGCTGTTGTTCTCGCCGTGCTGCGCCGTACCGGTCTTGCCGCCCACCGTCGCGCCGCTGATCTTCGCGTTGGTGCCGGTGCCCTTTTCCACGACCGTCTGCATCGCGGACTGCAGGCCCTCGGCGGTCGACTCGTCCATCACGCGCTGGGCGTCGGCGTCGTCGTACTTCTCCAGGACGTCGCCACCGGAGTCGCTGATCTGCGACACCATGTGCGGCTTGGCCAGCAGGCCGCCGTTGGCGATGGCCGCCGAGACCATCGACATCTGCAGCGGCGTCGCCGTCACGTCGAACTGGCCGATGCCGCTGAGCGCGGTCTGCGCCTTGTCCATGTCGGACGGATAGACGCTCTTGGCGGCGCGCACCGGCACGTCGAGCTTGTCGGTGTTGAAGCCCATCTTGTCCGCCATCGCCTTGACCTTGTCCTGGCCCAGGTCGACGGCCATCTTCGCGAAGACGTTGTTGCAGGAGTACTGCAGGGCCGTGCGGATGTCGGCGTTCTCGCAGGGAGCCGACTGGTTCTCGTTCTTGAGGACCGTCCGCGTGCCGGGCAGCGTGTACGGGTTCGGGCTGCTCGTCCTGGCGTCCACCGAGTCGTAGAGCCCGTCCTCCAGGGCCGCCGCCGCTACGACCAGCTTGAAGGTCGAGCCGGGCGGGAGCGGCTGCCGCATCGCGCGGTTGACCATCGGCTTCTCCTTGTCGGTGGTCAGCTCCTGCCACGCCTTGGAGTCCGTGGAGCCGCTGATCTTCGACGGGTCGTACGACGGGGTCGAGACCATGCCGAGGATCTTGCCGGTCTTGGGATCGACGGCCACCGCCGCGCCCTTGGCGTCGCCCAGCGCCTTGTACCCGGCCTTCTGCACCGCCGGATCGATCGTCGTGATCACGTCGCCGGGGTCGGCCCGCTTGTTCGTGAGGGCATCCAGCGGGTTCTTCAGACGGTTGTCGGTGCCGTCCAGCAGGTCCTTGTAGATGCCTTCGAGCTGGGTGGCGCCGTAGACCTGGGAGCTGTAGCCCGTGACGGGTGCGTAGAGGTCGCCGTCCTTGTAGGTGCGTTTGTACGCGAGGTCTCCGCCTGTCGTCCGCTCGGAGCCGGTGATGGCCTCACCGCCCACGATGATGTCGCCCAGCGGGTTCGCGTACTGAGATATCGCGTTCCGCCGGTTCAGCTTGTCGTCCGCGAGAGCCTTCGAGTCGTGGAACTGCACCCATGTCGCCCGCAGCAGCAGGGCGAGCACGAGCAGCAGCGCGAAGACCGAGGCGTGCCTGATCGTCTTGTTCATCCCGTGGGAGGACGAGCGGAGGGAAGGGTTTCGTTCCCTTCTGGCGCGCTTCAGACCGTTTTCTCATCAAGTCCTCATGGGCGGCCGCCGGGAAGCGACAGGGTCAGCCCGTCTTCATGAAACCCGCCTCGTACGCCGCGATCACGGCCTGCGTGCGGTCCCGCGCGCCCGTCTTGGCGAGGACGGACGCCACGTGCGTCTTCACCGTCGCCGCGCCGACGCCCATCCGCCCAGCGATCTCCGCATTGGTCAGGCCCGCCGCCATCAGCCGCAGCACCTCGCTCTCACGGCCGGTGAGCCGCGCCACCCAGGCAGGCGGCGCGGGCTCGGCGCAGCCGTACTCGGCCGCCAGGGCGCGGACCGCCGCGGGAAAGAGCAGCGAGTCGCTGCGCGCGACGAGCCGGACCGCCTGGACGAGCTCGTCCGCGTCCGCCCGCTTGAGCAGGAACCCGGCGGCTCCGGCGCGCAGCGCCTCGTACACGTACGCGTCGTTCTCGAAGGTCGTCACGACGACGACGCGCGGTGGCTGCGACATCGTCTGCAGGATCTGCTCGGTGGCGCGGATGCCGTCGATCTCCGGCATGCGGACGTCCATCAGGACCACGTCCGGCTTCAGGTCCCGGACGACGGAGACCGCCTCGGCGCCCGTCGCCGCCTCGCCGGTCACCTCGATGCCCGGCTCGGCCGAGAGGATCGCGCGCAGCGCGGTGCGCACCATGCGCTCGTCGTCCGCGAGGACGACCCTGATGTCGTTCGCCGTCATTGCTGTCCCTTCAGCGGAAGTCGTACGTCCAGTCGCCACGTCCCGTCGTGGGGGCCCGCGTCGGCCGTGCCGCCGAGGAGCCGGGCCCGGTCGGCGATGCCGCGCAGGCCGTGGCCGCCGCCGGGCCGGGCGGCGGTGGAGCGGGAGGGCAGCGGGTTCTTGGCCGTGACGGCCAGGTCGGGGCCGTCCAGAGCGATGCGCAGGGTGACGGAGGTGTCGTCGCCGCCGTGCCGCAGCGCGTTGCTCAGGGCCTCCTGGACGATGCGGTAGGCCTCGCGGGAGACCAGCGGGGGCAGTGCGCCGGGGTCCATGCCGACCGTGGCCGCCACACGCAGGCCGCCCGCCCGGGTGCGGCGCAGCAGACCGTCGAGGTCGGCGGCGAGCGTGGGCGCGGGCGCCGTCGGACGGGCGGCGCCGTCACCGGTCTCCCGCAGCACGCCGAGCACGGCGTCGAGTTCACCCACCGTGCGGCGCGTGGTGTCCTCGATGGCGGCCAGCGCCTCGCGCACGAACTCCGGGTCGTGGTCCAGGACCCGGCGGGCCGCGCTCGCCTGGAGGGTGACGGCGCTCAGGGCGTGGCCGACCGAGTCGTGCAGCTCGCGTGCCAGGCGGTTGCGCACGGCGAGGTCGGCGGCGCGCTGCTCGGCGGCCGCGAGCCGGTCGGCGGGCGTCGGCCCGAGCAGGCCGGGCGCCCAGCGCGCGAGCAGCCCGCCGGCCGCGGCCGCGCACGCCGCGAGCGCCACCAGCCCGGCGAGGCCGACGAAGGGGGAGAGCGCGAGCCACCAGGGCGCGTCGAAGAAGGCGGGCGCCCCCGAGCCCCGGTCCCGCAGCGCGGGGGCGAACGGCAGCGCGATCAGGAAGCCCGCGAACGGCGGCAGCGCGAGCGACATGCCGCTGACGACCCCACCGAGGCCGAGGTGCAGCGTGAACCACGCGACGGTGCGCCCGCGCGCCGCCCGGGTCCGCGCGGGCCCCTCGGCGAGCGACTCGTCGGGCACCCCGCACAGCGCCCGTACGGCGGCCACCGACATCGGGCGGGTCAGCGGGAACAGCGCGGTGACCGCGGCGAGCGGCAGCCCGACCGCGAACGCGCTGAGCTGGGCGCCGAGCGAGCCGAAGACGTTGCTGTCGCCGAAGAGCGGCCCGACGACGACGGACCCGACGAAGACGTACGGCATGGCGAGGGCGCCGCCGAGGATCAGATGGATCCAGCGGCGGCGCGTCCGGCGCCCGAACAGCGTGGCGGCGAGTGCCTTCACGCCGCGGATCCCGCCCGCTGCCGGAGGAAGCGCGCGCCGAGGACGGCGACGATCGTCCCGATGATCATCTGCACAGCGTAGGTCAGGAGCATCGGGCCGGTGGGCCGGTTCGCGGCGTCGGCGACGGCCGTGAGCGAGCCGAGGAGCAGCCAGCCTCCCCAGCAGGCCACCGCGCCCGAGCCGAGCCAGGCCAGCGCGAGCGGCACCTTGACGGGCAGGCCGCGGCCCCACCGGAGGACGAGGAGCAGGGCGCCGGTGACGGCGAGCGCGGGGTAGAGCGCGCCGAGGGCCTCCAGGACCCGGACGTCCGACGTGAGGTCCTGGGCCCGGGAAGCGTCCAGGCCCGCGGTGGAGCCGCACGCCCACAGCAGGTGCAGGGTGACGGGGAAGAGCGCGAGCACGGCGGCCGCGACCGCGGCGGCGCGTGCGCCGCGGCCGGGGACGTGCGGCAGATCCCCCACCCGGCCGCGCCACAGGTGGCTCCAGCGGTTCCTGGCGTAGCGGACGAACAGGGCGCCGAGGGCGAGGCCCTGGACGATGAAGCCGGTGTAGACGACGCCGAAGACCCAGTCGTGGAGGAAGGGCCGCTCGGGCCCGCCGCTCCCGGCGGAGTCGCCGTCGAGCGCCCCGGCCAGCTGGGTCAGCGGAAATCCGGCCATGATCGGCAGGAGCAGTCCGGTGGCCGCCCACATCGGCGCCGCGAGCAGCCAGGCGGGGGTCCGCAGGCCCCAGGGGCGCGTCAGGAGCAGCGCGAGCACGATGACGGCCGCGTCCATGAGGACGGTCAGGCCGTTGGCGAAGACCATCAGGGCGCGGTGGTCGAGCAGCGGGCTGCCCTCGGGGATCCCGAGGCGGCTGCCGGAGATCCAGACGACCTTGAGGGCGAGGTACGGGGCGCAGGCGGCGAGGGTCACGAGGCGCAGGACGCGGCCGGTGCGGCCGAGGGGCCGGGCAGCGGGCGCCGCGGGCGTGGCCGTCGCGGAAGGGGAGACGGCGGGAGAGGCGGGAGCGGGGGACGAGGGGGTCAGGGTCCTGGACATGTCTCAACGCTCCCGCCGCGGCGCCCGCGCCACGTCCCGCGCCGCGACGATCCGCCTCCGCCGCGCGGCGGAGCTCAGCCGCCGTGCAGGACGAGGACGACCTCGTCGATCTCCGCTCCGCGGGCCGGGGCATAGCCCCGTTCCTTCGCGGAGATCCGGAAGCCGCACTTCTCCAGGACCCGTATCGAGGCCGTGTTGTCCGCCGCCGCGCGGGCGTACAGCGGGCGCTCCGGCTCCAGCTCCAGGAGGCCGCGCAGTGCCGCGGTGGCGAGGCCCCGGCCCCAGTACGCACGGTCGATCCAGTACGTGACCTCGCGCTCGCCCGGCGCCCCGTACACCCCCGCGTTCCCCACCACGTCGCCGTCCGCGAGGACCGTGCGGATGGCGACGTCGGCGGAGGTCCGCATCTTCGTCCAGTGCGCCTCGAAGGCGTCGTGGTCGGTCGGGTCCTCGGGGGTGAAGGCGGCCATGTGGCTCGACTCGGGATCGTTCATCTGCCGGAAGAAGACGGGCAGATCGCTGTCGTGGACTTCGCGCAGACTGACATCCATGGCTCAGAGCCTACGAGTCGCCAGTGACAGCCGGTCGCGCGCGTCGAAGAGCGCGTCCTTCACCATCTGCTCGTGCGCGGGCGTGAGCCGCGCCACCGGCACCGAGCAGCTGATCGCGTCCCGCGCGGGTGTGCGGTAGGGGATGGCCACGCCGAAGCAGCGCAGGCCGAGCGTGTTCTCCTCGCGGTCCACCGCGAAGCCCTGCTCGCGCACCGCGTGCAGTTCCTCGATGAGCTTCTCGCGGTCGGTGATGGTGTGCTCGGTGAGCGCGGGCAGCGTCTGCGGGAGCAGCTTGCGGACCTGCTCGTCGGTGTGGGTGGCGAGCAGCGCCTTGCCGAGCGAGGTGGAGTGCGCGGGGAGGCGGCGGCCCACGCGCGTGAAGGGGCGCAGGTAGTGCTGCGACTGGCGGGTGGCGAGGTAGACGACGTTCGTGCCGTCGAGCCGCGCCAGGTGGATGGTCTCCGTGGTGTCGTCGGAGAGCCGGTCGAGAGTGGGGCGTGCGGCGGCCACGACCTCGTCGCCGTCGATGTACGACGTGCCGACGAGCAGGGCGCGCACCCCGATGCCGTACCGCGTGCCGGTCGCGTCCGTCTCCACCCAGCCGAGCTCCACCAGGGTGCGGAGCAGCATGTAGAGGCTCGACTTGGGATAGCCGACGGCTTCCTGGACCGCGGCCAGGGAGTGCATTCCGGGACTGCCCGCGAAGTACTCGAGCAATTCCACCGTCCGCACCGCGGACTTGACCTGCGCGCCGCCTCCGGTCTCGCCAGCCGACATCGCCCTTGACCCCTTAGAACGCCGAGAAATAGTCTCCGAAGTCCCCGCCATTCATCAACGAAGACAGCGTTCAGCATATCGAACGGCCCTGGTGAGTGGCATACCTCTGGAAAGGGAATCCGCGGTGGCAGCAGCACCAGTCTGGAGTGTCGACCCCCGAACCGGGAAGCAGCGCGAGCAGGTTGCGGTGGAAGCCACAGCCGAAGAGGTCGACCTCGCGGTCCGCGCCGCGGGCGACGCCGCCTCGGCGCTCGCCGACCGCACGGTCCGCGCCGCCTTCCTGCGCACCGCGGCGGACCTCCTCGAAGAGGCCAAGGACCACCTGGTGGAGGCCGCGGACGCGGAGACCGCGCTCGGCCCCGTCCGGCTCACCGGGGAACTCGCCCGCACCTGCTACCAGTTGCGCTCCTTCGCGGACATCGTCGACGAGGGCGCCTTCCTCGGCATCGTCATCGACCACCCCGACGCCTCGGCGACCCCGCCCGTCCCCGACCTGCGCCGCTACAAGATCCCGCTCGGCGTCGTCGCGGTCTACTCCGCGTCCAACTTCCCCTTCGCCTTCTCCGTGCCCGGCGGCGACACCGCCAGCGCCCTCGCCGCGGGCTGCCCCGTCGTGGTCAAGTCCCACCCCGACCACCCCGGCACCTCCGAGCTGGTCGCCTCCGTGCTGCGCAGGGCCGCCGTCCGGCACGGCATCCCCGAGGGTGTCCTCGGCCTCGTGCACGGCTTCGACGCGGGCGTCGAACTCGTCGGGCACCCGCTGGTCTCCGGCGCCGGTTTCACCGGCTCCGTCCGCGGCGGGCGCGCCCTCTTCGACGCGGCCGCCGCCCGGCCCGTGCCGATCCCCTTCCACGGCGAGCTCGGCTCCCTCAACCCCGTCGTCGTCACCGAGGCGGCGGCCGCCGAGCGCGGCGAGCAGATCGGCACCGGGCTCGCGGGCTCGATGACGCTCGGCGTCGGCCAGTTCTGCGTCAAGCCGGGCCTCGTCCTCGCCCCCGAGGGCGCGGGCGGCGACCGGCTCGTGAAGTCCCTGACCGAGGCGGTCAGCAACACCGAGGCCGGGGTGCTCCTCGACCACCGGATGCGGGACAACTTCGTCGCCGGGGTGCGCGAGCGCGCCGGGCTCCCCGACGTGGACGCGCCGGTGACCCCCGGCGCGGGCGGCGAGCACACCGTCAGCGCGGGCTTCCTCACCGTCCCGGCCGCGCGCCTCGCCGCCGAGGGGGCGCACGACCTGCTCCTGGAGGAGTGCTTCGGCCCGGTCACCGTCGTCGCGCGCTACGCCGACGACGCGGAGATCACCGCCGTCCTCTCCCGGCTGCCCGGCAACCTCACCGCCACCGTGCAGCTGTCGTCGGACGAGGCGGCGGGGCGGAGCGGCCGGGGCGCCGAGCTGCTCGCCGAACTCACCCCGCTCGCCGGCCGCGTCCTCGTCGACGGCTGGCCCACGGGCGTCGCCGTCGCCCCCGCCCAGCACCACGGCGGCCCCTACCCCGCGACCACGTCGACCTCGACGTCCGTGGGCGGCACGGCCGTCGAGCGCTGGCTGCGGCCGGTCGCGTACCAGAACACCCCCGAGGCGCTGCTCCCGCCGGAGCTGCGTGACGCCAACCCGCTGGGACTGCCCCGGCGTTACGACGGGCGCCTGCAACACTGAGCCCATGGACGTCACGATCCCCGAACTGCCCTACCCGCTGCGCACCTACGGCCCCGACGGGCACTGGTCCCACGAGGACGGTGTGCTCACCGGGTGGGCGGGGCCCCGCCAGGACCGCTTCGTGCCGCCGACGGGTGCCGTGCTGGAGCCCGCCTCCGACGCGCCCCGTCTCCTCGGCGCCCCCGAGGGCGACTTCCAGCTGATCGCCCGCGTCACGGTCGGCTTCGCCGCCGCCTTCGACGCGGGCGTGCTGTACCTGCACGTGGGGGAGCGGGAGTGGGCCAAGCTCTGCCTGGAGCGCTCCCCGGACGAGCCCACGATCTGCACGGTCGTCACCCGCGGCCACTCGGACGACGCCAACGCCTTCGTGGTGGACGGCAGCAGCGCCTGGCTGCGCATCAGCCGTACGGGGGCGGCGTTCGCGTTCCACGCGTCGACGGACGGCGAGCGGTGGACGTTCGTGCGGATCTTCTCGCTCGGCGACGAGGAGTCGGCGGGCGCCGCGCTGGTCGGCTTCATGGCGCAGTCGCCCGTCGGCGAGGGCTGCGTGGTGACGTACGACCACATCGAGTTCCGCCCCAACTGGCCGAAGGGGCTGCGCGACGGCTCGTAGGGCCCAGGGCCTGTCCGGCGGGTCAGGGCGCGGGAGTGTGGCGTCCACCTTGCGGTGCCGGTGAGCGGGATCTGGTGCGTGCAGCGGCAAGGCGGAGGAGGGCGGCAACGCGACGGGGGTGCCCCCCTGCTCGGGCGAAGTCTCGGGCTCGGGGGAGTTGGCAACCGACGACAACGCGGCAGATGGGCGTGCCGGGCCCCGTGCCCCGCGCCATGATCCGCCGGACAGGCCCTACAGCGGGATGCGGGTGCCGGTCGCGGCCGAGCGTTCGATCGCGTCGAGGAGCCGCTGGCGCCGGACCGCGTGCGCGAAGTCCGGCGCCGACGCGCCGCCTCCGGTCAGGTCGCCGAGGATCCGCGCGTACTGCGCCCCCACGTTGTACGCGGGCAGCCCGCGCAGCTCCTCGATGGCCGGGACGTCGAAGTAGCGCTCGGGCACGGGGAGTTCGGCGACGTCGGTGTCCGTGCCGCGCCCGCCCCGCACGGTCGTGGCCGCCTGCTGGAGATGGCCCGAGTCCCCCGTGATCACGAGATCGCCCTCCGTGCCGTTGATCTCCCAGTGGAAGTCCGTGCCCCGCGAGAGCCCGGCCCGGAAGTGCACAGAGGCGACGGCTCCCGAGGCGAGCCGCCCGCCCACCGCGATCTGGTCGTCGACCGTCATGGCGGCCGGGCGGCCCGTGCCCTCCTCGTGCACCACGGGGCGCCGGGTCGCCAGGGTCGCGGAGACCTCGGTGAACTCGCCGAGCACCATGGAGACGGCGTCGATGGTGTGGCCGAAGGGGATGGTCAGCATCGTCCCGCCGTTCCGCCGGTCCAGGAGGTACTCCCCGGCCGGCTCGAAGACGGGACCCCAGCGCCGCCCCGACGCCACGAGGCTGGTCGACAGGACCTCGCCGACGTAGCCGTCCGCCACGAGATCGCGGACGAACCGCACCGCGGGCGCCGAGCGGGCCTGCAGCCCCACGAACGTCCGCACCCCCGCCCGGTCCGCGGCCGCCGCCAGCTCCTCGGCCTCGGCGAGGCCGTTGCCGAGCGGCCACTCGGAGAGCACCGCCTTGCCCCCGCCGAGCGCGCCCAGGACCACCTCGCGGTGCAGCGGCACCCGCACGCTCACCACGACGAGATCGACCTCGTCGCTGCGGACGAGCTCCGCGGTCGAGCCGAAGGCCAGCGGCACCCCGTACCGCTCGGCCGCGGCCCGCGCCGAGGCGTCGCCGGACGCGGACAGCGCGCGCAGCTCGTACCCGTCGAGCAGGGTCAGCGCGGGGACGTGGGAGTGCGGCGCCCAGCCGCCACGGGCGGAGAGGCCGACGATGCCGACACGGACGGGAGCGGGGAAGGAGTTCATGATCGGCACGGTAGGAGGGGCGCCCTGGTCACCCGCAAGGGACATAACTATATTTTGGAAACCATGACTGGTCAGACGCCCGGCGACCGCCCCACCCGGCACGACATCTACGGCCTGCTCTGCCCCGGCCGCGCGATCTTCGAGCTGCTCGTCAACAAGTGGACCGGCCTCGCCATCACCGCCCTGGAGGACGGGCCGCGCCGCTTCGGAGAGCTCCGCCGCAAGCTGGAGGGCGTCAGCCCGAAGGTGCTCACCCAGACCCTGCGCCGCCTGGAGGACCACGGCCTGGTGACCCGCACGGTCCACGCCGAGGTACCGCCGCGCGTCGAGTACGAACTGACCGAACTCGGCCGCGGCGCCCTGGAACCCCTCGCCCACCTGCGCACCTGGATCAGGACGAACACGGGAAAGTTCGCGGTGGGGGAGTGAGCCCGGGGGAATGCGGTGCTTTGCCCGTACGTTGACGCGATGTGCGGAGGCCCCCTCCGCACCGACCTGACGTACGACCTGAAGAGAGCCTTACACATGCGCGTCGAGATCTGGAGCGACATCGCCTGCCCCTGGTGCTACGTGGGCAAGGCCCGCTTCGAAAAGGCCCTCGCCGCCTTCCCGCACCGTGACGGCGTCGAGGTCGTGCACCGCTCCTTCGAGCTGGACCCGGGCCGCGCCAAGGGCGACACCGGCCTCGTCCTGCCGATGCTGATGCAGAAGTACGGCATGAGCGAGGACCAGGCCCGCGAGGGCGAGCGGCGGCTCGGTGAGAACGCGGCCGCTGAGGGCCTCGAGTACCTCACCGAGGGCCGCGACCACGGCAACACCTTCGACATGCACCGCCTGCTGCACTTCGCCAAGGAGCAGGGCAGGCAGGACGAGCTGATCGGTCTGCTCTACCGCGCGAACTTCGCCGAGGAGCGGTCCGTCTTCGCGGACGACGCACGCGTGGTGGAGCTCGCCGTCGAGGCGGGCCTGGACGCGGACGAGGTGCGGGCCGTCCTCGCCGACCCCGAGCGGTACGCCACCGAGGTCCGCGCCGACGAGCGCGAGGCCGCGGAGCTGGGCGCGAACGGCGTGCCGTTCTTCGTCCTCGACCGCAAGTACGGCATCTCCGGCGCCCAGCCCGCCGAGGTCTTCACCCAGGCCCTGGAGCAGGCCTGGGGCGAGCACGCGCCGCTCACCACCCTGGCGTCGGCCGACGACGGCGACGCGTGCGGGCCCGACGGATGCGCGGTTCCGCAGTCCTGAAACGCCGCATAGGTTGATCCCCATGGAGTCCATGGGGATCAACAACGGCACGGAATTCGCTCCCACATCGACGTATCTGAACACCGCCAGCTGCGGTCTGCTGCCCCGCCGGGCCATCGACGCGGTCCGCGCGCTCGCGGCCGAGAGCGGCGAAGGACGGCCGGGCGGGGCGGGCGACTTCGAGGTGGTGGACGAGGCGCGGGCCGCCTTCGCCCGGCTCGTCGGGGTGGCGGAGAGCCGCGTGGCGACCGGCAGTTCGGTCGCGGTGCACGCCGGGCTGATCGCCGCCTCCCTGCCGCCGGGCGCCGAAGTCCTCGCGCCCGAGGACGAGTTCGCCTCGATCGTGAACCCCTTCGTGCTGCGCGGCGACCTCAAGATGCGGTACGCGCCGCTGGACGCGCTCGCCGCGGCGGTCACGCCCACGACGGCCCTCGTCTCCTTCTCGGCCGTCCAGTCCGCCGACGGCCGCACCGCCGACCTGCCGGCCGTCCGCGCGGCGGCGGCCGCCCACGGCGCACGCACCCTCCTCGACGCGACACAGTCGACGGGCTGGCTGCCGCTGGACGCGGACGCGTACGACTACACCCTCACCGGCGCCTTCAAGTGGCTGCTCTGCCCGCGCGGGGTGTCCTTCCTGACGGTGCGCGAGGACGCCCAGGAGTCCCTGGCCCCGCTGCACGGCGGCTGGCTCGCCGCCGCCGACACCTGGAACTCCACCTACGGCCCGGTCACCGAACTCGCCCACGGCGCACGCCGGTTCGACGAACCGCCCGCCTTCCTCGCCTACCACGGGGCCGCCGCGGCCCTCTCCCTGATCGAGGAGACCGGCGTCGACGCGATCCACGCCCACGGCACGGCGCTCGCCGCCCGCTACCGCGCGGGACTCGCCGCGCTCGGCCACGCGCCCGTGCCGGGCACCGCACCCATCGTCTCCGTGCCCGGACTCGCCGACCGCGCGCCCGAGTTGACCCGGGCGGGCATTCTGACCTCGGCGCGGGCGGGACACCTGAGGGCTGCGTTCCACCTGTACAACACCGAGGCGGATGTGGACCGGCTCCTCGACGTGCTGTCGGGCTGAGGCCTGGCGCGGCGGGCCGCGGGGAGTCAGGCTTGGCAGCACGATGCGGCAGCACGATGCGGCCGCGCGAGGTGGTGGTGCCGGTGGAGCCGTCCGCCGAGAGGCCGGGCACGTCGGATTTGCCGTCCGGCACCGGGAGGAAGCCCGTCGACGCCGAGCTGCACCGGCGGCTCGTCTACGGCGAGGAGGCGGCGCTCGCCGAGGTCTATGCCGCGTACGGCGTGCTCGTGCACCGCGTCGCCCGGCGCGTCACCCGCAACCACGCCGCCGCCGAGGACGTGGCCCAGGAGGTCTTCGCCCACTTGTGGTCCAGGCCCTACGCGTTCGACGCGCGCCGCGGCAGCCTGCGGGGCTGGCTGGCCATGCTCGCCCACCGGCGCGCCGTGGACTGGGTGCGCGGCGAGGAGCGGCACCGCAAGGCCGTCCACGCCGACGAGGCGTCCCTGCGGTCGGTGCGGGCGTCGGACCCCTCCCCGGACGAGGCGATCCTGGAACAGGAACGCTCCCTGCTGCTGCACTCCGCCCTCGCCCGGCTCCCGCTGCCCCAGCAACAGGTGGTGCACCTCGCCTACTTCGCCGGTCGCACCTACCGCCAGGCCGCCGTCGAACTCGGCATCCCCGAAGGCACCGCGAAGACCCGCCTGCGAACGGCCCTGCGCACCCTGGCCGAGACCCTCGCGGAACCACCCCTGCGAGGTGAGCACCCATGACCAGTCCCCACGAAGAGGTCCGCGACCTGCTCGGCGCCTGGGCCCTCGACGCCCTCATGCCCGGCGACGAGGGCATCGTCGTACGGCACTTGGGGGAGTGCGAGCACTGTGCCGTGGAGGCCGTGCGGCTGCGGGCCACCGTGCGGCACCTGGACGGCCCCGACGCGTCCGTCCCGGAGCCGGACGCGGCCCCCGGCCCGCACGGCCTCTCCCTGGCCCTGCGCAGCCGCGCCCCCGCCCTGCGCACCGCCCCGCACGCCGCGCCCTACGCCGCCGCGGTGGCCGGACTCCAGGCGCTCCTCGCGGAGCTCGACGAGCACGGGCCGTGGGGGACGCCGGTCGTGCACGACTGGGACGTACACGACACCGTCGCCCATCTGGTCGCCGCGGACGAACCCCTCGCCCGGCTCCTGGGCCGGAACGGGCGCGGGCCGGTGCTGTCCGCGCAGTCCGTGGGATCCGCTGACGCCACGCCGGAGTGCACGTCCTCGGTGGACGGGGCGTCGCCGTGGCGGGTCGCCTGGGAGGCGCGCACCCGCGAGGCGATCCGCCGCGAACGGGCCCGCACACCCGCCCAGACCGTCTCCACGTGGCGCAACCAGGCCGCCGGGCTGCTCTCGTCCCGGGCCGCCCACGACACCGAACTCGCCTCCCGTGCCACGCTGTTGAACGGGGTGCGGCTGCCCGTCGCCGACCACTTCCTGGCCCGCGCCTTCGAGTCCTGGGTGCACGCCCAGGACATCGGCGGCGCCCTCGACCGGGTGGTGCCCCCGCCGCCCTCCCCGCACCTGTGGCAGCTCGTCCGGTTCGCCGTCCGCATCCTCGGCCCGGCCCTCGGGCCTCAGGCGCCGCCCGTCGCGCTCACCGTCGCCGGGGAGGGCGGCGAGACGGAGTGGGTGCTCGGCAGCGCGGACGACCCGGTCCGTGCCGAGCTGGTGATGGACCCCGTCGACTTCTGCCTGCTGGTGGGCGGCCGCCGCACCCCTGAGCGGGTGCCGCGCGGCACGACGGGCGACGAATCCGCGGCCCGCAGGGTCCTGAACCGGGCGGCGTCCCTGTCCTGGCTGTAGCCCGGAGCCCGGAGGCGGGAGTCCCTCAGGCCCGGTTCTTGCGCTCCGGGCAGTCCTCCGTCTGCTTGCAGAGGTTCGTCTCGACCTTCGCGAGCAGCCGCGCGAGGTCCGCGCGCTCGGTTTCGTCCAGGCCCGCCAGCGTGTGGCCCTCCAGCTCGCCCCAGGCGCGCTCCACCTGCGCGAGCAGCCCGCAGCTCGCCGCGCTGGCCTCGACGAGGACGGCACGGCGGTCGGCCGGGTCGGGGCGGCGCCGCACGTGTCCGGCCTGCTCCAGGCGCTGCAGCATCTTGGTGACCGTCGAGGGGTCGAGGTCGACCGCCTTGATCAGCTCGGACTGCCGCACCGCGCCCGCCTCCCACAGGTGCATCATCACGAACTCCTGGCCGGGGTAGAGGCCGAGCCCCTTCAGCACCTTGCCCGCGGCGATGCGGTGCAGCCGGGCCACCCGGCTGACGGCGAGACTGACGGGTCCCGCGTCGGCCACACCGGACGCCCCGGGCGTACAGACGGGGTCGGCCGGGGGTGCCTGGACGGTGTCGGCCTTCATCGCGCGCTCCTGTTGTCCTGCTGTCGCTGACCAGATCTACGAGAAGTTTACCTTGGTCGGCCAATGAATGGGTTACAGTGGCTCTCGGCGCGAATGATTGGCCGACCACATATTCCAGTCCGGGAGTTCTGATGACCACCGCATTCGACCCGATCAACCTGTCCGGCATCCAGCTCGGCAACCGCATCGCCATGGCCCCCATGACCCGAAGCCGCGCCGGTGAGGGCGGTGTGGCCACCGACCTGACGGTGGCGTACTACACCCAGCGCGCTTCCGCCGGGCTGATCGTCACCGAGGGCATCCAGCCTTCCGTGGTCGGCCAGGGATATCCGGACACGCCGGGTCTGCACAGCGACGAGCAGATCGCCGCCTGGCGCAAGGTCACCGACGCGGTGCACGCGGCCGGCGGCACGATCTTCGCCCAGCTCATGCACGCGGGCCGCGTCGGCCACCCCGTCCTGCTGCCCGACGGACTGATCAATGTCGCCCCGTCGCCCGTCGCGGCGGACGGGCAGGTCTACACCGCGGAGGGCCCCAAGGACTTCATCACCCCGCGCGAGCTGACCGACGCCGAGATCCGCGCCACCATCGACGACTTCGCCACCGCCGCCCGCAACGCCATCGAGGCGGGCTTCGACGGCGTCGAGCTGCACGGCGCCAACGGCTATCTGATCCACCAGTTCCTCGCGCCCGGCTCCAACCGCCGCACCGACGAGTGGGGCGGCCCGGCCGAGAACCGCATCCGGTTCGCCGTCGAGGTGGCCGCGGCCGTCGCCGAAGCGATCGGCGCCTCCCGCACCGGCTTCCGCGTCTCGCCCGGCAACCCCTCCAACAGCATCTCCGAGCCCGACCCGGAGACGACCTACACCGCGCTCGCGAAGGAACTGGCCGCGCTCGACCTCGCGTACCTGCACGTCATGGAGGTCGGCGACGTCCGCGAGCTCTCCGTGCGGCTGCGGCAGGACTTCGGCGGCACGTTCCTCCTGAACCCGCACACCGACGGGCCCACCGGCCCCGAGGCGCTGGCCCTGGTCGAGGACGGCACCGCGGACCTCGTCACGTTCGGCGCGCTGTTCCTGGCCAACCCCGACCTGCCGGCCCGTCTGAAGGCCGGGGGCCCGTACAACACACCGGACCGGGCGACGTACTACGGCGGCACTGAGCAGGGCTACACGGACTACCCCGCGCTGTGACCCACGTGCCGTGACCCACGGCGAACGGCCCGACCCCCACCGGGGGCCGGGCCGAACTCGCTTGCGTGCTACGTCACTTCACCGGGGTGAAGTCCCGCGCCCCGATGTACTCGGGCCGGCGCACCGGCGCCGAGAACGGCTCCACCGCCGTGTTCTCCACGCTGTTGAACACGATGAAGACGTTGCTGCGCGCATACGGGGTGATGTTGTCCCCCGAGCCGTGCATGGCGTTGCAGTCGAACCAGGTGGCCGAGCCTGCCTCGCCCGTGAAGAGGCGTATGCCGTGGTCGGACGCGAGGTGCGTGAGCGTCTCGTCCGACGGGATGCCCGCGTCCTGCATCTGCAGCGACCGCTTGTAGTTGTCCTTCGGCGTGGCGCCCGCACAGCCGAGGAACGTCTTGTGCGACCCCGGCATGATCATCAGACCACCGTTGGTGTCGTGGTTCTTCGTCAGCGCGATGGACACGGAGACGGTCCGCATGTTCGCCAGACCGTCCTCCGCGTGCCAGGTCTCGAAGTCCGAGTGCCAGTAGAACCCGGTGGCACCGAAGCCCGGCTTCACGTTGATCCGCGACTGGTGGACGTACACGTCCGAGCCGAGGATCTGCCGCGCCCTGCCGACGACGCGCGGGTCCGCCGCCAGCTTGCCGAAGACCTCACTGATCCTGTGCACCTCGAAGATCGACCGGATCTCCTGGGAACGCGGCTCGACGATGGAGCGATCGTTCTCGCGCATCGCCGGATCGTTGATGAGCCGCTCCAGCTCGGCGTGGTACACGCGCACTTCGTCCGGGGTGATCAACTGGTCGATCGCCAGGAAACCGTCCCGCTCGAACCCGGCCAGATCCCCGGCCGTGATCGGCCCCGCTGCACCCGGCTCGGACCACACGACGGGGTCCTTGCGCTCGATCAGCACCTCTTCGGCGCCTCGGGTCGGGTACAGGTCACTGGTGCGTTCGGGTGCGGTGGTCATGGTGTTGCCTGCCTCTCCTCTCGTACGGCCCTGTTCGGGATGTATGTGGTGTCAGTCCTCGTCCGGCTCCGTGAGCAGCGGGTACACGCCGTTCTCGTCGTGGTCCTCACGACCCGTGACGGGCGGGTTGAAGACACAGATGCAGTGGAAGTCCTCCTTGATCCGCATCGTGTGCTTCTCGTGCCCGTCGAGCAGGTACATGGTGCCCGGCGTGATCGTGTACTTCTTGCCGGTCGTGTCGTCGGTCAGCTCCGCCTCACCCTTGGTGCAGACGACGGCCTCGATGTGGTTCGCGTACCACATCGACGTCTCCGTGCCCGCGTACAGGATGGTCTCGTGGACGGAGAAGCCCACCCGCTCCTTGGCGAGGACGATGCGCTTGCTCTCCCAGGTGCCCGAAGCGGCCTTCACATGCCGGTCGGTGCCTTCAATGTCCTTGAACGAACGGACGATCACGGTGAGTTGGTTCCTTTTCTCTTACGGTGCCGGGGCTCGGTAGGGCGCAGGCTCAGGCGGACTCGCGTACCGCACGGGCCAGCGTGCGCAGCCCCTCGTCCAGCTCGTCGGGGGTGATCGTCAGCGCCGGAAGGAGCTTGACGACCTCGCCCTCGGGGCCGGAGGTCTCGATGAGCAGGCCCAGTTCGAAGGCCCGCTTCGCCACGGCGCTCGCGCGGTCCTTGTCGTGGAACTCGACGCCCCAGACCATGCCGCGGCCGCGCCACTCCTTGATGGCCGGGCGGTTCTCCTCGACGATCGAGGTCAGCGCCTGCTCGATCTGCTCGCCGCGGGCGCGGGTCTGCTTCTCCATCGCCGGGCCGTCGGTCCAGTAGGTCTCCAGGGCGGCGGCGGCCGTCACGAACGCGGGGTTGTTGCCGCGGAACGTGCCGTTGTGCTCGCCCGGCTCCCAGACGTCCAGCTCCGGCTTGAAGAGGCAGAGCGACATGGGCAGGCCGTAGCCGCTGATGGACTTCGACACCGTCACGATGTCCGGCGTGATGCCCGCCTCCTCGAAGGAGAAGAACGCGCCGGTGCGGCCGCAGCCCATCTGGATGTCGTCGACGATGAGCAGCATGTCCCAGCGCTCGCACACGTCGGCGAGCTTGCGGAGCCACTCGGCGCGGGCGACGTTGATGCCGCCCTCGCCCTGCACCGTCTCGACGATCACGGCGGCGGGGGTGTTCAGCCCCGAGCCGGAGTCCTCCAGGAGGCGCTCGAACCAGATGAAGTCGGGGGTCCGGCCGTCGAGGTAGTTGTCGAACGGCATCGGGGTGCCGTGCACCAGCGGGATGCCGGCGCCGGCGCGCTTGAACGCGTTGCCGGTCACGGCGAGCGAGCCGAGCGACATGCCGTGGAAGGCGTTCGTGAACGACACGATCGACTCGCGGCCCTTGACCTTGCGGGCCAGCTTCAGCGCCGACTCCACGGCGTTGGTGCCCGTCGGGCCCGGGAACATGACCTTGTACGGCAGGTCGCGCGGCCGCAGGATGACGTTCTGGAAGGTCTCCAGGAAGGCACGCTTCGCGGTCGTCGACATGTCGAGACCGTGCGTGACGCCGTCCCGCTCGATGTAGTCGATCAGGGCGCGTTTCAGGACCGGGTTGTTGTGGCCGTAGTTGAGCGAACCGGCTCCGGCGAAGAAGTCGAGGTACTCGTGGCCGTCCTCGTCGTACATGCGGCTGCCCTGCGCGCGGTCGAAGACCGTAGGCCAACCGCGGCAGTAGCTGCGCACCTCCGACTCCAGGGTCTCGAAGACGCTCAGGTCGGGCTGGGTGATGGTCACAGCAGATCTCCTGGGAGATGGAAAGGCGTGGGAGGTGGGGGGAGTTGCGAGTGGTTCGGGTG
>NZ_LIPN01000371.1 GCF_001418325.1 Streptomyces atriruber | reverse complement strand
CCGCTGGCTTCTCCGGGACTGCCTGCTTCTCCGGAACCGCCTGCTTCTGCGGGTCCTTCCACCAGTCGAACCGCAGGCACAGCTTGCCGCCCAGCCAGTACTCGACCCAGTCGCCGAACTCCACCGGCGAACAATTCGGCGGATTCACCGGCTCGGTCGGCACGGTCGGGTTCTCGTTGCGGCCGGAGAGCAGCTTGCGGTAGATCTCCGCGGACTCCGGATTGTCCTTGCACTGCCACACGCCGTGCGGGCAGTAGTCGGTGACGGTGTTGTACAGCGGCTTCTTCTCGTTCATCCATTCCAGCATGCGGCGCATGTATTCCTCGTTGTCGCCGTTGCGGAACAGACCCCATTCCGGATACGAGATGGGCTTCTTGTGCTCCGTCGCGAAGTCGACGTGCTGCTGGAGGCCGTAGGGCTCCTTGACCTGCTCGTCGAACGACATTCCGCGCGGCTGGTCGTACGAGTCCATGCCGATGATGTCGACCGTGTCGTCCCCGGGATAGCACTGCGTCCAGGGAACGGCGTCCCGCCCCCGGCTCGGCGTGAAGTCGAACTGAAACTTCTGTCCCGGTACGGAACGCATCGTGGTGACGATCCTGTTCCAGTACTTCTTCCAGGACTCCGGGTCCGGACCGCAGCGATGGGTGTAGGTCGTGCCGTTCATCTCCCAGCCGAGGACGACCACGGTGTCGGGCACGCCCAGGTCGACCAGGCGCTTGGCCAGCGTCCGGAAGTGCTCGTCGAAGGTGCCCGCGGCGCCCTGCTTCAGCAGCGCGGACACCTCGGTGTCACCGACGCCGTCCTCGTTGCGTTCGAGCATCGGGACGTTGAGCACGAAGAGCCTGTCGTCCTTCGCCTTGCGCCACTCCGCCCATTTCTCCAGGAAATTCGGGGCGCCCTCGATGTTGCTCCAGCGGTCGCCCGGGAGGTACGTGTGACCCACCCGCAGCTCGGCGCCGCCGAGCCATTCGCTCAGCTCACTCATCCGTTCGACGCCACGGGGACCGTAGTCGAGATACGCGCCGAAGGCGGGGTTCCCGGCGCCGCCCCCCGGTGGTTCACCGTCGCGTACGACACCCACCGTGTGCCCCGGCACCGCGGCCAGGGCCAGCGACGCGACGGTCCCCGCGGCGACGAAAGCGAGACGTCCACGGCTCCGCCGACGTTCTGGGGTGTGTGGTCCCATATCTGCTCCTCTTTTTCCGGCCTCCGGCCCAACTTCACTGACACTCCGTCATATGTATTTCTATTGCGCCAATCGGGCTTCTAATCCTGTGTTCCACCACATCGCCCACTTGGGCGATCGATAAGCGAGGGTGACGTTGCAGCCTCTGGATACACGCATTCCTGCGGTCCTATTGCGGATCGACAGGAATCCCTTTCACCACGGCACGCTGGGCGCCGTGCGCTCGCTGGGGCGGGCCGGCGTCGAGGTCCACCTGGTCGCCGACGACCGGCAGAGCCCCGTACAGCACTCCCGGTATCTGCACCGGATGCACGCGCCACCCGCGCCCGGGGCCTCGCTCGCCGAGGTCGCCGCCGTGCTGCGGCGGGTCTCGCGCCGCCTCACCGGGCCCGCGGTGCTGATCCCCCTGGACGACGCCAGCGCCCTCGCCGTCAGCGCCCTGTACGAGGAGCTCACCGACTGCTTCCTGCTGCCCCGGACACCCGGCAACGTGGCCGAACGCGTGGCCGACAAGGCGACCCTCGCCCGGGTCTGCGCGCAGGCGGGCGTGGCCCACCCCGCGACGCTGACCCCGGAGTCCGCCGCCGTCGCCGTGGACCGCCTCGGCGCCCCCGCCGTCGCCAAGTGGAGCCGCCCCTGGCTGCTGCCCCGCGACACCGGCCTGCGCAGCACCACCGTGATCGGCTCCCCGCACGAGGCCGCGGCCCTGTTCGACCGCCGCGCCGAGGCCGGCAGCCGTCTGCTCCTCCAGGCCTTCGTGCCCGGCGCCCGCGAGGCGGACTGGTTCGTCCACGGCTGCGCGGGCCGCAACGGTGTCGTACGGGGCGGGGGCACGGGACGCAAGCACCGCTCCTGGCCGCGCTCGGCGGGCCTGACGGTGAGCGGCGAGTGGACCGCGAACCCCGCGCTGTGGTCCGCGGCCGCACAGGTGGTGGCCGCCCTGGAGTACCGCGGGATCTTCGACCTGGACTTCCGCAGGGACGCCTCGACCGGCGACTTCCACCTCATCGACTTCAACCCGCGCCCCGGCGCCCAGTTCCGCCTCTTCGCCGACGGCACGGACACGGACGTCGTACGCGCCCTGCACCTGGACCTGACCCACCGCCCGGTCCCCGCCCCCGAGCCCCTGCCGGGCCGCACCTTCCTGGTGGAGAACTACGCCCCGCTGGCCGCGCTGCGCTCCGTCGCCCTGCCCGGCCAACGCACCGCCCCGGCCTCCGGCGAACTGGCCTGGCACGCCGCCGACGACCCCGCCCCCGGGGCCGCCCTGCGCCGCATGTGGCGCCGCCACGTGGTGCGACGGCTGCGCGCCGGTGTGCGCCACCGGTCGCACCGGGTCCTGACGTCCTTGTCGATCAGGGCGCGGGAACACGCGCCCGCCGTCCTTCCCGGCACGCCGAACAGAGAGCGAGCAGTCACCGATGCATGACCTGCTGATTGTCGGAGCGGGCCCCTACGGCCTGTCGGTCGCCTCGCACGCCGCCGCGGCCGGCCTGGACGTGCGGATCTTCG
>NZ_LIPN01000370.1 GCF_001418325.1 Streptomyces atriruber | reverse complement strand
GTGGAGCCGCGGTAGTTGACCCGGACGACCGCGTACCCGTGGTCGACCCAGGCGGCCGGGCCCGCCGCGAAGGAGTCGCTGTCGTGCCAGGTGGGGCCGCCGTGCACCTCGAAGACGGTGGGGAGGGGGCCGGTGGAGCCCGCTGGGCGCTGGACCAGCGCGTGGATGCGGCCGCCGGGGCCGTCCACCCACACGTCCTCCACCGGGACGGACTTCGGGGCCTTCATGCCGGGCGGGTCGAGGACCACGCCGCCCGCCGTGGAGCGGACCACCGGCGGCTCGGCCGCCGACGACCACATGTACTCCACGGAGCCGTCCGGGCGGGCCGTCGCGCCCGACACGGAGCCCGCGGGGGTCTCGATGCGCTCCAGCGCGGCGGTGGACAGGTCGTACCGGAACAGCTCGCCGCGGGCCTCGAACTCGTGCGCGACGAGGAGCGCGGAGCCGTCCGGATACCATTCGGCGCTCACGTCGCCCGGCAGGCCGAGCACGAGGTCGTTCTCCTCGCCCGACGCCACGTCCCACACCATCGGCTCCCAGCGGCCGCGCCGCTGATGCCCGACGAGCAGGCGCGTGTCGCCGTCGACCGGGGCGAAGCCGAGGACCTCCAGGCCCAGCTCGACCGTGCCGCCCTTGGTGTCGTCCAGCTCGGCGACGGCCGAGCCGTCGGGCCGGATCACCCGGAGGGCGGAGTGCATCGCGTCGCCGTGCTCCGTGTGCTCGACGGCGATCAGCGTGCCGTCGTGCGAGAGGTCGCCGACGCCCGCCGACTCCCGGTGGCGGTACACCTCGACCGGGGCGGTGCTGTCGGGGCGCACGACGTGGATCGTCGAGCCGTCGTCGTCCGTGGAGCGGCCGACGACCACCGTCCTGCCGTCCCTGCCGAGGGCCAGCCCCGCCGGATAGGAGGCCTCCAGGCCCGGCACCGCGGGCTCGTCGGCGCCCCCGCCGAAGGGCTGGCGCCGCCAGACGCCGAACTCGTCGCCGTCCGTGTCGTCGAACCACCAGATCCACTCGCCGTCGGGCGACAGCGCGCCGTCCGTCGTGCCGTTCGGCCGCTCGGTCACCTGGCGCTGGGTGCCGGTCGTCCTCTCCCATGCGTACAACTCATATGTCCCCGTCGCGTTCGACACGAACAAGGAGCGCTGCGGGGCGTCCTCCGCCCAGTCCGGCAGTGACACCCGCGGCGCCCTGAACCGCTTCTCCCAGTCCGGCATGGAGGACTCCGCCCCCGTCTTTCCTGCACCCGTCGCGCTCGTCGCACCCGTCTCGCTCATGCCCCCATACTGCCTGCCCCCGCCGACAAACCGCTGGCGGGATTCCCCAGCCTGTGGATAACTTTTCGACCATGTACTCCCGGACGCCCGCCGACTGGCGCGAGACCAACCGGAGGCGTTGGGACGAGCGCGTCCCCCTCCACCTCGCCAGCGACTACTACGACCTCGACGCCTTCCGCGCGGGCCAGGACCCGCTGCGCGACCACGAGCTCGCGGAGGTCGGCGACGTACGCGGAAAGTCCCTGCTGCACCTGCAGTGCCACATCGGCCTGGACACCCTGTCCTGGGCGCGGCACGGAGCGTCCCGCGTGGTCGGGCTCGACTTCTCCGAGCCCGCCGTCGACGCGGCCCGCGAGCTCGCCGCCGAGCTCGGCCTCACCCCGGAGCAGGCCGCTTTCGTCGCCGCCGACGTGTACGACGCGGCCGAGGCGGTGCCCGACGTCTCGTACGACATCGTCTACACCGGAGTGGGCGCCCTCGGCTGGCTCCCCGACATCCAGCGCTGGGCCGAGACCGCCGCCTCACTGGTGGCGCCCGGCGGCTTCCTCTACCTCTCCGAGTTCCATCCGCTCACCGACGTCCTGGACGACGCGACGGGCTCACGCATCGAGCACGACTACTTCGCGCGCGACGCCTGGATCGACGAGACACCCGGCGGGTACGCGGACACGACCACCCCCACCGTCCACAACCGCACCGTCGAGTGGCAGCACCCGATCGGCGACGTCGTCTCCGCGCTCGCCGCCGCGGGCCTGCGCATCGAGTTCCTGCGCGAGCGCGACCAGACGCTCTTCGAGCGCTTCGGCACGCTCGAACTGCGCGACGGCGCCTACCGCTTCCCCGCCGACCGGCCCCGCATCCCGCTCATGTACTCGCTGCGGGCGAGCAGGCCCGAAGGAGGCTAGGCCTCACGGCAACGGAGACGGGGGCCGGAGCCAGCCCTCCCGCTGGTGCGTGAACTCGCCGAGCTTCGTCCAGTCCCACGACTGCAGCACCTCCCGCCCCTGGTCGTCGTCCGGCTGGATGACGGCGACGACCACGTCGGACGTGTGCCGGGTCAGGAGCAGCGTCCGCAGGCGGCGGGCGACGTCCGAGCCGCGCTCCGCGGGCACCACCATCAGCTCGCTCAGCAGGAACACCCGCCCCGCCGTGGTCCGTTCGAAGGCGGCGGGGGACAGGACGCTGCGCATGACCTCCCACCACTCGCTGCCCCGCTCGGCGCGGTAGCCGTAGAGGCAGCCGAGCAGCGCCCCGGCTTCGGCCACGACCATGTCGAAGTCGGTCTGCTGCACGTCGCGTTCGAAGCGGTGCAGGAAGTCCTGCCGGATGTCGTACTCGGCCCCTGCCGTGCCCCGACGGGCCTCCACATAGAGGTCGGCGACGGCCTCGCGCTGCTGCTCCGCCTGCCAACGGCTCAGCCGCCGCAGGAACATCTCTGGCATGTGCGCCTCCCGCCCCGCCCCGCTGAGGGCGACTCCCCCTACACCCTGACTCCGCATGGTGACAGCACGGACGGGCGAGCGGAACGGTGCGTCAGGCCGGACACGGGTGCTCCCGGGGGCGCCCTGCGCGGGCCCTTCGAACTCGCCTCGCACATGAGGAGCTTAAACCGGGAAGTACTGGGAAGGCGGGACTGTGGATGTCCCGCCCGTTGTCCCCGAGCGAAGGTGAACCAGTGAGGCCGCCTACACAGTTGACTGCAGCATCTGCACAAGAGGAAGCACGCTCGACGACTGCTCCCTGGGAAGAGATGTCCAGCAGCGAACTGCCGTGGGTCGAGGACGCGGGCAGCGTCGCGCCCAAGGACGCCCGGGACCTGTCGAAGATCTTCTTCGACCGGCTCCAGGTACTCGAAGAGGGCACCCACGAGTACCAGTACGCGCGCAACACCCTCATCGAGATGAACCTGTCGCTGGTGCACTACGCGGCCGGCCGGTTCCGCGGCGGCAGCACCGACATCGACGACATCGTGCAGGTCGGCACGATCGGCCTGATCAAGGCCATCGACCGCTTCGACCTCTCCCGCGAGGTCGCGTTCAGCACCTTCGCGCTGCCGTACATCACGGGTGAGATCAAGCGGTTCTTCCGCGACACCACCTGGGCCGTGCACGTGCCGCGCCGCCTCCAGGAGCTCCGCGTCGACCTCGCCAAGGCCAAGGAGTCGCTGGGCGCCGAGCTGGACCGCGAACCCACCGTCCGGGAGCTCGCGGACCACCTCGACCTCACCGAGGAGGAGGTCAACGACGGCCTCGTCGCCGCCAACGGCTACACGGCGGGCTCGATCGACGTCCCCGTCGGCCAGGACGACGGCTCGCAGGGCCGTGACTACGCCGACGTGCTCGGCGAGGACGACCCCGCGCTCGACCTCTTCGAGGACCTGCACGCCCTCGCCCCGCTCATCGAGCAGTTGAACGAGCGCGAGCGGCACATCATCGAGATGCGGTTCGGCCAGGAGATGACGCAGGCCCAGATCGGCGAGGTGCTCGGGATCTCCCAGATGCACGTCTCGCGACTGCTGACGCGCACCCTCGCCAAGCTGCGCTCCGGGCTGCTCACCGAGCGGTGACCACCACCACGTCTCACATGCCGACTGGATACGCGTGCACATCCCCATAGGGCAGGTGATAGTCGTCCGGCGGGCCCTGTGGCGCGTACGACGGATGGTGGCTCAGCGTCTCTTGCGGGAAAAGGCCATGAGGAGACCCGTCGGTTCGGTGGCGCCGGTGGCGCCCAGGTTGTCGCGAGGGAGCCTGCGCGGGCTCCCATGAGTCACCTCCCGTCCGGACATCGGCCTGAGCCGCGGCGGCCGCTGCCTGGGCGGGTGCGCTCTCCGCGTAGGAGAGCTCCTGCACCCTGAGCGCCAGTGCCGACAGATCGCAGCCCAGCTGAGTGGCGAGCACGCTGGGGTTCACCCCCTCGTGCCAGCCCTGGACCAGCAGCTGGTCCATCGGCGCGGTCCACGCGACGGCGTGGGGAACCGCCGTCGGAGCCGCGACCTGCACGTGCGGGGCAGCGGAGGCGGCCGCGGGAGCGGTCATGGAAGCCGCCACGGAAGCCGTCACGGGTCCGGGCCCCGGCGCGGGGCCGGGAGCGGGTCCCGGCACGGACGCGGGCGCGGCGGCGGGCGCGGACGCGGGCGCGGACACCGCGACGGTCTCCCGGGCGGGCGCGGGCGCAGGCGCGGGGACGGTCGCCGCCACGGGTTCCGCCGGGGCGGGGGAGACCTGCTCCGGCACGGCCCGGATCTCCTGCGTCTCCTGCGTCTCGCACGGTTCCGCGGGCGCGGAACGTGGTGCGTACGCCGGGACCGAAGCGGCCTCGGCGGCGAGGTCGAGCGCGTTCGTCGCCAGGTCGAGCGCTTCCTCGCGGTTCACGGACTTGCGTGCCGTCCGGACGTCGCGCTCCGGCAGACCGAGCACGTGCGCCGCCCCCGTGTCGCTGCCGATGGTGACGGCCAGGGCCGCCAGCACACGGTTTCTGCTCTTTCTCAGCTCCTCCAAGGTCAACTGCGCGTCCACGACACGCTCGTTGGCTTCGCAATACATGTCTGCGAGCACGGCATGTCGCTCAAGCCGGTCCCTGAGTTCCATGACCGTCTGAACGGATGAACGTCTTTGAAGGAAATGGCGTTGACCGGCAAGTACTCCAGTCGGCCCTACTTCTCCTATCAGCAGGTGGGTCATTCGTACTTTCCGGAGAACCGGAGAAATTCAGAACAGGCGACCCGGAACAGGCGGCTCAGGACAGGCGGCGCGGCGGGCCGGTGACCCTGCGACGAGGCGAACCGGTCCGCGACGACCGCACCGTGAGGCGCACGTCGGCGGTCAGCGGGCGGGGCGACACCGCGGCCCTCGCCTCGGCCACCGTCTGCCGGGCGAGGCGCCCGAGCACCGCCTCCGGGGAACTGTCCGGCTGCAGGACCAGCGTGATGCGGGCGCGCAGCCGCCGCGGGGTGCCCCGGAGGCGTACGCGTGCGTGGGCCACGCCGTCGATGGCACGCGCCCGCTCGGTCATCACCGCCGCCAGCGCGGCCCCGGACAGCGTCACGTCGGGCTGCCCGAGGGGCAGTTCGCGCAGCCGCCCGCCGCGCACCTGCGCCACGGCCCAGCCGAGGAACAGCAGTACGGCGACGGAGAGCACGGCGATCACCAGCGGCGTCCACCAGCCCTGGTCCCGCCACCGGCCGAGCTGCGGCCCGTCGAGCCACACCCGGTCGGAGCCGAGCCGCGGCGCGTCCGACGGCAGCCGGTCGCGTACGACATCGGTCGCGGACGCCAGCACGGCGCCCGCGCCCAGGAGCGCCGCCGCGAGACAGAGCAGGGCGGTGCGGTTGCCGCCGGTACGGATTCGGCTCACCCTTCTTCGCCTCCTTGCGCCGGAGCGCGCCAGGCGGGTTCCGTGCGCAGCCGGACCCGCAGTCGTGGCGGCCGGGCGGCCCCGCAGGAGGCCAGGGCCCGCTCCGCCGTCTCGGTCAACGCCCGGTGTGCCGGGTCGAGTTCGCCGAAGGCGAGCCCGGCACGCACGGTGGCCCTGCGCCGCCCGACACGGACCCGCACACGGGTGATGCCGGGCAGGCCCGACACGGCGTCCCGCAGCAGCGACGCCACGGCGCTCCGGTCGATGACCGCACGGACGCCGGGCAGCGGCGGCCGCAGCGGCAGCCGTCCGCGTGCGCCCGGCGTGACGGCGAGAACCAGCAGCCACACGCCGAGGCAGAGCACGGCGAACGCCGCCGCCGCGCCGGGCCACGCGCCCGCGTGCGGGCCGTGGGAGGTGAGCCAGTCCATCAGATCGGATCGCCAGCGCGCGGGCGCACGACCGGCCGCGTGCACGGCCACCACGTCGTACAGGAGCACGGCGCAGGCGGCGGCGGCAGCCAGCGCCGCCACCGCCACGGGCGCGCGGCGCGGGGACCACGGACGCCGGGCCCGCGGCTCGCCGCCCGCCCGCTCCACGGCCGCCGCCTCCTCGGCCGCCGCCTGTTCCTCGGCCACGGCCGACCCCTCGCCCGCCGCCCGCACGCGCAGCTCCCGCACCCGCACCCGTGCCGAGGGCACGGCGAGGCCGGTGAGCAGGGCCGTGCGGTCGGCGACGTGCGCCCGGACGCGCTCGCCCGACTCGTCGAGCACCAGGGGATAGGGCAGCGTCACGGTGACGTCGACGCGCGCCCGGCGGCCGCGGACCGACGCCGAAGTCCGGCCGGTCCGCACCTCGCCGGGCGCGAGCGCCTCCGTGGCGGCCCGCTCGACGATGCGGCGCACCGCCCGGTCGGCGACGGTCGTCGTGCCGCGGTCCGCCGCGGGGACGCTCATCGTCGGCCCCGGTCCCGGCCGCTGAGGAAGCCCCGTACGTCCGTGCCGTCATCCACGAAGCGCCCCACGACGAAGCCGACCGCGCCGAGCGCGCCGACCAGGAGGAACGCCCCGAAGCCGCCGAACCACGCGGCGAAGCCCAGGGCCATCCCGGCGATCAGGCCCACCAGAGCTGTGCTCACCGCCTACTCCACCCGCGTCTCGCCGGCGGAGTCCGCGCTGTCGTCGTCGGGCAGTCGTACGTCGTTGACGGCGACGTTGACCTCGACGACCTCCAGCCCGGTGATGCGCTCCACGGCGGCGATCACGTTCTCCCGCACGTCGTGGGCGACGTCGGTGATGGGCACGCCGTACTCGACGACGATGTCCAGGTCGATCGCGGTCTGCCGCTCGCCGACCTCGACCTTCACGCCGCGGCCGACGTTGGGGCGGCCGCCGGGGACGCGGTCGCGGACGGCCCCGATGGTGCGGGAGAGCCCGCCGCCCATGTCGTGCACGCCGGGGATCTCCCGTGCGGCCGTCCCGGCGATCTTCACCACCACCACGTCGGCGATGGAGGTCTTGCCGCGCGTCGCGGCCGGCTCGTGGGCGCCGGTGCGGCCCGTCAGGGTGGTGCTGCCCGGCACGGTCTGCACGGCGCCGGTGAGGCCCTGCTCGTCTCCACGGGACGTCGTCGAGGACGTCTTCGAAGTGCTCTCCTGAGTCGCCATGAAAGGCATCTCCTCGTTTGTCGGGTCGTCAGGGACTGCTCAACCGCTATGACCCGGGTGCCCCGGATTCGTTACGCGCCTCGGAGGAATTTCTTTTTCCGGCGGCCCAACCGGCCGCGTCGCGTAACGCGGGTGGTCCGTCGTGTGTCGTAGGTGTACGACTGGAGTGAGAGGAGCCGCGTGTGCCGGGGGACCGGGGCAGAGCGCAGGACGAAGCGGATGCTTCCCCGCCGCGCGATGACGGATTGCTGGCCGTACGGGCTGCCGAGGGTGACGACGAGGCCTTCGAGAAGCTCGTGCGCCGCCATGCGCCCGGCTTGCTGCGGCTCGCCACGCGGCTGCTCGGCAGCCGGACGGAGGCCGAGGACGCGGTACAGGAGTCCTTTGTGAGCGCCTGGCGCAAGGTGCCGGAGTTCCGGAGGGACGCGCAGTTCGGCACGTGGATGCACCGCATCGTCACCAACCGGTGTCTGAACGTGCTGCGGGCCCGCCGCCCCGCCCTGGACCTGGGCGAGGTGCCCGAGCCGCAGGCGCCGGAGCACGAGGCCTCACCGGTCAGGGTCGCCGAGGCGCACGCCGCGGTGGCGGACCTCGGCAAGGCGATGGAGGGGCTGTCCCCGGAACAGCGCGTGTGCTGGGTGCTGCGCGAGCTCAACGGCCTCCCCTACGACTCCATCGCCGAGACGGTCGGCATCAGCCCGGAAGCGGTAAGGGGCCGTGTCTTCCGGGCGCGGCGCCATCTCACGGAAGCGATGGCCGCATGGCGGTGAACGAGGAGCACGGGCCGATGAGGGACAACCCGACGACCGACGGACCGACCGACGAACCGACAGCTGGACCGACCGACGGACCGACCGACGAACCGAACGAACTGCTCCCCTGCGGCCGGGCGCTGTGGGAGGTGTGGGAGCGCGCGGAGAGCGGCGGGAGCGATCCGCACGCCGACACCTGCCCGCACTGCACCGAGGCGCTGAACACGCTGCGCAGCCTGGAGGACGTCGTCTCCGCCGCCCGCGAGCGGGACCGCGAGGGCGCCCCCTGGGACCCGGAGCCCGACACCTCCGCGCTCGTCGGCCGCGTGATGGACGTGGTGCGCCTCGAACTGAGGCCGGGCCGCACGCTGCCGCTGGGCGAGCCCGCGGAGGACACGTGGATCGTGGAGGCCGTCGCGGCGCGGACCGTCCGCGCGGCCGCCGATTCCCTGCCGGGTGTACGCGCGGGCAGCTGCCGCATCGAGGCGCTCGCCCACGAGGAGGGCGCCGCCGCGCCCGCGGGACGGTGGCCGCGCGGCCCCGTGCACATCCGCGCGGAGGTGGAGGTGGCCCTCACGTGGAACCTCCAGGAGGTCGCCGAGAAGGTCCGGCACACGGTCCGGGAGGCGGTCGACGAAGAGCTGGGCATGCGGGTCGCGACCGTCGACGTGACGGTCGCCGACCTCATCGACGACGACGCGGACGACAGCGCGGAGGGATGGCACCTGTGACGGAAAGACTCGCTACCAGCGCGCTGGCCGAAGCCGTCCAGGAGGCGGTGCTCGGCACGCCGGGCGTCGCGTTCCTGCGGCCGGGCATCGCCGACCTGCTCCGCGCCGCCAACCCGCTGACGAAGGGCACCGCCACGTCCCCGCGCTCCTCGGCGGTCCGGATCACCAGGGACAAGGGGACGGCGGGCCGGCACGCCGAGGTCCACGTCGTCCTGAGCCGCGGCCACCGGGCCGTGGACGTCACCCGCGAGATCCGCGCCGCCGTGACGCGGACGCTGGAGCGGCTGACCGGGGAACAGCCGTCGCGGGTCTCGGTGACGGTGACGGGGCGTGTGTGAGGCGGTGGGTGCGGGGCGGCGCGTGTGAGGCGGCGACGCCTCCTAGGCGAACGTCACCTCGCCCTTCGTGTCGGCGAGTTCCTTCACCTCGGCCGTGCGGGAGTCCACCGAGGTCATCGCCACGGTGACCGAGCCCTTGACGCCCTTCTCGGCCGTCCCGGAGAAGCCGTGCTGCCAGGGGTGGGCGGTGGCGCTGCCGTCACAGGTGCCGTCGAGGATCTGCTCCTGGGCGGTGCTCGTCGTCGCCGTCTTCGGGACGGGCAGGCCAGGGAGCCCCACCCACTGGTAGAGGCCCTGCATCGCCTGTGCCTCGTCCGCGTCGAGCTCGCGCTCCCGCTGCGTGCGCAGCGTGATCCGCAGCCGTACGGGGCCTTCGAAGCCCTCGCACGTGTACGTGCCCGCGACGACCGCCTTCTGGCCGTCCGCGGTGATCCGGGCCGTGCTGTCCAGGGTGACCTCGTACCGGTCGGCGGCGTTCGCCGCGCCGGGCAGCAGCGCCGTCGCCGCGGCCATCGCTGTCACGAGGACTGATTTCACGCATCGCTGCACCGTGGGGACCGGCCCTTCAGGAATGAGAGTGGGGGTACGGCCCATCGAACCCCTTCCGGGGCGGCTCGCCCGGTAGCCACACGGGTACGTGCCGGGCCCACCGGCACGCGGTTCACGCGGCCAGCGGTACGCGCGCGACGATGCACTTCCCTCCCTCGGGAAGGCGCGTCACGGACACCTCGTCGGACAGGTGGCACACGGAGGGCCAGCCGTGTCCGCCGCTCATGAGGAGGCTCGTGCGCGGCCGGGTCCGCGGGACCGTGTCGCTGCCGTCCTCGACGGCGATCTCGACGAAGCCTGGCCGGACCCGGCACTCGAATCCGCGCAGGCCGCCGCCGTGCCGGAGCGCGTTGGTGACCAGTTCGGAGGTCACCAGAACCGCGTCGTCGACCGCCATGTCACTGGCGTCGTGGTGCCCCTGGCGCAGCAGTGCGCGTACGACATCCCGGGCGGCGGCCGGGGTTCGGGGGCGGGTGAGGATGCAGGTGTCCTGCGTGCTGTCGGTTGTCACAGCGCATCACTCCCACCGGTGTTGTGGGGACCGTTCCCTCTTCGGCTGCCCGACGAGTCACTCCCCACACACGTCGTTCGGGTGGTTCGCCCCATCGGTCCCGCAACCCACGGCGGCCGCGCACGGAATCCGTGCGCGGCCGCCGGACGAACCGAGTCGTCGGGGCTTCGCCCGGATCAGCCGTTGTGGGCGCCGTTGCCCGAGAGGATCGGCAGGTCCTCCAGGATGTGCGACAGCGGCTCGTCGCCCTTGGCCTGCGTCGAGTTCTCGGTGCACTGCTGGTTCTGCGGCGCCGAGAGGACCGGGATGTCCTGGACGGCGATCGGCACGAGGCCGACCAGCGAGCCGACGTTGGCCTTGGCCGGCAGGCCGATGCAGGGCTTGTTCAGCGAACCCTGGACCAGGGACATCTGCGGGCTCATGTTGCCGTGCGTGGCGGAGTTGCCGAACACCTGCTCGGCACCGTTGCCGCTGACCGAGGTCGTGCCGGTGTCGTCACCGATGGCCATGGCCTGCGGGGCCGCAACGCCGGACACACCGGCGACGGAAGCGGCGAGGGCGGCCGTCGCGAACAGCTTCTTCATGGTGATGGGGTTCCCTTCGAAGAGAGGCTCCGCTTCGGAGCCGCATGGTGATCAACTGAGTGGTGGGGCAGCGGTTGCGGCCAGTGCCCCGTTCGGCCGATTAATGTGCTGAACGTCAGGGGCGGCCGCTCCCGTACGTCAGGGACAGGCGACCTTGTCGCCGCGGAAGGCCGTCTGACGCAGCAGCCGCGGCGGGTCGGCGGGCGCTGCCGATGCCTTTCCGCCGGTCAGGGCGCGATCCCGGTTCAGCGCGTCGAAGACCTTGTCCGCCTTGGGCCGGTCCCATTCGAGGGTGGCGCCGATGCCGTCCTGCGCATCGCTGAAGCCGCCGATGGGGACCGTCATGAACTCGGTCGCCGAGGGCGCCAGCTTGCGCAGGGTGGTGGTGAGTTCGGTCAGCCCGTCGACGGTGAAGCCCTGGTCGAGGCGGGTGGAGCCGAGTACGGTCCGGGCCAGCCGCGCGGTCCTGAGCGGGTCGGCGAACGCACGGTCCGCGGAGAGCGTGCGCAACACCCCGACCAGGAACCGCTGCTGACGCTGCATACGGCCGAAGTCCGCACTGTTGTCCACGTGCCGGGAACGCACGTACTGCAGGGACCGGCCCCCGGACAGCTTGTGCGTGCCGGGCTTCAGGTTCAGCTTGGTCGCGAAGTCCTTGAGGGGGCGCTTCGTGCACACGCGCACCCCGCCCGCCTCGTCGACCGCGTCGATGAACCGCCGAAAGTCGATCTCCAGGTAGTGGTCGACCCGGACGTTCGTCATCTCCTCGACGGTGTGCACCGCGAGCTGCGGGCCGCCCTCGGCGTAGGCGGCGTTGAGCTTGGCGGGGTGGGCCGGGGCGCCCTCGCCCGTCGCCTCCTCCCGGCGCTCGGGGATGACGGTGCGGGAGTCGCGGGGCAGGCCGACGACGCTGACCCGGTCGGACTTCTCCGACACATGGACGAGCATCATCGTGTCGGCGCAGTCACAGCCCCTTTTACCGGTGGAGAAGCGCCGCCGCTCGGATTTCGTGAGTCCGGCACGGCTGTCCGTTCCGAGCAGCAGGATATTCGTACCGGGTCCGTCGTTCGGACGATTCTTCATGCCGCCGAAGACATCGATGCGTTGGACAGGGAGAGGGGTGGCGGCCGCGGTGATTCCGGTGAGGGCGGCGGCGAGCGCGAGCCCCGTGGTGACGATGCCGAGACGCTTTACGGCTCGCTTCCTGCCTGGCGTACGGGAGGCCGTCCCCATGTTTTTCTCCGCGAATCGAGTGAGGGGGAAGAGGAACTCTTAAACCGTAAACCGACCGACGTGTCATTCCGTTGCGAAGGGAGTGTGGCGCAAGTGAACAACTCTTTCGCCTCAACGGTGCTGTTTCGTTTCGGACTTCGACAGGAACGAAAACAGTAGGCGCCCCCACTCGTGACGAGGACATATGGCTGACCGCACAGGGCCGTGGCAGCGGCAAGGTGTCATCCCGGTGAGCAGACAGTCCCCGGACTGCCTCACGGACCCCATCTACGAATCACTGCTCAGGAAATGGCGTGAACAGGGGAGAACGCTCCCGGGGCGCCCCGACCCCGAATGGCAGGGCCTGGTCGACCGCGATCCCTGGCCCCGGTACTGACGGCCGAAACCGACAAGACAGCGGGCCGCCCGGAAAAGCATGGGCGGCCCGCTGAACTGTGAATGAGCGTCAGTGGTTGTGCTCACCGTTGCCGGACAGCAGCGGGACGTCGCTCAGGATGTGCGACAGCGGCTCGTCGCCCTTGGCCTGCGTCGAGTTCTCCGTGCACTGCTGGTTCTGCGGCGCCGAGAGGATCGGGATGTCCTGGACCGAGATCGGCACGACGCCGACGAGCGAGCCGACGTTGGCCTTGGCCGGCAGGCCGATGCAGGGCTTGTTGAGCGAGCCCTGGATGAGAGCCATCTGCGGGCTCATGTTCCCGTACGTGGCGGAGTTGCCGAACTCCTGCATGGCGTTGTTGCCGCTCATCGTGTCGGTGCCGCCGTCGTTGCCGATGGCGAGCGCCGTGGGAGCCGCGGCAGCCGACATGCCGACGACGGAAGC
Source organism: Streptomyces atriruber (assembly GCF_001418325.1). Lineage (GTDB taxonomy): Bacteria > Actinomycetota > Actinomycetes > Streptomycetales > Streptomycetaceae > Streptomyces > Streptomyces atriruber. The sequence goes on along the minus strand of NZ_LIPN01000370.1, from coordinate 1,100 downwards.
CGTGACCGCAGCCGCGGTCATAACCTTCTTGAGCACAGGATTTCCCTTCTGAGTGAGCCCCCGTCCAAGGAGCACCCTGTAGCAACTACCGGAGCAATGAGGGGTTCCTAGGCTTTACCCGGGTTCACTCCAATGGCCTATCGAGCGGGGCTCCGACGGCAGTGCGGCGATTGCCGAAAGATCCGATGGAGTGAACGACCGGAACCAAACGTCGCCGCGCGAGTTGAGCAGCTCGCTGTAACCAGAGCGTCCGCCAGAAAAGGAACATCAAATGCTCAAGAAGGCAATGGCAGCGGCCGCGGTCGCCGTCTCCGTCGTCGGTATTTCCGCTGCCGCTTCGCCTGCCGCGATGGCCATCGGTGACGACGGCGGCACCACGTCGATGAGCGGCAACGATGCCAAGCAGTCGTTCGGCAACTCCGCCACCAAGGGCGACATGAGCCCGCAGCTCTCCCTCGTCCAGGGCTCGCTCAACAAGCCCTGTGTCGGCCTGCCCGTCAAGGGCAACGTCGGCTCGCTGGTCGGCCTCGTGCCGATCGCCGTCCAGGACATCCCGATCCTCTCGGCGCCGCAGAACCAGCAGTGCACCGAGAACTCGACGCAGGCCAAGGGCGACGAGCCGCTGTCGCACATCCTGAACGACATCCCGGTGCTGGCCGGCAACGGCGAGCACAACGGCTGATCGGCCGCTGCGCAGAGATTGCTCGGGCCGCCCGATTTCCTTCCTCCTCGGGCGGCCCGGGCTTTTTCATGCCCCGGGTTCGCATTCGAGTGAACTTCCGAGGGTTGTCAACTTCGCGGTTTCTTCTGGTCCTATCGCTCGTTGAGTAGGACTCAGGTCGCCGTTTAGGCGTGACCCGAAAGAAGGGAAAGCTATGAAGCTCAAGAAGAGCGCAACGTTCATTGCTGGCGCCGTCATGGCTCTGAGCCTGGGCGCCCCGGCGTTCGCCGACGCCGGTGCCGAGGGTGCGGCCGTGGGCTCCCCGGGCGTCCTGTCCGGCAACTCCGTGCAGATCCCGGTCCACGTTCCCGTCAACGTGTGCGGCAACAGCGTCGACGTCATCGCTCTCCTGAACCCGGCGTTCGGCAACCAGTGCGCC
>NZ_LIPN01000037.1 GCF_001418325.1 Streptomyces atriruber | reverse complement strand
CTCCCCCTTCTCCTCCTTCTCCTCCTTCTCCTCCTTCTCCGGTTCCGCCAGGCGTTGCGCCACCGCGTCGAGGCCGCCCTCCGCGCGCACCTCCACCAGGTCCGCCAGATTCCAGGCCGCCGCGCCCACCACGCTGAGGCTGCGCGGTCCGCGGCGTTGCACCACACCGCGTACGAGCAGCAGCCAGGAGTGGAAGACGGTGTGCGCGCATCGCTCGTGGGCGTCGTCGAAGAAGGCCAGGTCCACCAGGCCCGTGCCGTCGTCCAGGGTGGTGAAGATGACGCGCTTCCCGGAGCGGATCGGCGGGGTCTGGGTGGCGGCCTTGGCGCCCGCGACCAGGACGGTCGCGCCGTGCTCGGCCTCGCGCAGGCGCCGGGCGCTGAACACGCCCAACTCCTCCAGGAAGGCCCGGTGGTCGCCCATGAGGTGGCGCGAGGAGTCCATGCCGAGGACGCCCAGTTCGGCGCTGAGCCGCTCCGCGTCGTCCAGGTCGGGCAGGCCCGCGGGTGCCGTCCGCCGCCCACCGGCCAGCGGCAGTTGGGCACCGGCCGCACCCCGCGCGCCACGCCGCAGCTCGGCCAGGTGGAGCTGCAGGTCACGGCGGTTGGCGCCGAACGCGTCGAGCGCGCCGACCTGCGCGAGCCGTTGCGCGACCGGCTTGGAGGGCCTGGCGCGCTCCCAGAAGTCGACGAGGGAGGCGTAGGGCTGCCCGTCGGCGATCCGGGTGACCTCGGCCTCGCTGATGCCGTGCACGTCGGAGAGCGCGAGCCGCAGCCCCCACCGGTCCGGAGCCCCCTCAGAACCGGACACCAGTTCGATACGGTGAGCGACCGCGGACCGGTTCACGTCCAGGGGAAGGATCGGCACCCCACGCCGCCGCGCGTCCGCGAGCAGCAGCCGCTTCGGGTACATCCCGGGGTCGTGCGTGAGCAACCCGGCGTAGAACGCGGCCGGGTGATGGGCCTTCAGCCAGGCCGACTGGTAGGTGGGCACGGCGAAGGCGACCGCGTGCGCCTTGCAGAAGCCGTACGAGCCGAAGGCCTCGACGATCTCCCAGGTGCGGCCGATGGTCTCCGCGTCGTACCCCCTGGCCGCCGCGTGCTGCGCGAACCAGAAGCGGATCCGGCCCTGCGACTCGGGGTCGGAGAGCCCGCGCCGCACCCGGTCCGCCTCGTCGCGCCCGCAGCCGGTCATGATGTCCACGATCCGGATGATCTGCTCGTGGAAGACGACGACGCCGTACGTCTCCTTCAGCGGTTCCGTGAGGTCGGGGTGCGGGTAACGGACGGGCGCGCGGCCGTGCCTGGCCTCGATGAAGGGCCGCACCATGTCGGCGGCGACCGGCCCCGGCCGGAACAGCGAGATGTCGACCACCAGGTCGTGGAAGGTCGCGGGCTGCAGCCGCCCGACCAGGTCCCGCTGGCCCGGCGACTCGATCTGGAAGCAGCCCAGCGTCTCGGCGGACTTGATGAGCCGGTACGTCGCCGGGTCACCGGGTGGCACCTGGCGCGGGTCGTCGAGGTCCACGGCGGCGCCCGTGGCCCGCTCGACCTCCGTCACCGCGTGCGCCATCGCCGACTGCATCCGCACGCCGAGCACGTCCAGCTTGAGCAGGCCGAGGTCCTCGACGTCGTCCTTGTCGAACTGCGACATGGGCAGGCCCTCGCCGCTGGTCGGCACCACGGGGGTGCGGGCGAGCAGCGAGGCGTCGGAGAGCAGCACCCCGCACGGGTGCATGGCGACCCCGCGCGGCAGCGCGTCCAACGACTCGACGAGGTCCCACAGGCGGTCGCGGTCGCCCAGCTCCTGTGCGATCTGGCGCAGTTCGGGCAGTTCCGCCATAGCGGAGCGGGCATCACGGGCGCGGATGTGCGGGAAGGCCTTGGCGATCCGGTCGATGTCGGCCGGGTCCATGGACAGGGCGGCGCCCACGTCGCGCACGGCATGGCGGACCCGGTACGTCTCGGGCATGGCGACCGTCGCGACCCGCTCGGTCCCGAAGCGCCCGATGATCGCGCGGTAGACCTCCAGACGGCGGGCCGATTCCACGTCGATGTCGATGTCCGGCAGGACGTGCCGCCGCTTGGACAGGAACCGCTCCATGAGCAGCCCGTGCTCGACGGGGTCGGCGTGCGCGATGCCGATGAGGTGGTTGACCAGGGAGCCGGCGCCCGAGCCGCGCGCCGCGACCCGGATGCCCAGGTCGCGCACGTCGTCGACGACCTGGGCCACCGTCAGGAAGTAGGAGGCGTAGCCGTGGTGGTCGATGATGTCCAGCTCGTGGTGCATCCGCTCCCAGTACGCGCGCCGGGAGTCGTAGCCGCGCAGCACCATGCCCGCCGCGGCCCGCGAGGCGAGGACGCGCTGCGCGGTGCGGCGCCCCGCGCCGACGAGGTGCGGTTCGGGGAACCGTACGGAGCCGATGCCGATGTCGTCCTCGGGGTCGACGAGACACTCGGCGGCGGCCGTCCGGGTCTGTTCGACGAGGCGGTGGGCGGTGTCGCGGCGGAAGCCCGCGGCCTCGACGACGCGTTCGGCGATGCCCAGCATGTCGGCGGCGCCCTTCAGCCACCGCTCGCCACTGTCGAGTTCCTTGGTCGGGTCGACGGGGACGAGGCGGCGGGCGGCGTCGAGGACGTCGGCGACCGGGCCCTGGCCGGGGTCCGCGTAGCGCACGGCGTTGCTCAGGACGGGACGCACGCCCTGCTCGGCGGCGAAGCCGACGGTGCGCGCGGCCAGCCGCAGGGAGCCGGGGCCCGTGCCCTCGCGGCCGTGCCAGACGGACTCCAGGCGCAGCGCGTCGCCGTACCGCTCGCGCCAGGGGGCGAGGAGGCGGGCGGCCCGGTCGGGGCGGCCCGCGGCGAGCGCGCGGCCCACGTCGGAGGCGGGGCCGAGCAGCACGGTCAGGCCCTCCCCGTGGTTCTCCTGCCAGGGCAGGACGGGCTGCCCCGCCGCCGTGCCGTCACGGTGCGCGGCGGTGACCAGGCGGCAGAGCGCGGCCCAGCCGGTGGCTCCGTCCCTGGCGAGGAAGGTGACGCGCGGGGTCGACTCGTCGATGAAGGCACCACCACGCACGGAGGCCCGGCGCCGCTCGCCCTTGGCGGGGGCGGGCTCCCCCACTGCGAGCTCGGCCCCGAACAGCGGCCGCACGCCCGCCCCGGCCGCGGCCTTGGCGAACCGGACGGCGCCCGCGAGGGTGTCCCGGTCGGTGAGCGCGAGGGCGTCCATGCCCCGCTCGGCGGCGCGCTCGGCGAGCCGCTCCGGGTGCGAGGCGCCGTACCGCAGGGAGAACCCGGAGACGGTGTGCAGATGCGTGAAGCCGAGCACACGCACCTCCTGAAACCCTGAACCGATCCGATCTCGCATCCCCCGCCTCCACCATAGACCAGTTTCGAACTCACGTACGACACATACGTTCGATTCACTCGCAAGGCCTGTTCCAGCCATCCGTCACGTCGTCCGTTCGGCCCATCCCACCTGCGCAAACGTCCCGTACACCGGAGCGTGGACCCATGAGGTTCGCCGACGAATTGAAGAGCGCCGTCACCCCGCGAGCAGCCCTGCTCGTCATCGGCGTACTCGCCCTCCAGCTGCTGTTCATCGCCTCCTACGTAGGGGCCCTGCACAACCCGAAACCGACGGACGTGCCCTTCGGAGTCGTCGCCCCAGGTCCCGCGGCCGAGCAGACCGCCGACCGGCTGAAGAAGCTCCCCGGCGACCCGCTCGACCCGCGCGTCCTCAAGGACGAGGCCGCGGCCCGCCACCAGATCATGAACCGCGACATCGACGGCGCCCTGCTCGTCGACCCGCGCGGCACGACCGACACCCTCCTGGTCGCCTCCGGCGGCGGCACCGCCCTCTCCAGGACCCTCACCACGCTCGCCACCGACGTCGACGCGGCCGAGAAGCGCACGGTGAAGACCGTCGACGTGGCCCCCGCATCGGGCCAGGACTTCAACGGACTCTCGTCCTTCTACCTGGTCGTCGGCTGGTGCGTCGGCGGCTACCTGTGCGCGTCGATCCTCGCGATCAGCGCGGGCTCCCGGGCCGCCAACGTGCCGCGCGCGGTCATCAGGCTCGGCACCATGGCGCTCTACTCGATCGTCGGCGGGCTCGGCGGCGCGATCATCATCGGGCCGATCCTCGGCGCCCTGCCCGGCAGCGTCCTCGGCCTGTGGGGCCTCGGCGCCCTGGTGATCTTCGGGGTAGGCGCGATCACGCTCGCCCTGCAGTCGCTCACCGGCATCGTGGGCATCGGCCTGGCCGTCCTGCTCATCGTCATCGCGGGCAACCCGAGCGCGGGCGGCGCCTTCCCGCTGCCGATGCTGCCGCCCTTCTGGGAGGCGATCGGGCCCTGGCTGCCGCCGGGCGCCGGCACCTGGGTGGCCCGCTCCATCGCGTACTTCGAGGGGAACTCGGTCACCCGGCCGCTGCTGGTCCTCTCCGCCTGGGCGGTCCTCGGCGTCGTCGTCACCCTCGCCCTGTCCGCCCGGACCAGGAACAAGGGCAACAGCGGCTCGATCGACCTGACCGCCAGCGGATTCGGCAAAGGCATCGCGTGAACTTTCCGCACCGCACGGGCCCCGCCGCCCAGGCGGTCTCCGTCAAGCGCATGGAGCCCACCGCGCAGGCCCAGCTGGGCCCGCTCGGGCTCACCGGCTTCATCGTCGTCACGATGATCGCCACCGGCATCGACGCGGGCGTCTTCCCCGAGAAGCTCCTGCACTCGGTCGTGCCCCTGGTGGGCTTCTTCATCGGCGGGCTCGCGCAGCTCCTCGCCGGGCTCTTCCAGGCCCAGCGCGGCGACACCTGGCACGCCACGGTCTTCGGCGGCTTCGGGCTCTTCTGGATGGCGAAGTCCCTGATGCTGCTCTGGGTGCTGCCCGGCCTCGACCCGGCGCTGCGCGGCGACACCATGGGCCTGTTCACGCTCCCCTGGGTGTTCGTGGTCTTCGTGCTGTGGATGGCGAGCTTCCGCATCCATCTGGCGCTGCTGCTCACCTTCACCTGCGTGCTCGTCGTCTTCGTGGCGATGACCTGCAACGGCTTCACCGGCGCGGTCGGCTGGAACCGCGTCGCGGGCTGGTTCGGACTCGGCGCCAGCGCCGGGGCGCTCTATCTGCTCGCGGGACAGGTGATGGCCTCCACCTGGGGCCGCCCGGTCCTGCCGATGGGCCGCTTCCTCGCGCCCGACGCGCCGGACGCCGTGCCCGAGACCTGATCGGGCCGCTCCCCGAGGGGGATTGTCAGACCCGGATGCGAAGCTGAAACGCATGATCCGCACACTCGCCGTCGAGAACTACCGCTCCCTGCGCAAACTGATCGTCCCGCTGGACCGGCTGAACGTGATCACGGGCGCGAACGGCACGGGCAAGTCCAGCCTGTACCGCGCCCTGCGCCTGCTCGCCGACTCCGCGGCGGGCGGCGCGGTCGCCGCCCTGGCCCGCGAGGGCGGCCTGCCGTCCGTGATGTGGGCGGGTGAGCGGAAGGCGGAACCGGCCGCCCTGCGCCTGGGCTTCGCGGGCGACGAGTTCGGGTACGCGGTGGACTTCGGCATCCCCCAGTCCAGCGGCGCGGGCCCCGGCGGCGCCCCCTCCATGTTCGCCCTGGACCCCGAGATCAAGCGCGAGTCCACCTGGGCCGGGCCCGTCCTGCGGCCCGCCGCGCTGCTCTGCGACCGCGCGGGCCCCGCGGTGCGCACCCGCACGGCCGACGGCGGCTGGCACCGCTCCCAGGGCATCCGTCCGTACGACAGCATGCTCAGCCAGTTCGCCGACCCGCAGCTGGCCCCCGACCTGATCGGGCTGCGCGAGCAGATCCACTCCTGGCGGTTCTACGACCACGTGCGCACCGACGCCGACGCGCCCGCCCGCGCCGCCCGCATCGGCACCCGCACCCCCGTCCTCGGCCACGACGGCGCGGACCTCGCGGCCGCCCTGCAGACCATCCGCGAGATCGGCGACGACGAGGCGCTCGACGAAGCGGTGGCGGACGCCTTCCCCGGCAGCAGCGTCCGAGTCGTCGACAACGGAGGGCGGTTCGAGCTCCAGCTGCACCAGCGCGGACTCCTGCGCCCGCTCGGCCCCGCCGAGCTGTCCGACGGCACCCTGCGCTATCTGCTGTGGACGGCCGCGCTGCTCACCCCGCGCCCGCCGTCCCTCCTCGTCCTGAACGAGCCGGAGACGAGCCTGCACCCCGACCTCCTGCGCCCCCTGGCCGACCTGATCCTCACGGCGTCGAAGGACACCCAGATCGTCCTGGTGACCCATGCCGACCCGCTCGCCGAGGCGGTGGCCAAGGGGGCGGCCCGCCATCGCGTCGACGTCAACTCCATAGAACTGCTCAAGGAGTCGGGCCGGACGACGGTGGCGGGCCGCGAAAGCCTCTTGGACGAACCGCTGTGGTACTGGCCGAAACGCTGAGAGGGGCCGCCCGGTCAAGGGCGGCCCCTTCAGGGGCGCGGGGAACTGCGCGACCAGCCACACACGACGCGGTCGGCGACGAGGATCAGAGACCCTCCCCGTTCCTGTTCCCGTAGTACGCCTGACGCATCAGCTGCTGCATCTCATCGATCATCGGCATACGGGGGTTGGCGGGCGCGCACTGATCGGCGTACGCGTTCATCGCCTGCTGCGGCAGAGCCTCCATGAAGGCCGCCTCGTCGACACCCTCCTCCTGGAAGGACGCGGGAATCCCGCACTTGGCGCGCAGCTCCTCCACCGCACGGGCATAGGACTCCACTCCCTCCCCGGGCGTCGCCGCGGCGAGGCCCAGCATCCGGGCGATCTCCTGGAAGCGCTCCGGCGCCCGGTAGACCTCGGCCTTCGGCCAGGGCGTCGCCTTGCCGGACACCGTGCCGTTGTGCCGGATGACGTGCGGCAGGAGCAGCGCGTTGGTGCGGCCGTGGGCGACGTGGAACGTGTTGCCGAGGGTGTGCGCCATGGCGTGCACCAGGCCGAGGAAGGCGTTGGCGAAAGCCATGCCCGCGACCGTCGAGGCGTTGTGCATCTTCTCGCGCGCCTCGGGGTCCGCCGCCCCGTTCACGACGCACCGCTCCAGGTTCTCGAAGATGAGCTTGATCGACTGGAGGCAGAGCCCGTCGGTGTAGTCGTTCGCGTAGGCCGAGACGTACGCCTCGGTGGCGTGGGTCAGCGCGTCGAAGCCGGAGTCGGCGGTGACGGTCGCGGGGAGCCGCATCGGCAGGACGGGATCGACGATCGCGACGTTCGGGGTGAGCGCGTAGTCGGCGAGGGGGTACTTCTGGGCGGCCTCCGGGTCGGAGATGACCGCGAACGGGGTGACCTCCGAGCCGGTGCCCGACGTGGTCGGAACGGCCACCAGCTGTGCCTTCGCACCGAGTCCGGGGAACTTGAACGCCCGCTTGCGGATGTCGAAGAACTTCTCCTTGGTGTCCGCGAACTCCACCTCCGGGTGCTCGTACATGAGCCACATGATCTTGGCCGCGTCCATCGGTGAGCCGCCGCCGAGGGCGATGATCGTGTCCGGTCCGAAGTCCCGCATCTGCGCGGCTCCGGCCCGCACGGTGGAGAGCTCCGGGTTGGGCTCCACGTTATCGATGACCTGGACGGTGACGGCCGACGGGCGGGCCGCGAGGATGTCGGTCACACGGGCGACGAAGCCGAGGTCCGACATGGTCTTGTCGGTGACGATCGAGACCCGCTCGATGCCGTCCATCTCGCCGAGGTAGCGCAGCGCGTTGCGCTCGAAGTAGATCTTCGGCGGGACCTTGAACCACTGCATGTTGTTGTTGCGCCGTCCGATCCGCTTGATGTTGACCAGGTTGACCGCCGAGACGTTGTTGGACACCGAGTTGTGTCCGTACGAACCGCAGCCGAGGGTGAGCGAGGGCAGGAAGGAGTTGTAGACGTCTCCGATGCCGCCGAAGGTGGAGGGCGCGTTGACGATGACGCGGACCGCCTTGACGCGCCTGCCGAACTCCTCGGCCAGCTCCTCGTCCTCGGTGTGGATGGCGGCGCTGTGCCCGAGTCCGTGGAACTCGACCATCCGAGCGGAGAGTTCGAGGCCGTGCTCGGTGGTGTCGGCCTTCAGGAGGGCCAGGACCGGGGAGAGCTTCTCGCGGGTGAGCGGCTCGCCCTCGCCGACCTCGGCGCACTCGGCCACGATGACCGACGTGCCCTCGGGGACCTCGAACCCGGCCTGTTCGGCGATCCACCGCGGGGACCTGCCGACGACGGCCGCGTTCAGCTTGGCGCCCGAGCAGTTGTTGGCGAAGGCGGTCGTGCCGAAGACGAACTCCTCCAGCTTGGTCTTCTCGGCCGCCGTGACGACGTACGCGCCGAGCCGTTCGAACTCCGCGAGCCCCTCGTCGTAGATCTCCGCGTCGAGGATGGCGGCCTGCTCGGAGGCGCAGATCATGCCGTTGTCGAAGGCCTTGGAGAGCACGATGTCGTGCACGGCCCGCCGCAGTTTGCCGCTCCGGGTGACGTACGCGGGCACGTTGCCCGCGCCGACACCGAGCGCGGGCTTGCCGCAGGAGTAGGCGGCCTTCACCATCGCGTTGCCGCCGGTGGCGAGGATCGTGGAGATGCCCTCGTGGTGCATGAGGAGGCCGGTGGCCTCCATCGAGGGCTCCTCGACCCACTGCACGCAGTCCTCGGGCGCGCCCGCCTCGACCGCCGCGTCCCGCACGATCCGCGCGGCCTCGGCGGAGCAGCGCTGGGCGCTCGGGTGGAAGGCGAAGACGATCGGGTTGCGGGTCTTGAGGGCGATGAGCGCCTTGAAGATCGTGGTGGAGGTCGGGTTGGTGACCGGGGTCATCGCGCAGACGACGCCCACCGGTTCGGCGATCTCGGTGACGCCGTTCAGGTCGTCGCGGGAGACGACGCCCGCGGTCTTCAGGCCGCGCAGCGAGTTGACGACGTGCTCGCAGGCGAAGAGGTTCTTGACGGCCTTGTCCTCGAACAGGCCGCGGCCGGTCTCCTCGACCGCGAGCCGCGCGAGCTCCCCGTGCTGGCTCAACGCGGCGAGGGAGGCCTTCTTGACGATGTGGTCGACCTGCTCCTGGTCGTACGACGCGAACCGGTCGAGCGCCGCGAGCGCCCTCCCGACCAGTCCGTCCACCATCTCCTTGGCCTGCATGGCGGGCACTCCTTCGTTGAGACCTTTTCGCTACGCCTCCAATTCCACACCTGTACGCCTCCACCAAGGCGCCGAAAAGGGCCTCACCCTCCGGGCAGAAGGTCCTTTCCGGGGATCGGACCCACCTGACAAACCAGCTCTGAGCTGCATGAACTCCAAGAGGCTTTGGACCCTTGAGCGCTTGTGAAAGTTTTCACAAGAAATCCGGAAAAAGCCCCGCCCCCACTTTCGCGGGGGCGGGGCGTCAAGCGTTCCGCAGACTCAGCCGATTTCCGCACCGTAGGCCGAAAGGGCCTCCGGAACCGGCTGGAAGAAGGTCTCGCCACCGGACGAGCAGTCGCCGCTGCCGCCCGAGGTGAGACCGAGCGCGGTGTCACCGGCGAAGAGCGCGCCGCCGCTGTCGCCGGGCTCGGCGCAGACCGTGGTCTGGATCAGACCGTCGACCTGGCCCTCCTGATAGTTGACCGTGGCGTCGAGCGCGGTGACGTCACCGTCGTGGACCTGGGTGGTGCTGCCGCTGCGCGTCACCTTCTGGCCGACCGTGGCGTCCCCGGCCTTGCTGATCGCCTGGGTGCCGCCGTAGAGGTTCACCTCGCTCGGGTGCGGGGTGTCCGCCGTGTACTTCACGATGGCGTAGTCGTTGCCCGGGAAGCTGGACTCCTCGGTGGCGCCGATCTCTTGGCCGCCCTGCGAGTCGGACCAGCTCTTGACCGCGTTGCCGCAGTGCCCGGCCGTCAGGAAGTACGGCTGGCCGCCCTTGACGACGTTGAAGCCGAGCGAGCAGCGCGAGCCACTCCCCCAGATCGCGTCGCCGCCGGCGATGAAGGCCTTGTACTCGCCCTTGCTGTGCTTGAGTTCGGCCTTGCCGCCGAGGCTCTTCACGATCGAGTCGACCTTGTCGAGCTTCGCGCCCTTGACCGTGCGGTCGGCCGTGACGACGACCTTGTTGGTGGTCGGGTCCATCGCCCACGAGGTCCCGGGCACGGCCGCCTTGTCATCGAGCGTCGCACGGGCGCTCTTCAGCTCGGCGAGGGAGTTCTCGACGATTCTGGCCTTGCCGCCCGCCGACTCGACGGCGTCCGCCGCGCTCTCGTTCAACACGTTCACGACGAGGGTCTTGGCCTTCGCGTCGTAGTACGTGCCCGCGGCGTCCGCGCCGAGATCCTTGCCCAGGGACGAGGCGAGCTTTCCGGCCTTCGCCACGGAGAGGGTGTCGGGGGTGGGGGTGGGGGAGTTCTCGCTCGCGTTCGCAGTCTGGAAGGTGACTCCCGCGGCGACCAGCGCGGCGATGCCCGCGCCTGCCACGGCGGCACGCCGCTTGGGTATGCGTCGGTGCTTCAAGGCTCACGACCTCCTGTGGGGGGATCGACCCGTCCGGCGTGGGGGCCTGACGGGCCGCGAGGGCTTACGCGGCACGGAATTGCCACGCTGAAGTAGCCGCGTCCATGCCAAATTGGCCTCGCTAACTATCCCGATGCATTCCGGTGGCACACAAGGTCTACTTCAGGTCGCGCGCACGACGACTCCCGCGCGCCCCGCGCGAGTCGAGTGAGCCAGGTCACGCCACGTCGGTTCCCGTTGCAAACACCCCGCGCAAGGAACGATCGCCAGCCTGTAAGGTCTAGTCCTGTCCGGATTTCGACCCTTCGGGCGGCCCCAGCTCTCCGACTTCCGCGTCCGGCGCTCCGGAATCCGGCAGCTTCACGCGCTCCGCACGCGCCACTGAGGGCGCCTCCGCGTGGTTCCCCTGCGCCTGTGTCTGCGACTGCGGCTGTGTCTGCGCCTGCGGCGGCAGGGCCTGCTGGGCCCGCTCCAGGAAGCGGAGGAGCTCCACCGGGAAGGGCAGGACGAGGGTGGAGTTCTTCTCGGCCGCGACGGCCACCACGGTCTGCAGCAGCCGGAGTTGAAGCGCCGCGGGCTCCTCGGACATCTCGTGGGCGGCCTCGGCGAGCTTCTTGGAGGCCTGCAGTTCGGCGTCGGCGTTGATGACGCGGGCGCGCCGCTCGCGGTCGGCCTCGGCCTGGCGGGCCATGGACCGCTTCATGGTCTCGGGCAGCGACACGTCCTTGATCTCGACGCGGTCGATCTGCACGCCCCACCCGATCGCCGGGGAGTCGATCATCAACTCCAGGCCCTGGTTGAGCTTCTCGCGGTTGGACAGCAGGTCGTCCAGATTGCTCTTGCCGATGATGGAGCGCAGCGACGTCTGCGCCATCTGCGAGACCGCGAAGCGGTAGTCCTCGACCTCCACGACCGCCTCGGCGGCGTCCACGACCTTGAAGTAGATGACGGCGTCGACGCGCACCGTGACGTTGTCGCGCGTGATGCCGTCCTGGGCGGGCACCGGCATCGTCACGATCTGCATGTTGACCCTGTGGAGCCGGTCCACCATGGGCACGATCATGGTGAATCCCGGTCCGCGCACGGAGCGTTGGAGCTTTCCGAGGCGCAGCACCACACCGCGCTCGTACTGTTTGATGACGCGCGCCGCCGCCATCGCGTAGACCGCTCCGACCGACCCGAGGGTCAGCCCCACCGCCACCAGCTCCTCGACCATGCCGGCCCCCCAGGGTCCGAATTGGGCGTGTTGCGCGCTCTCTTCGAAGGTAGCTCGCACCCCGGGCAAGAGCGAGCCCCCGCCCGGTGTCCGGACGGGGGCCTGTGTCGGTGGCTGTCGGTGGCGGCCGCGTCGGCGGCCGCCGTGCCGGTGGCCGCGGTCAGTAGACGCTGACGTTGTACGCGCGCAGCGCCTCGGTGACCGGCTGGAAGAACGTGGTGCCGCCCGACGAGCAGTTGCCGCTGCCGCCGGAGGTCAGGCCGAGGGCCGTGGAGCCCGAGTACAGCGGGCCGCCGCTGTCGCCCGGCTCGGCACAGACCGTGGTCTTGATCATGCCGTAGACGACGTCGCCCCCGCCGTAGTTCACGGTCTGGTTGAGGGCGGTGACGCGGCCGCTGTGCGTGCCGGTCGTGGAACCGCGCCGGGTGACGTTCTGTCCGACGGTGGCGTCGGCGGCGCGGGTGATGTCCTGGCTGCCCACGGTGCCGGACTTGGTGACGGAGGTGTTCGTGTACTTCACGATGCCGTAGTCGTTGGTCGGGAAGCTGGAGCCCGACGTGGTGCCGAGCACGGTGGTCTTCGCCGAGTTGGACCACCAGGTGGTCGCCCCGTCGGTGCAGTGACCGGCGGTCAGGAAGTAGTAGGTGCTGCCGTTGCGCACGTTGAAGCCGAGCGAACAGCGCCAGCTGCTCGCGTAGATGGCGTCGCCACCGGAGATGTACTTCTGGAACTTGCCCGGCGTGCGCTCGATCTTCAGTGCGTCGGCATTGGACCCTGCCGCGTCCTTGAGCTCGGCGATCTCGGCCTTGGAGACCGTGCTGTCGGCGGTCACGACGATCCGGTCGGTCTTCGGGTCGACGCCCCAGGCGGTGCCCGCGACATCGGCGCCGAGGAGGGCGTCACTGGCCTGTTCCAGCTGTGCCGCGCTGAACGCCGCCGCGCCGTCCTGTGCGGTGGCCGCGGGCACGGCCAGAGCTCCGGCGGCCACGAGTCCGGTGGCCACGGCCAGCAGACGGGTGTGTCTCGATATGCCACTGGGGGAAGTGGTGCGCTTGATCCTCACGTTTGTTCCTCCCGAGGGAAGTCAGTGGGTCCTTGTGGGTTGAGGACCCGTGAGGCGCAGCCAAAGAGACAGCCCGGATTCCGGATACGCCGTGCTCCTGACAAGCGCTGCTCGGGAGTATTGAGGGGCGGGGACGAGCCGCACAAGGGCGCCTTTCGGCCGTCGACCGATTCATGTCGGCCAGCCCCGGTGGGTCGTACCTGTCGTACGCCACCGGGGCTCGCGGCACCCGCCGGGCGCGCCGGCGCCCGTTCGAGTGCTCTGACGTCTCAGCGGTCGCGAAGGTTCCGCTCACCCGCCGCGATCTCGCTGAGCAGGGTGTTGCCGGGCGGCGGGAAGGGGCAGATGAAGTGGTCGGCGAAGGCGCACGGGGGCAGCAGCGCACGGTTGAAGTCGACGGTGGTGCGGCCGTCGGCCTCGGGCGCGGCGGGCCGCAGGAAGCGGAAGCGATAGCTGGAGAGCCCGCTGGAGGCGTCCGCGAAGACCGCCCACAGCGATCCGTCGGCCTCGACGCTCACCTGGAGGGTGTGCTCGACTCCCCCGAGCCGGAAGGAGAGTTCACCGCCGAGTCCGAGCCCGCGCTCCTTGCCGTCCGCGTTGCCGACCGTGACGGTGCGGTCCTCGCCGTACGGGGTGAAGCGCCCCGGCACGACCCAGCGGGGGTCGTACGCGGTGGCCTCGATGCCTCGGAAGACACGACGCGCGGCGGCGTCCGGGTCGAAGTCGCGCACCGCCCACAGGCCCTCGCGCCGGAAGACGACGAGACGCCGCCCGCCGAGCGCGACGCGGGCGTCGGCGACCGGGCCGCTGTCGGCGCCGAGGCGGACCTTCCCGGTCAGGGGCTGTCCGTCCACGGTGAGGCCCTCGTCGGGGGTCGCGGTCAGGAGGACCGCGTCGGGCGTGTCCACCCAGTGCCCGGGGATACCCGGAAGGTGTCCCTCCGGGTAATCGGCGAGCCAGTGCGTGCCGGTGAGGGCGAGCGGCCCGTAGGGGGCCGACACCGTCTCCGTCCGCTGCTCGTGCCAGTGCTTCCAGTCCTGTACGGCGTCCGTCATAGTGATCAACCCTTCCACACCGGCTCGCGCAGCCCGAGGTGGGAACGGAGTGTCGTGCCCTCGTAGTCCGTGCGGTACGCGCCGCGCTCCTGCAGCAGCGGCACCACCTTGTCGACGAAGTCGTCGAGCCCGCCGGGGGTGAGGTGCGGCACGAGGATGAAGCCGTCGGCGGCGTCGGTGCGCACGGACTCCGTCAGGTCGGCGGCGACCTGGTCCGGGGTGCCGATGAAGGACTGGCGGGCCGTGGTCTCGATGACGGTCTGGCGGATGGAGAGCCCCTTGGCCTCGGACAGCGCCCGCCATCTGTCGGCGACGGCGAGCGGGTCGGCGATCTTCACCCGGCCCTGGACGAGCTGCGACTGCGGATCCGGGTCGATGTCGGGCAGCGGTCCGTCCGGGTCGTACGCGGAGAGGTCCACGCCCCAGACCTGCTCCAGGGCGAGGATCGCGTTCTGCGGGGAGACCTGCGCGCGGCGGATCTCGGTGGCCTTCTCCTGTGCCTCGGCGGCGGTGTCGCCGAGGACGAAGGTGACCCCGGGCATGATCTTCAGGTCGTCGGCGGAGCGCCCGTACTTGGCGAGGCGGCCCTTCACGTCGGCGTAGAACTCCCGACCGGCCTCCGGTGTGCCGTGTCGCGTGAAGATGACGTCGGCGGCGGACGCGGCGAACTCCCGCCCCTCCGGCGAGTCGCCCGCCTGGATCACGACGGGGTGGCCCTGCGGGGAGCGCGCCACGGGGAACTCGCCCTCGATCGAGAAGTGCCGCCCCCGGTGCGCGAAGGGGCGGGGCCTGCCCTCCGGCGACCAGGAGTCCCACAGCTCGCGGGCCGTCGCCAGGAACTCGGCGGCGCGGGTGTAGCGGTCGGCGCGGTCGAGGTAGCCGCCGCGCCGGAAGTTCTCGCCGGTGAACGCGTCCGAGGTGGTGACCACGTTCCAGGCGGCGCGGCCGGCGCTCAGGTGGTCGAGCGAGGCGAACCTGCGGGCCAGCTCGAAGGGTTCGTTGAAGGTGGCGTTGACGGTGCCCGCGAGGCCGAGCCGCTCGGTGACGGCGGCGAGCGCGGTCAGGACGGTGAGCGACTCGGGCCGCCCGACGACGTCCAGGTCGTGGATCCGCCCCTTGTGCTCGCGCAGCCGGAGCCCTTCGGCGAGGAAGAAGAAGTCGAAGAGGCCGCGCTCGGCGGTGCGGGCGAGCGCGGCGAAGGACGAGAAGTCGATGTGCGAGCGGGACCTGGGGTCGGACCAGACGGTGGTGTTGTTGACCCCGGGGAAGTGGGCGGCCAGGTGGATCTGCTTGGTTCGCTGTGTCATGCGGACTCCCCCGTGAGCGCGGCGTATCGGTTGACGGGCCGGGCGAGCCCCAGGTGTTCGCGGAGCGTGCTGCCCGGATAGAAGGTGCGGAACAGGCCGCGGTGCTGGAGCAGCGCGACGGTGCCGTTCACGAGCCGCTCCAGGTCACGGCGCGGCTCGGCGGGCGTGAGGTGGAAGCCGTCGACGGCGCCCGCGCGGTGCCAGTCGGCGATCAGCTCCGCCAGGTCGACGGGCCCGCCGCGGTAGGCGGGGCCCTCCGCGGTGGGCAGCGGACCGCCGCCGTGCCCCGGCTCCGCGGCGTGCTCGCCGCCGCCGAGGTCGACGTCGAGGGCGGCGAACACCAGGAGGGTCCGCGGGTCGCGCCCGAACCGGGCCGCCAGGCCGCGCAGTTCGGCCCGGGCGACCGCGGCCCGTTCGGCGGACGCGGCGCGCACGAGGGCGACGTCCGCATGCCGGGCGGCGGTCTCGCGGGCCTGCGGCGCGGTCGCGTCGACGACCCGCACCGGGTGGCCCTGGGGCGGCCGGGGCACGATGGAGGGCCCGCGCACCGAGAACGAGCGGCCCTCGAAGTCGGTGTAGTGCAGCTTGTCCCGGTCGATGAAGCGGCCGGTCGCCACGTCCCGTATCTCCGCGTCGTCCTCCCAGCTGTCCCACAGCCGGGCGGCGACGTCGGCGACCTCACCGGCCTCCTGCCACAGCGCCTCGCGCGGCGCGGCACGGCGCCGCCCGAAGAGCCTGGCCTCGGCCTCGGTCGTCGACACGTCGAGCGTCCAGCCGGCCCGCCCGTGGCTGACCCAGTCCAGGGTCGCCACGGCGGCCTGCACGTGGAACGGCTCGGTGTGCGTGGTCGTGACGGTCGGCACGAGTCCGATGCGTCCGGTGCGGGGCGCGATCCTCGCGGCCACGGCGAGCGCGTCGGGCCCGGAGCGCGCGAAGGAGTCCCCGAGCGTCACGAAGTCCAGTGCCCCGCGCTCGGCGAGCAGCGCCGACTCGGCGTAGGAGTCGGCCGCGTAGGCGTCGGGGGCGCCGGTCCTGTCGATGGCGACGGCGAGGTGGAGCGGGCCGGGGCCGGTCGCCGCGGCTGGGGTGGTGTGCGAGGCAGTCATGCGAAGGCTCCTAGAGGACCTTGGAGAGGAAGGCGCGCGTGCGGTCGTGGCGCGGCCTGTCGAGTACGTCGGCGGGGGCGCCCTGTTCGACGACGCGGCCGTCGTCCATGAAGACGACGGTGTCGGCCACCTCGCGGGCGAAGCCGATCTCGTGGGTGACGACGATCATCGTGGTGCCCTGCCGGGCGAGGTCCTTGATGACATCGAGGACCTCGCCGACCAGTTCGGGGTCGAGGGCCGAGGTCGGCTCGTCGAACAAAAGCAGCTTCGGCTCCAGGGCGAGCGCGCGGGCGATGGCGACGCGCTGCTGCTGTCCGCCGGAGAGCTGCTCGGGGTGGGCGTCGGCCTTGTCGGCGAGGCCGACGCGTGCCAGGAGCTCGCGCGCGGCCCGCTCGGCGGCGGCACGCGGCCGCTTGAGCGCGGAGACGGGCGCCTCGACGATGTTCTCCAGCACGGTCAGGTGCGGGAAGAGGTTGAAGTTCTGGAAGACGAAGCCGATCCGGGTGCGCTGCTTGAGCACGTCGCGTTCGCGCAGCTCGTACAGCTTGTCGCCGGAGCGCCGGTATCCGATGAGGGAGCCGTCGACGGCGACCCGTCCCGCGTCGACCTTCTCCAGGTGGTTGATGGTGCGCAGGAGGGTGGACTTGCCGGATCCGGACGGGCCGAGGACGACGGTCACCTCGCCCCTGCCGACCCGCAGGTCGACCCCCTTCAGCACATGGAGGGAGCCGAAGGACTTGTGCACGGCACGGACTTCGACCATGGGGGCATCAGGGGCGTCAGGGGTATCAAGGGCTTCACTGGACAGGGGCATGGGCTCGTCGGGTTCCTCGGGTCGTGGCGGTGCGCAGGAAGTCGAGTACGGCGCGTGCGGTGGCGTCGTTCTGCCGGAAGGTGGGGCTGTTGGTGCGCGGCCGGGTGAACGCTCCGGCGCCGCGCGCGTCGGTGTGCGGGCCGAGCGCGAAGCGGCGCGGATGCGGCACGCCCGCCCGGTCGAGCACCCGTCCGTCGGCCGGGTCGACGGCGAGGAGCCCGGCGGCGGTCGAGGCGGCGCCCTCGGCATGCAGGGCGCGCAGCAGCGGGTCGCGGGTGCGGGCGAGGGTGGGCTGCGGCAGCCGCGCCTCGACGAGCGCGCGGGCCTCGGTGACGTGTCCCGGCAGGGTGGGGCTGTGGGCCCTGAACACGCCGTCCTCGGCGGTGACCCGGACGTCCGCGCCGAGGAACCGCACGACTCCGGCGCGGGAGAGCGCGAGCAGCTGGCGCAGCCGGGGGCCGGGCGGCCCGGACGCGAGGTAGCTGAAGAAGCCGTGCCACCAGGTGCCCACGTCGCCGAGCCGCACCAGTTGCCCGTACACGGAGAGCAGCCCGAGGAAGACGGCCAGGTCGGGGCTGTGTCCGGGGTCGTGCCGACGCGCGAGGTCGTCGGCGATGTGGCCGCGCAGCCCGTCCTGCAGCGCCGCGTACGAGGTGTGGCGCACCCCGGCCAGGGGGTGGTCGAGGGCCGTCAGGTCGAGCCGGTCGGCGGGGTCGGGCACGGCGGAGGCGACGAGGGCGTCCAGTTCGGGGCTGCCGGGAGCGCAGGCCGCGTACTTCTCGTCGAAGTCCGTCCAGGCGGTCCGGGTGCGCTCGGGGTGCCCGGTGAACAGGCGGTGGTAGTGGGCGAAGCCGAGCTCCTTCTCGACGAGCGGCCAGACGTCCCGCCGGAAGTCGAACCCCGCGGGCCGCGCGAGGAGTTCATCGATCTCCTCCGGCCCCAAGTAGCGGGGCAGTGGCGGCCGTTCGCCCGCCCAGTCGTAGCCGATCTTCGAGTGGTAGGGGACGCCGCGCCGCGAGCCGACGTACAGGACGGGCTCGCGGCCCGAGGGGTGGTACGTGTCCCCTACGTGCCGCCCGCCGCGGCCCTCGGTGAGCAGCACCATCAGGTCGACGAAGGCGAGGCCGAAGCCGCGCACGATGACGGGCTCGCCGGGCGCCAGCCGGGACAGATCGCTGTCGGCGGTGAAGTCGGGCGGCAGGTGCACGAGCCCCGCACGCTCGGCGTACGCGGCCAACTCGGCCTGTTCCCGGTCGAGTTCGGCGTCCAGATGGCCCATGGCCAGGATGACGAGGTCGGCGGCGAGGGGCTTCTCGACGCCCTCGACGACCACCTCCTGGCGGGAGCCGCGGGCACCGGTGACGCGCAGCGCCCTGCGCCGGTGGTGGTGGACGACGACGCCCTCGGGCAGGGCGGCGACGGCCTTCTCGTACACCCAGCGCAGGTAGGCGCTCTGCTCACGGCGGCCGAGGAAGGACCGCCCGTCGTGGCCGGTCCACTCGTGCAGGGCGGGGCCCGGCAGGACGGGACCCGTCACCTCCACCGTGGCGTCGGTGAACATCGTCACGTCCTGGGCCTGCGAGTTCATCCAGAGCAGCGGCGACTGGTCGTGGCGCCAGATGCGGCCGCCGCCCGGCGGGTAGGGGTCGACGAGGTGGATGTCGAGCCCCGAACCGTCGTACAGCTCGGGGGCGTTCGCGGCGATCCGCTCCAGGATGCCGGTGCCGCGCGGGCCCGCCCCGACGATCACCAGGGAGCGCCTCACCGGGCACGCTCCGAACCCCGCGCGTAGTGCCGCTCGACGTAGTACTGGCCGACGCTGAGCACCGAGGTCACCACGACGTACCAGATGGTGGCGACCATGAGCAGCGGGATGACCTGGTAGGTGCGGTGATAGACCAGCTGCACGGAGTAGAGCAGGTCCTGCACGGCGATGACCGAGACGATCGAGGTGCCCTTGAGGGTGCCGATCAACATGTTCCCGGCCGGCGGGACGATGGACCGCATGGCCTGCGGCAGGATGATCCGCCGCCACCTGCGCCACCGCCCGAGGCCGAGGGACTGCGCGGCCTCGGTCTGCCCGCGGCCCACGGAGAGGATCCCGCCGCGCACCACTTCGGCGGCGTACGCGGCCTCGTGCAGGGTGAGCCCGATGACGGCGATGGTGACCGGGCCGAGCAGGTTCACCGTCTTCACGCCGAACAGCTGCGGGTACAGCGCCCCGATGTTGAACCAGAACAGCAGCTGCACCAGGATCGGCATCGACCTGAAGAACCAGACGTATCCCCAGCTCACCGCCCGCAGAACGGGGTTGGCGGAGAGCCTGCCCAGGGCGAGGAGCGTGCCGAGGGCAAAGCCGAGCGCCATGACGAGGGCGGTCAGCCAGAGCGTGAGCCCGAGGCCGCGCAGCACGGACGCCGAGGTGAAGTAGTCGGCGACGACGTCCCACTGGAACGCCTCGTTGCGTACGACGGAGTTGACGACCAGCGCGAGCAGGACCAGGACGGCGACGGCCGCCGTCCACTGGCCCGCGCGGGGCCGGGGCACGATGCGCGGCTCGTCGGAGGGTTCGGGGGGATCCCGGGGCTCGGGAGCGGTTGCCACTTTGGCGAGGGTGTCGGAAGACATGCGGAAGGCTCCGTGGATACAGAAGATCGAACACGGGTGATGCCTTCACACGGACCGAGCCCCTCAGCACGATCCGTCCCGAGATTACGGTGCCCCTCACACGCACTGTCAAGGCTGTCCAGGATGTGAGCCTTACGTCTCACGGCAGTTGACGCGGAAACGGATGCCTGCTCCACTTGGCCCATGCATCCGCAGCAGTGGCTGGTCACGCGCTCCCACATCGACTTCGGTCGAGTGTGGTCGGCGTCTTGTTGATGTCCTTCTGAGCCGACCCCCTGCGCTTCACGCACCCCTGAGCCCGCTCGGCGTCCGCTGAGCCCGCTCCCCCTGTCCGGGGTCGGCACCCTGCGCTCTTCGCACGACGCCCGTGCACCCGCACGCCGTCGCTCCCGCCTTCACACGCGTACGCCGCCGCTCCCTGCCTCACGAGCGCACGGCACCCCTCCCCTCGCACGACCGCTGCACCCTGCCCTGCCCTGCCCTGCCCTGCCCTGCCGAGCTGGAGAACGTCACACCATGAGCAAGCCCCCGCATTCCCGCCGTATCCCGGCGGCCTTCGCCCTGATCACCGCGGCCACCCTCGCACTGACCGGCTGCGGTTCGGGCGACGCCGCGGACACCGCGGGCGGGGCCGCCCCCGCGGGCAGGAGCGCCGACATCCCGACCGCGGACGTCGTCTCGTCGGTCCGGAAGGACGAGGCCGCGGCGAAGCTGCTGCCCGCGGACGTACGCGACCGGGGCTCGCTCTCCATCGCCTCCTCCGTCGGCGGCACGCCGCCCGGCGCGCTCTACCTGGAGGACGGCAGGACGATCGTCGGCCAGGACATCGACTTCGCGGACGCGGTCGCCAGGACCCTCGGCCTGAAGCTGAAGCGGGAGGCCGCGAGCTTCGAGGCGATCCTGCCCGCCCTGGGCAGCGGCAAGTACGACCTGGGCACGGGCAACTTCGGCGTGACCGACGAACGCCGGAAGACCATCGACTTCGTCACGTACATCAACGACGGCCAGGGGTTCGCCGTCCGCAAGGACAGCGAGCTGAAGAAGGTCACCGGCTTCGAGCAGCTGTGCGGCCTGAACGTGGCGACCGGCGCGGGCACCACCTTCGAGGTCACCCTGGAGGACAACAAGCACGTCTGCGAGGAGGCGGGCAAGAAGCCCTACAGCGTGAAGACGTACGCCGAGCAGGGCGCGATCTGGGCCGCACTGCAGCAGGGCCGCGCCGACGTGGTGATGTCCACCATCAACGGCCTGCGTTACGCCGTGAAACAGCAGGAAGGCCTGAAGTTCCTCGGCGAGTACCGGCGGCTCGACGTCGGCTTCGCCTTCAAGAAGGACACGAAGCTGGCACCCGCGTTCCGGGCCGCGGTCGACCGGCTGATCAAGAACGGCACGTACGACCGCATCCTGAAGAAGTGGGGCACACAGGGCTCCGCGATCGAGAAGTCACAGATCTCACCCCCGGAGATCAAGGACTGACGGACGGTCACACGCCCCGGCTACAGCCCGCAGTCGCAGCAGGAGCAGCACTCGCAGATGCCGCAGCAGCCACAGTCGCAGTCGCAGTTGTTGCAGCAGCCCTCGCGCTTCTTGCGGGACCAGGGGCCTTCGTAGTGGTCGGCGCAGCACACCTTGCAGGTGCAGCAGAGCCCGATGGCGACGGCGCACCCCGCCCAGAAGCCGCGCTTGCCGGGCTTCGGCGGCTGCGGTTCGAAGGCGGGCCCGCCGCCGAAGCCACCGGGGCCACCGGGACCCACCGGCCCGTCGGGACCACCGGGGGCCCCGCCCCCGTACGGATTGCCACCGCCGTACGGATTGCCGTCCCCGTACGGATTGCCGCCGCCGTAAGGCCCGCCCTGCGGCGGAGCACCGTACCCGCCGCCCTGCGGCGGCCCGAAGGACCCGCCCTGATGTGCCGTCACCTCATGCGCGTGCCCGCACGCGTCGGTGCCGAAGGCCCGGTCGATCGACCTGCCCAGCTCGTGCGCGAGCAGGAGGTGCGCCAGCTTGCCGTCGGTGAACTCGGCATCGCGCAGCGCGAGCCGGATGCCGTGCAGCGCGTCGTCGGCCAGGCGCCGCGCCTCGGCCGGTGAGGTGCCGGTCGCGGTGAGCGGGTTCCACGCGCCCGACGCGGCGTCAGCCGCCTTGTCCTCCACGGCGTCGAGGAGGTGCGCGAGCCTGCCGAAGAGTCGGCCCGCCTCGGCGAGCGGCGCCGCGTTGCCGGGCCGCCCGGCGAGCACGGCGGTGTGCGCGAAGGCCGCGGCGGTCGCGGTCTCCGTCGGCTCGGTGACCGCGAGGAGCGAGGTGCCGGGGCCCGCCAAGGCCTCGACTCCGGCCTGCCGTTCGACGGCGTCGACCAGGACCGCCGTGTCGAACCCCACATCGGCGCCGGTCCGCGCGCCCGCCTTGTCCCAGTTCCTGGCCACGCGCCGGGCGGCGACGGCCACCGGCCTGCGCGCCAGGATCCCGTCCCCGTCGACGACATGGTCACGGACCTTCGCCGACGCGAGCACCAGCGAGACGGCGGCGGCGAGCCGTGCCCCCTCCCCCTGGGCCACGGAGGCGGTCCGCATCCCCCGCAGCGGGCAGGGCCCCGCGGTGCGCCGCCACCCGGTCGACCGCTCGGCCTGAGCCTCCGTCAGAACCGAGATGATGAGACCGTCGTAGTTGGTGACGACCCGCGCGAACTGCCCGTGGTCACCGCGCAGTGCGAGGCAGAGCCCGCACAGGTGCGCCATCCACTGGGTCTTGAGACCCTCGCCGAGGCGATGGCTGCAGGGCCTGACGATTCCGAACAAGACGACTCCCCCGAGAGGCCCGTGTGTGATCAACCCCGGCATCGTAGCGAGGGCCCCGTTCACCCGTACGCACCGGCCGTCACCCATACGCCGTGAAGAATCATATTTCACTCACTGTCAGCAGCCGTACACAGCACGACCCTTGGAGCGCACCGCACATCGGCGTGTTGACTCTGCACCAGTACCGTCACGAAAACCCCGCGCGGCGACTATCCACTTGGCGCATCATCCGCATCATGGACGACGATAGGGATGCGGAATTCAGGGAAACCGCTGCGAGAGGAGGCGTCCATGGGATCGGTGCGCAAGGCGAGTGCCTGGCTTGGCCTCGTCGACGACAACAACGACGAGCGTTACTACGACGACGGCTACGAAGACGACCGGACTGAAGGGCCCGACCAGCCGGAGGCCTGGGTCACCGACCCGCGCGTGCGGGTGGCGAGCGAGGCGGCCCCGGACCAGGAACACCGGATCGGGACCGTGACCCCGGACAGCTTCCGGGACGCGCGCCGCATCGGTGAGCTCTTCCGGGACGGCGTCCCGGTCATCATGAACCTCACGGCCATGGAGCCCACCGACGCCAAGCGCGTGGTCGACTTCGCGGCAGGCCTCACCTTCGGCCTGCGCGGTTCGATCGAGCGCGTGGCCACGCGGGTCTTCCTGCTCACGCCCGCCGACACGCAGATCGTCAACGGCGAGGCCGCGAACCGCGCGTCGGACGGCTTCTTCAACCAGAGCTAGGGGCAGGGCCGCTCACCGGAGCCCCCGGGACGGTCCCGGACCGGTCACCGGAAGGCGTCGAGACCGGTGAGCGCCTTGCCCAGTACGAGCTGATGCATCTCGGACGTGCCCTCGTAGGTGAGCACGGACTCGAGGTTCGTCGCGTGCCGCATGACGGGGTACTCCAGCGAGATCCCGTTGGCGCCCAGGATGGTCCTGGCCGTGCGGCAGATCTCGATCGCCTCGCGGGCGTTGTTGAGCTTGCCGAAGCTGATCTGCTCGGGACGCAGCCTGCCCGCGTCCATCCGCCGCCCCAGGTGGTGGGCGAGCAGGATGCCCTTGTGCAGCTCGACCGCCATGTCGGCGATCTTCGCCTGGGTGAGCTGGAAGCCGCCGATGGGCCGGCCGAACTGCTCGCGGCTGCGCGCGTAGTCGACGGCCGCCTCGAAGGAGGAGCGGGCCGCTCCCATGGCACCCCAGACGATGCCGTAGCGCGCGTGGGAGAGACAGCTGAGCGGGCCCTTGAGGCCGACGACCTCGGGCAGCACGGCGTCCGCGGGCAGCCGCACCTCGTCGAGGACGAGCTCGCTGGTGACGCTCGCGCGCAGCGACCACTTGTGCTTGATCTCGGGCGCCGAGAAGCCCGGCGCGTCGGTGGGGACGACGAATCCCCTGATGCCCTCGTCGGTCTGCGCCCAGACGACGGCGACCCCGGCCACCGAGCCGTTCGTGATCCACATCTTGCGGCCGGTGAGGACCCAGTCCGTCCCGTCCTTCTTGGCGTGCGTCCGCATGGACGCCGGGTCGGAGCCGTGGTCCGGCTCGGTCAGACCGAAGCAGCCGATGATCTCGCCGGCGGCCATGCCCGGCAGCCAGCGCTGCTTCTGCTCCTCGGAGCCGAAGCGGTGGATGGCGTACATGGCGAGGGAGCCCTGCACGGAGACGAGGGAGCGGATCCCGGAGTCGGCGGCCTCCAGCTCCAGGCAGGCGAGGCCGTACTGCACGGCGCTGGCGCCCGCGCATCCGTAGCCCTGCAGGGACATGCCGAGCGCGCCGATGGATCCGAGTTCGCGGGCCAGCTCCCGGATGCCGGGCAGCTCGCCCTTCTCGTACCAGTCGGCGATGTGCGGCAGGACCCGGTCGGTCGCCCAGGTGCGGACGGTGTCCCGGATCGCGAGGTCCTCGGGGTCGAGGAGGTCGTCGATGCCGAGGGGGTCGGTGGGGTCGAAGGGCGGCAGCGGGGTGCGGGCGCTTGCGGACATGCGGGCCTCCGGCGGCACAAAACTAGCAGTGGTAGTTAGCTACGGCTCGCGCTGACGTTACGACGCAGTCTCCCCCACGTCCAGAGCGGACCGCCCCCGCCAGGCGTGCGGCCACACGCTCGAGGGGCGCGGGGAACTGGGGGCGGATGCTTTTAGGGGCGCGGGGAACTGCGCGACCAGCCACCGACAGCCCGCACCCGACGAAGAACCCGGGGCGGGCACTTCTAGGGGCGCGGGGAACTGCGCAACCCCCCACAGACCACCCGCACCCGAACAAGAACCGGGGGTTCAGACGTCCACGGACGAGCCCGCGCCGACCCGCGCAGGGTCCCGAGGCGCAGGCACTCCCTGCTCGGGCCGCGCCGCAGGCGCCCCGCACTCCATCCCCCGCGGCAGCTTCAGCGCCGCGACCGCCCCGAGCAGCAGCAGCCCCGCACTGACCAGCAACGTCACATGCAGCCCGTGCACGAAGGAGTCCCGCGCCGCGCTCCGCAGCGCGTCCCCCGCCCCGCCGCCGACCCGCGCAGCGACCTCGTACGCCTCGCCGAGCGAGTGGCCCGCCGCGGCGCTGTCCGCCGCCGACACCCCGTGCACCGAGGAGAGGCCCGGCGCGTACGCCGCGTTCATCACGCTGCCGAGCAGCGCGATGCCGATGCCCGCGCCGAGCTGGTAGGACGTCTCGCCGATCGCGGCCGCGCCGCCCGCCTGGGACTGCGGGGCCTCGCTCAGCATCGACTCGTACGCACCGAAGAGGGTGGTCTCCAGGCCGAAGCCGAGCAGCACGAAGCCGGTGAGGAGCAGCGCGTCGTTGGCGTGGCCGCCCATGCCGGTGAGCAGCACCACGGCGAACGCGGTCAGACAGAAGCCCGCGCAGACCATCGCGCGCGGCCCCAGACCGCTGAGCATCTTCGAACCCGCGAGGCCCGCGGCCATCGCGGCGATGGTGAGGGGCAGCAGGCGCAGGCCCGTCTCCAGCGGGGAGAGGCCGAGCACCAGCTGGAGGTACTGCGCGGCGATCAGTTCGAGGCCCACGAGGGCGAGCATCGCCAGGACGATGCAGCCGACCGACGTGCTGAACGCGGGCCGCGCGAACATCGACAGATCGACCAGCGGATGCTTGCGCCGCCGCTGTCTGCGCACGAAGCCGATGAGCAGGGCGCCGCCGGCGCCGAGGGAGAGCAGGGTCGTGAGGCCGAGCGGGTCCTCCCCGCCGCCGAGCCGCTTCACGCCGAGGACGAGGCCGAAGAGCCCGGCCGCGGCCATCAACGCGCCGACCACGTCCCACGGCCCGTTCCTGTCACCGGTCGACTCCGGCAGCAGCCAGCGGCCGATGGGCAGGCTGACCAGCATGAGCGGGATGTTTATCAGGAAGACCGAGCCCCACCAGAAGTGCTCCAGGAGGAACCCGCCGAGCAGCGGCCCGACGGCCGCGCCCACCGCGGCCACCGCGCTCCACAGGCCGATGGCGACGGCCCGCTCGCGGCGGTCGGGGAAGACCTGACGCAGGATCGACAGGGTCGCGGGCATGATCATCGCGCCGCCGACGCCGAGCAGCGCGCGGGCCGCGATGAGGACCTGCGCGTTGTCCGCGAGGGCCGCGATCGCCGAGGCGACGCCGAAGAGGGCGTATCCGAGGAGGAGGACGCGTCTGCGGCCGACGCGGTCGCCGAGCGTGCCGAAGAGGATGAGGAGCGAGGCGCAGACCAGTGGATAGATGTCGACGATCCACAGCAGTTCGATGGCGCCGGGCTTCAGGTCCTCGGTGACCGCGGGCACCGCGACGTGCAGCACGGTGGCGTCGACGGCGACGAGCAGCAGGCTGACGCAGAGGACGACGAGCACGACCCAGCGGTTGGCCCCGGCACCGGCCCCGGATCCCCGACGGCCCTGCGATGCTGCGGCCGTGGTCGTCCCGGACATGTGCGTACCTCCCAGTGGTCCCTCGCATCGGCGGCCCGCGGGATGAGAACTCCCAGCTCCGGCGGCACGGACAAGGCGAGTGAGCCGTCAGAGTACGCGAGTCCTCGCCCGTGACGCGTGGCGGACCTCTCACGGTTGTACGGATGTGATGTGGCATGCGCCACGCCCCCGCCCTTCGACCACGCCCCGTGGCGGCGTCCGGTTCCCCCCACGGCCGATAATCGAGCTCGTGACCGATCTTGATCAACGCCTCTCGCCACCCCCGGCGGGCCCTGTGCTCCGTCGCGCGGCGCCGGCGCTCCTCGTGTACGCCGGGGTGCGTGCGCTGGGCGTCGCCGTGCTCGCGGTCTGGGGCGCGGCGGCGGGCAAGAGCCCGCACACGCTGCTGACCGCCCGCTGGGACTCGCTCTGGTACACCCGCGTCGCCGAGCACGGATACGGCTGGGAAGTGACGCTCCCGGACGGCAGCGTCCACTCGAACCTGGCGTTCTTCCCGCTGCTGCCCTGGCTGGAGCGGCTCGTCTCGGCGATCAGCCCCTTGTCGTACGCCGACGCGGGTCTGGTGGTGAGCTGGCTCGCGTCGCTGTTCGCCGCCGCCGGGATCTTCGCGGTCGCCGACCATCTCTACGGGCGGCGGGCCGGGATCTGCGCGGCCGCGCTGTGGGCGGTGCTGCCGGTCGGCATCGTGCAGTCGATGGCGTACAGCGAGTCCCTGTTCACGGCGCTCGCCGCCTGGTCGCTGTACGCGGTGCTCAGGGGGCGCTGGGTGACGGCGGGCGTGCTCGCCTCCTGCGCGGGGCTGACCCGGCCGGTGGGCGCGGCGGTGGTCGCCGCGATCTGGGCGGCGGCCGCCGTCCAGGTGTACCGGGAGCGCCGGACGGATCGGCGCATGCTCCTCGGGGTGGCCCTGGCCCCGCTGGGCGCCGCGGCCTATGTGCTCTGGGTCGGCCACCGCACCGGCGGCGGTCTCTTCGGCTATCTCGACGTCCAGGCGGGCTGGGGCAACGGCTTCGACTTCGGCTATGCGTTCGTGCGCTTCGTCGGGGAGAAGTTCACCTCCGTGCCCGGCGCCCTCGCGGGCCTCGGTCTCATCGTCGGTGTGGGCCTGGTCATCTGGCTGTACGTCCTGTGCGTACGCCGCAAGCAGCCGCTGCCGCTGCTCGTCTACTGCGGCATCGTCGTCGTGCTCGCCCTCTGCGCGGCCGGCTACTTCGGCTCGAAGCCGCGGCTCCTGATGCCCGCCTTCCCGCTCCTGCTGCCGATCGCCGTGGCGCTCGCCCGGCTGCGTACGTCCAGGTCGGCGACGGTCCTCGGGGTCGTGGCCGTGGCGAGCGCGGTCTACGGGGCGTTCTGGCTGCACGGCTCGGGCCCGCCCTGATCACGTCATGATCATTTCCATGCCCCTCGATGATCGAACGGGAAATTCCACACCAGGACCCGGTGAACGAATTCATAAGGGCCATAAAACGGCGCCGGAAATGATCAACCAATTGCCTAAGCAGGTCGGTGCGGAATAAACAAACCTCAGGAATAAACCCCGGCCTGAGATCAATCCCACATCACATCGTCATCACAAAGCCACTGATTCGGCCTAGTGCCGCACTCACTCGCTGTAACGTCGATTGGGTGCGTACCGAACGAAACCTCACCCGTCTTGACCGGGTCTTCGCCCGGCTGGACCGTGAGCCGGAACGACCGGCCCACCTCGATGTACCGAGGATGAGCCGGCACAGGGTCGTGCTCTTCAGCGCGACCCTGGCCTTCTACCTGGCCATCGTCGTCGCCGTGCTGACCACCTCGTGGCTGGTGCGGTTCGACTGGCAGGTCATGTTCTTCCGGCCCTACCAGCAGTGGCCGGAGATCCACGCCTTCCTGGACTACTGGGTCGTCCTCGGCCAGCGCGGCCCGACGGCCGTGATGGTCGCGGCCTGGCTCGGCTGGCGCTCCTGGCGGCAGCACACGCTGCGCCCGCTCCTCATGTTCGGCGCCGCCCTCCTCCTGCTCAACATCACCGTGGGCGCCGCC
Source organism: Streptomyces atriruber (assembly GCF_001418325.1). Classification (GTDB taxonomy): domain Bacteria; phylum Actinomycetota; class Actinomycetes; order Streptomycetales; family Streptomycetaceae; genus Streptomyces; species Streptomyces atriruber. The sequence continues at coordinate 10,856 of NZ_LIPN01000037.1, read as the reverse complement.
AAGATCGGCATGGGCCGCCTCGGCCCGCACTACGCGACCGTGATCGGCTCGAACGAGATGTGGCTCGGCGGCGATATATTCCCCTCCGGCCACACCGCCAACGCCGTCGTGACCTGGGGAATCCTGGCCTATCTCGCCTCGACCCCGCGCACCCGCCGCTATCTGTCGGCGCTCTCCGCGGTGGTCTCGCTGAGCGTCGGCCTCACCACCGTCTACCTCGGTACGCACTGGCTGAGCGACGTCTTCCTCGGCTGGGCCGCCGGCCTGCTCATCCTGCTCGCGCTGCCCTGGTTCGAGTCGCTGATCGCCCGGGTCGAGGCCGTGATCTTCAGCGTCCGCGAGGCCTGGCGGGCCCGCCGCACCGGCATCATCACGGTGCCGGAGCCCTCGCCGGTCGGCGCCCCCGCGATGGTCCCGCAGCGCTCGGCCCCCGACGGCGACGGGCCCGTGCGCGAGCCGGTCGCGGCCGCCCGCGGCGCACGCCCCCCGGCCTATCTGGCGCCCGGACCGCACACGGCCCGTTCCGAGCGGACCCCGGTCACCCCGGCGGGCAGCCGCCGCCCGCCGCACCCCGACCGCGTGTCGCGCGGCACCCCGTCGGCCCGCCCGGTGGCGGGCGGCTGACCCACGGACGGCGGGGGCCGGTACGCACAGCCCATCCCCCGCACCGCGAAGGCCCCGGTTCCGTTGCGGAACCGGGGCCTTCTGCCGTGTGCGTTCTCGTGTTCTCCGCCGTGTCACACCGCCGGGGCGGGGCTCAGCCCTTCCAGCAGCGCGCCACGACGCCGTCCTTGACCTCGAAGTTGAGCCGCCCCGCGAGGTACTCCATCGTGATCATCGCGCCCGGCTGCAACGACCTGACGGTGGACCAGCCGCGCTCGCGCGCCTGTCGCTCGGCGCCGTCGGCCGGCAGGCCCACGTAACCGTCCGGGCTGTCCTGGGGCTCTGCGGGAGGGGTCGGGATAGGTGCCATGCCCGCCACGTTAGGCGGCACGGCCCCGGCGGGGAAGGCCGGGAGGCGTGCACCATGGGTCACCGATACCTCTCCGGTCACGCTTTTGTCACAGGATCACGACGTGCGTTTCGGTCGAACTCCGTCACACGTATGGGCGGTTCCGTACTTGTACCGACGTAATTCACGAGTGTCCTCACATCACCCGGAAGGGTTCTCCCGCGCTCCCGGAAATTGCCGGTCCGAATAAGATCGCGGCCCGTTTGGGACTCCTCCGCATTTCCGAATCCCGGCCGTCGCACGGGAGGTGACGGCGCGTGGGGGAATTCGCCATTCCGGCTCGCCCTCTGTCGGAGCCGGGGCGACGCGAGCATCATGGGTGGGCTTCGAACAGGCTTCGGGCGGGCCCGGGACGCGATGGCGAAGGGGCGGGCGATGGGGACCGAAACTGCACGGGCGGCCGAACCACCGGTGCGGGATCGGCGCCCCGGCCGGATCGTCGTGGACTGGCTGACCACCACGGACCACAAGAAGATCGGCCACCTCTACCTGATCACCTCGTTCGTCTTCTTCCTGATCGCCGGAGTGCTGGCCCTGCTGATGCGGTCCGAACTGGCCCGCCCCGGGCTGCAGCTGATGAGCAACGAGGAGTTCAACCAGGCCTTCACCATGCACGGCACGATCATGCTGCTGCTCTTCGCGACGCCCACGTTCGCGGGGTTCGCCAACGAGATCATGCCGCTGCAGATCGGCTCGCCCGACGTCGCCTTCCCGCGGCTGAACATGCTCTCGTACTGGCTGTTCCTCTTCGGCGGCCTGATGGTCCTCGGCTCGCTCATCGTGCCGAGCGGGCCCGCCGCGTTCGGCTGGTTCGCGTACGCCCCGCTCAACAGCATGGAGCGGTCGCCCGGCATCGGCGCCGACCTGTGGACCATGGGGCTCGCGCTCTCCGGCTTCGGCACGATCCTCGGCTCGGTGAACTTCCTGACCACCATCATCGGGATGCGGGCGCCCGGCATGACCATGTTCCGCATGCCCATCTTCACCTGGAACGTGCTCTTCACGTCGATCCTGGTGCTGATCGCGTTCCCCGTGCTCGCCGCCGCACTGCTCGTCCTGGAGGCGGACCGGCGGTTCGGCTCGCTCGTCTTCGCCCCGGAGAACGGCGGCGCGCTGCTGTGGCAGCACCTCTTCTGGTTCTTCGGGCATCCCGAGGTCTACATCATCGCGCTGCCGTTCTTCGGCATCATCACGGAGATCATCCCTGTCTTCAGCCGGAAGCCGATCTTCGGCTATCTGCCGCTGGTCGGCGCGACGACGGCCATCACCGGTCTCTCGGTGGTCGTCTGGGCCCACCACATGTTCGCCACCGGCGCGGTCCTGCTGCCGTTCTTCTCCTTCATGTCCTTCCTCATCGCCGTCCCGACGGGCGTGAAGTTCTTCAACTGGACGGGCACGATGCTCAAGGGCTCGCTGTCCTTCGAGACACCCATGCTGTGGGCGGTCGGCTTCCTGGTGAGCTTCCTCTTCGGCGGGCTGACCGGCGTCCTGCTCGCCTCGCCGCCCATCGACTTCCACGTCACCGACACGTACTTCGTCGTCGCGCACTTCCACTACGTCGTGTTCGGCACCGTCGTCTTCGCGACGTTCGGCGGCTTCTACTTCTGGTGGCCGAAGCTGACCGGCAAGATGCTCGACGAGCGGCTCGGGAAGATCCACTTCTGGACGCTCTTCGTGGGCTTCCACACGACGTTCCTCGTCCAGCACTGGCTGGGCGCCGAGGGCATGCCCCGGCGGTACGCGGACTACCTGGCGGCGGACGGCTTCACGGTGCTCAACACCGTCTCGTCGATCGGGGCGTTCCTGCTCGGCCTCTCCACGCTGCCGTTCCTCTACAACGTCTGGAGAACCGCGAAGTACGGCAAGAAGGTCGAGGTCGACGACCCCTGGGGCTTCGGCCGCTCGCTGGAGTGGGCGACCTCCTGCCCGCCCCCGCGGCACAACTTCGTCACGCTGCCCCGGGTCCGCTCGGAGTCCCCGGCGTTCGATCTGCACCATCCGGAGTACGCGGCGTTCGCGGCGCGGGACGCGGACCGGGTGCCCGAGGATCCGCAGACGGACCACCCCGGTCCAGGGCCCGGCTGAGCAGGTCCCTGGACGACGCGATCCGTTCGGTGAGCGCGGCGGGCTCGACGACCTGGAACTCCATGCCCATGAACAGCACGTGGAAGACCATCACGTCCAGGCTCGTCGCGCCCGTGCGCAGCAGACAGGTCTCCGCGGTCTCGGCCTCCAGGGTGCCGTCGGCGGGCGAGATCCGCTGGGCCGCCTCCTTGAGCGGGACGAAGAGCCTGACCACCGCCCGCTCGGCGTACGCGCGCGTGGAGACGCCCTTCGCGACATAGGCGGCGAGGTCGTCGGCGGGCGGGGTGCGCGGCGCGCAGCGCGGGCCGTGCGGCGGCCGCGGTTCGATGCGGTCCGCGCGGAACGTGCGCCAGTCCTCGCGGTCCAGGTCCCAGGCCACCAGGTACCAGCGGCGCTCGGTGCAGACCAGGCGGTGCGGCTCCACCGTCCTGCGGGTCGGGCTGCCCCCGTGGTCGCGGTAGTCGAAGCGCAGCCGCTCCGAGTCCCGGCAGAGGTCGGCGAGTTCGGTGAGGACCGCCGGGTCGACGCCCCGCGGCTGCGGGGCGCGCAGCAACGGCACGGTGAACGCGTTCAGGGCGCCGACGCGGCGGCGCAGCCGGTTCGGCAGCACCTGTTCGAGCTTGGAGAGCGCGCGGACCGAGGTCTCGCCGATGCCCTCGATGCCCTGTCCCGCGGCGGTCCGCAGACCGACGGCGACCGCGACCGCCTCGTCGTCGTCCAGGAGCAGCGGCGGCAGTTCGGCCCCCGCGCCGAGCTGGTAGCCGCCGCCGGTGCCGGGGCTGGCGTTCACGGGGTAGCCGAGCTCGCGCAGCCGGTCCACGTCGCGCCGGACCGTGCGCGGGGTGACGCCGAGCCGGTCGGCGAGGTCCGCGCCGGACCAGTCGCGGTGGGCCTGCAGCAGGGAGAGCAGGCGGAGCAGTCGTGCCGAGGTCTCCAACATGGACGTGATTGTGCCGGTGATCGAGGACAGCTGCGGTCCGCGATACCGGCCGGGTGGCTCTTGGGGGTCGGTTGTCGGGCTACCCCTTGCCGCTCGCCTCGCGGATCCGCACGGACAGGTCGTTGTCGAGCGTGTAGTACGGGCCCGCCTCCAGCGTGCCGTGCTCCGCCGTCGCGCACGGCACGACCGGGTACGTGAAGATCGCCTTCTTGTCCGGGACGTCGTCCAGGAGCCGGGCGAGGCGCACCCGCGGACCGCTCTCACCGGCCGGCCGCAGCCACAGGTCCCAGGGGCCTGCCCCGTGCTCGGCGAGCGGGCCGTACCGCAGCGCGAAGGAGAACGCGGGCCCCTCGGCGGTGACGTCGCCCCGGAGGGCGAGGTCCGGCTCGTCGCGCCGGACGGCCTCGACGTACGCGGCGCCGGTGAGCGCGGTGCCGTACACCCGGCCCTGCACGGTCATGGCGGTGCCGGTGATCTCCACCTCGCCGGTCTCGGCGTGCGGCGCGCGGCGCCAGCTGCGCACCGAGAGGTTGCCCTGCTTCGTCGCGTACGGGATGCGCACCGCGACGTGGCCGCGGCTGCCGCTGGGCGCGCGGTCGACCAGCGAGCGCAGGTCGTTCACGCCCGGCATCAGACGCCGCGGTTCGCCGCCCGCCACCTGCGCGTACGCGTTCCAGCGGCCCTCGGCGAGCTCGACGCTGCTGGGCAGCGCGGCCCGCAGCCTGCCGTCCCCCGACGGGGTGAGCGGCAGCCGCACGTCGTCCTCGGCGGAGTCGGCGTCGCGTCGTCGCAGCAGGAGGTGGGCCACCTCCTCCGTGCCCGGCTCACCGGGGTCGGTGACGTCGAACGTGAGTCCCCCGGCGGAGTCCGCGATGCAGTCGGCACGCGGCGCCTCCGACGCCTCCTGGTCGTCTCCGGCGTGCGACGCCTGCGAGGTGGCCAAGGCCGTCATACGGTCGATCCCTTCGTCTGTGCGCGGCCGAGATCCCGCACGGCGTACGCGCCCCCGAGCAGCGCGCCTCGCGTGCGGTGCAGGGAGCCGCGCATCCGGCCCCCCAGCGAGCTGCCCCGGGCGAGCATCCCGGTGAACATGTCGTCGTAGCGCTCGGCGATGCGTTCCGGGTCGAAGCGCTCGGAGTCCTGGAGCGCCGCGCCCGCCATCCGCTGCCGGAGCGAGTCGTTGTTGATCAGTTCGAGCAGCCCGCCGGCGATGGCGTCGGCGTTGCCCACCTCGACGAGGCGCCCGTCGACGCCGTTGTCGATGATCTCGCCGGGTCCGTGCGGGCAGTCGGTGGCGACCACGGGCAGCCCGCAGCGCATCGCCTCGACGATCGTCATGCCGAAGGACTCCAGGCTGGAGGTGACAGCGGCGATGGAGCCCTTGGCCCACTCGGGCTCGATCGGGTGGGCGGGGCCCATCAGGAAGACGTGGTTGTAGAGGCCGAGCTCGTCGATCAGGGCGCGCAGCTTGTCCTTCTGCTTGCCGCCTCCGTAGATCCTCAGCCGCCAGTCGGGGCGCTCGCGCCGCACCTTGTCGAAGGCCCTGATCAGCAGGTCGTACCGCTTGACGGGGGCGAGCCGGCCGGCCGCGACGACCCACTTGTGGGAGCCGTCGGCGGGCTCGATGCCGGGCGCGGGGACGGGGTTCGGCACGGCCTGGACGTGCACGCCGGGCAGCCGCATCTTGCGGGTGTACGCGCGGGCGTCGGCCTCGGTCGTCGTGGTCAGGACGTCGAGGCGGGGGTAGACGCTGCGCAGCTGGCGGCGGAGTTCCTTGCTGTGGCTGTCGAGCGTGAGGTGCTCCTGGCCGACGCGCAGCGGGCCGCGCGCGGTCTGGCGGGCGAGGTGCACGTTGAGCCCGGGCCGGGTGCCGATGACGACGTCCGCGTCGACGCCCGAGAGATGGTCGGCGATGCGCCGGTCGGTGAGCGCGCTGTACTGCTCGTAGCGTCCTTCGGCGCTGGGGAACGTACGGGCGGGACGCAGGTGCTCGGGGTCCTGGCCCTCGTAGCCGGCGGTCCCCTTGCGCAGGTCGACGAGGTGGCGCAGTCGGACGCGCTGGTCAGGCGCGAAGACCGGCTCGTCGCGGTGCCGGAAGACGGATACGACCTCGACATCATGCTGCTGGGCCAGCGTGTTTGCCAGGTTGTACGTCGTCCGGATCGTCCCTCCGATTCCGTACGCGTTGTGAATGAGGAAAGAGATGTGCATGCGTCCCCGTATTCCGCGCTTCCATGCGGACAGTCCCCCTCGTCCGCCTACCGCAGGGTTAGACGGGGATTCCTGGCCAAGGGTTGGGTTTCCTCACCATCCTGTTCCCGAACAGATGCGTGATCGGTAGCCAAGAATGGGAACCTTTTTGCGACTCCCCGCATCAAGGCTGGTAGGCGAGCTGGGGTACGACGAAGCAGTTGTCGTCCATGTCACCGCTCTGAGTGACCCAGCCGTCACCGTCTTTCCAGCGGGCGACGGACACACACGTCCTGCGTGTCCCCGGCGGCTCCGCCCGGCGCTCGAACGTCACGGGCACCAGCAGTCCCCGCGCGGAATACGGCTCGTACCGGCCCATGAAACGGTCCACGCACGCGCGCGTGACGTCCCCGCCGCTGCCGCTCAGGCAGGACTTCGCGGCGTCGGTGAACCACATGGCGGCGGCCCAGCCCTCCAGCTGCCACTGGGAGAGCGCCTTGCCGCGCAGGGCCGCGCGAAACTCCCGCACGGCCGGATGATCGGTGTCCTCGTAGTTCCTGCTCGACCCGGTGGCCCACAGGGCGTTGCGGCAGCGGGGCGCGTCCTTGTAGTCGTCGCCGACGGTCGAGGTCCAGTTCTGCACATTGGTGACCTTGGCGGTGACCTTCGCGCCGACGTCGTCCATCGCCTCGCACAGCCGGGCGTTGCCGTGCGTGTCCATCGCGTCGAAGACCAGGTCGGCGCCCTGCTCCTTCAGGTCGGCCGCGGCGGCCCGGAAGTTGGGCAGCGCGAAGTCGACCTGTTCGGTGACCACCTCGTAGCCCTCGGCCTTCAGGCCCCGGGTGACGAGCCGGGCGTACGCGGCGGACGCGGCCTGGTTGTAGGAGACGACGGCGGCGGTCCGCGCGCCCTGCTCCCGCTTGAAGTAGCGGTAGACCTCGGTCCCGCCGTACAGCTTGCCGTCCCAGCCCGGCTTGCCGTTGCGCGGGGCGAGGCTGCCGTAGATCCCGTACAGATGCGGATACGTGTCGTACGCGGGCCCGATGGGCTGTCCCCCGATGTCGGGCACGCCCGCGCGCGAGACACGGGCCGCGCCCGCGTAGTCCAGGGCGGACGTGGCGACGAGCGCGACGACCTGCTGCTCCTCGACGAGCCGGTGCACGCAGTCGTTGTTGCCGACGCCGCTGCCGCCGTCGTCGCAGGTGCGCACCTCGACCTTGCGGCCCCCGATGCCGCCGCGCTCGTTCAGCCGGTCGAAGTAGGCCTTGGCCCCGTCGCGCGGCCCGGTGAACGCGGCCCCGCCGACCGGACTGGTCGCGCTGGTGATGATGCCGACCCTGACCGGCGCTCCCCCGACGGGGGCCCGCGCCGTGCCGCGCCGCTCGAAGTCGCTCTCGGGCAGCCGGCTCCCGCAGGCCGCGCCCGCCATCAGGACCGCGACGACGAGCAGCGCTTCAGCAGCCCGGACCGGGCGACGCATTCCCGCTCAGCTTCACCAGGGCACAGAGGGTCTTGACGGAGACCTTCCAGGTGCCGTCCTCGTCGACGGCCGTGCCCGAGGCGTCGGGCAGCGCGGTGGCGCCCTTCAGCGTCAGCGCGTACGTCACGTCGGCCTCCGTCGCCGAGCCGAACCCGACCTTCGTCACGTCCGCCGCGACCTGCTTGCCCCGCTCGTCGCCGCTGAAGCTCTCCAGGACGTCGCGCATCTCGGCGCCGTTCTCCAGAACGGTCTCCTTCTCCTTCAGCGACGTCTTCGGGTCGAAGAACTTCTCCCAGTTCTCCGTGACCTCCTTCTTCGCTGCCGCCGGGTCGGCGGGGGCGGACGCGGAGGCGGAACCGCCCTTCTCGGCGGGCTCGGTGGTCTTCTCCACGGACGGCTCGGGCGGTGTGGCGGCGTCCCCGCCCCCGCTGTCGTCGCCGCAGGCCACGGCGGCCGGTCCGATCAGCAGGACCGCGGCGGCCGCCAGCACCGCGCTCCGCGCCCTTCCCCGCCCGCGGTACGTCCCCCGCCTTGGGCTGCTCCCGAGAACCATCTGGCTCACCACCGGGTATCGGTCCGGACCGTGCGGGCCCGGAGCTTTCAGGGTCGGCTTCCAGAAGGCATAGTGCAATCCATCGGCTGACATGGACAGCCCACCGACGTCACTGATGTGACCGACGACGTGTCCCAGGGGGCCTCGATGCGGGCGGATCGGACAGCTCGGACGACCGGTGCGTCCGGCCCGGCACGCCTGCGCGCCGTGCACCCCGTGCTGTGGGCGGCCTTCGCCTCGCTCGCCGCCGGTGCCGTGCTCTGCGTGATCGGCTGGTACGGCGTCTCGGGGGAACGGTTCGCCGAGCGGCAGCTGCCCTACCTCGCGTCCTGCACGGTGCCGGGCGCCGCGCTGATCGTCGCGGGCGCACTGCTGCTCACCCACGGCAGGAGCGCCCTCGCGGCGGCGTGCGTCGAGGAGTTGTACGGACTCCTGGTCGCCACGGAGCCCGTGGCGGCCGGGGAGCGGACCCCGGCTCCCGCGGCGGGCGACGGCACGCTCCTCATGGTCCCCGGCGGAACGCTCTGGCACCGTGCGGACTGCGCGCTGGTCGCGGGCAAACCGGAGGCGGTCCCCGCGGACGCCACGGTCCTGTCGGCACAGGCTCTCGCCCCGTGCCCGATCTGCGAACCGCGGCGCCCTCCGGAGCCCGGCGATCCGTCGTCCGGCCCCGTGCCCGCCCCGGAGCACTGACCCGGTGGCATCCCTGAGCTACGACCTCACGCTGGCCGGGCTCTCGGTCGGCAGCGCGGCCGCCCTCACCGGCATCGGACTGATCGTCACCTACCGCGCCACCGGCGTCCTCAACTTCGCGCACGGCGCGATCGCCATGCTCTGCGCCTACGCCCTGCGCCAGCTGACGGTCGAATGGCACTGGCCGCTCCCCCTCGCCGCGGCCGTCACCCTGCTCCTGGTCGCGCCCGGCATCGGCCTGCTGCTCGACCGCGCGGTCTTCCGTCCGCTGGCGGTACACGGGCGGGGTTCGCCCCAGGCGGCCGGTTCCGGGGGAGATCCGGCGCAGACCCTGGTCGCCTCGATCGGCCTCTTCGTCCTGCTCGTCGGCGGGGCGGCCCTCTGCTGGGGTCCGGGCGCCCGTGACGACGCGCCGGAGCTGCTCTCCGCCGACCCTTGGTCCCAGTTGGGCGCGGCCGTCGCCCTCGCCGTCGCGGTGGCCGCGCTGACCCGCTGGACCCGGTTCGGCGGCGAGCTGCGCGCGGTCGTCGACAACCGAGGCCTCGCCGTGCTCTCCGGCATCGACGCGGACCGGGTGGCCGCGGCCGGCTGGACCTTCGGCTCGTTCACCGCGGGCCTCACCGGCGTCCTGCTCGCCCCCTACGTACGCCTCGACCCGTACGGCATGCCGCTGCTGGTCATGGAGGTGGTGGCGGTGGCCGTGGTGGCCGGCATGCGCAGCCTGCCCGTCGCCGTGGCGGTCGCCCTCGGCCTGGGCGTGGCACAGAGCCAGCTGACGCGCCTGCACCCCGGTGGGCGGCCGGAGCAGCTCCTGCAGACCGCGAGCGCGAACCTCTTCGTGATCGCCCTGCTGGTCGCGGCGCTGATCCTGCCGGGCGTCGGCACCAAGGACGCGCTGCCCCGCACCGCGACGGCCCGCGTCCCGACGCCCTCGGGCGCCTGGATCGTGGCGGCGGTGCTCTTCCTGCTGCCGCTCGGCTTCGCGGGCTCGGACCTGACGACCGCGGTCCAGGTCCCGGCCCTTGCGGTGATCCTGCTGTCGCTGGTGATCGTCACGGGCAGGGGCGGTCAGATCTCGCTCGGCCAGGCGGCGTACGCGGGCCTGGGCGCCCTGTTCACGGCCCTCCTGGCGGCAGGCCGTTTCCCCGGCTTCCCCGCGCTCCCGCACCTGCCCGCCCTGATCGTGGCGGTCCTCCTCGTCGCGCCCCTGGGGCTGCTCACCGGCCGGCCCGCGATCAGCCGGCACGGCCTGGCCCTGGCGCTCGCGACCTTCGCGGTCGGCGTGGGCGTCAGCCGCTTCGTCTTCACCCAGCCGTACGCGACGTCGGGCCTGACCCTGGACCGCCCCGCGGGCTTCGCGGGCGACCGCGCGTACTACGTCCTCGAACTCGTCCTGCTGGCCGGGGCGCTGGTCCTGGTCACGGCGTTGCGCCGGGGCCGTACGGGGCGGGCGCTCGCGGCGATGCGGGACCATGAGGCGGGCGCGGCGGCGGCGGGGGTGCCGGTCCCGGCGCTCAAACTGGCCGCCTTCGGCACCGGGGCGGCGCTCGCGGCGCTCGGCGGCGGGATGCTCGCCATGGGCCAACGGGCGTTCGACGCGGGGGCGTACGACCCCGTCCGCGGCCTCCTGTGGTTCGCCGCGATCGTGGTCCTCGGCTCGGACAGCGTCCTCGGCGCCCTGGCCGCGGCGGCCCTCCTGGTCGGCCTGGACGCGGGGACGCGGGGCGGTGTGGCGGCCGCGGTGATCGGTCTCCTCGCGGTCCTCATCGGCCGCTTCCCCGGCGGCCCGTACGACGCGCTGCGCGCGGCCACGCGCCGACTCCGCCGCACGCCGCGCCTCACCCCCGCGGGCGAACGGGCCCGCGCGTCCCTGGCAACGGCGGCCAGAGCCGCCGCCCCCACC
>NZ_LIPN01000369.1 GCF_001418325.1 Streptomyces atriruber | reverse complement strand
CGCCGACGGTGATCACCGGGATGCCGGTGAGGCTGCGGATGCGGTCGGCGTACGGCGTCTGGTAGGAGCGGCCGTACGCGGGGCGTTCGTGGGAGACGACCTGGCCGGTCGAGACGTCGATCGCGTCGGCGCCGTGGGCCGCGAACGCGCGGGCGATCTCGACGGCGTCCTCGGCGGTGGTGCCGCCGTCGGCCCAGTCGGTGGCGGAGATGCGGACCGTCATGGGCCTGCCCTCGGGCCACACCTCCCGCACCGCGTCGAAGACTTCGAGGGGGAAGCGGAGGCGGCCCGACAGGTCGCCGCCGTAGGCATCCGTGCGGTGGTTCGTGAGCGGGGAGAGGAAGCCGGAGAGCAGATAGCCGTGGGCGCAGTGGAGTTCGAGGAGGTCGAACCCGGCGCGGTCGGCGCGGCGGGCCGCGTCGACGAACTGTTCGCGGATCTCCGTCAGTCCCGCGCGGGAGAGTTCGCGCGGGGTCTGGCTGTCCGGCCGGTACGGGAGCGGCGAGGCGGCGTCGAGCGGCCAGTTGCCGTCGGGCAGCGGCTCGTCGATGCCCTCCCACATCAGCTTGGTGGAGCCCTTGCGGCCGGAGTGGCCGAGCTGGAGGCCGATCGCCGTGCCGGGTGCCTGCGCGTGGACGAAGTCGGTGACGCGGCGCCAGGAGTCGGCCTGTTCGTCGGTGTAGAGCCCGGCGCAGCCCGGTGTGATGCGGCCGCGCTCGCTGACGCACACCATCTCGGTCATGACCAGGCCCGCGCCGCCCAGCGCCCGTGCGCCCAGGTGCACCAGGTGGAAGTCGCCGGGGACGCCGTCCACCGCGGAGTACATGTCCATCGGTGAGACGACGACGCGGTTGCGCAGGGTCAGGTCGCGCAGCCGGAAGGGCGTGAACATCGGCGGGGTGCCGTCCGGGCAGCCGAAGTCCCGCTCGACGGAACGGGTGAAGTCCGCGTCGCGCAGCCGGAGGTTGTCGTGGGTGACGCGGCGGCTGCGGGTGAGGAGGTTGAACGCGAACTGGCGGGGCGGCTGGTCCAGGTAGTCGGGGAGCCGCTCGAACCACTCCAGGCTGGCGCGGGCGGCGCGCTGCGTGGAGGCGACGACGGGGCGGCGCTCGGTCTCGTACGCCTGGAGCGCGGCCGGGATGTCGGGCTGTTCCTCCAGGCAGGCGGCGAGCGCGAGGGCGTCCTCGACGGCGAGCTTCGTGCCCGAGCCGATGGAGAAGTGCGCGGTGTGCGCGGCGTCGCCGAGCAGCACCGTGTTGCCGTCGGACCAGCGGGAGTTGGTGACCGTGCGGAAGTTGATCCAGGTGGATTTGTTGCCGCGCAGGGGGCGGCCGCCGAGCGCGTCCGCGAAGATCTTGGCGCAGCGTTCGGTGGACTCCCGCTCGTCGAGCTCCGCGAAGCCCGCGGCCTCCCAGACCTCCTCGCGCATCTCGACGATGACGGTCGACTCGTGCGGCGAGAACGGATAGCCGTGCAGCTGCAGCACGCCGTGCTCGGTCTCGGCGATCTCGAAGCGGAACGCGTCGAAGGCGAAGTCGGCGGCGAGCCAGATGTAGCGGCAGTGGTGGGTCGTGATGGCGGGCCCGAAGACGTCGGCCCGCGCCTCGCGGGTGAGGCTGTGCACGCCGTCCGCGGCGACCACCAGGTCGTACTCCGCGGAGAGCGCGGCGGCGGGCGGCGCCTCGGTGCGGAAGCGGAGCTCGACGCCGAGGTCCCGGCAGCGGTCGTGCAGGATCTCCAGGAGCCTGCGCCTGCCGAGCGCCGCGAAGCCGTGGCCGCCGGAGGTGTGCCGCCGGTCGCGGTGCACGATGTCGATGTCGTCCCAGCGCACGAACTCCGCCTGGAGCGCGGCGTAGACGGCGGGGTCGGCGTGCTCGATGCCGCCGAGGGTCTCGTCGGAGAGGACGACGCCGAAGCCGAAGGTGTCGTCGGGCGCGTTGCGCTCCCAGACGGTGACCTCGCGGGTCGGGTCGAGGCGCTTGAGCAGCGCGGCGGCATAGAGCCCGCCGGGGCCGCCGCCGATGACGGCGATCCGGTGGGCCCGCCCCGCGGCGGAGGGGGTGACGGAGGTTTCCACGGTCACCGCCCCTGCCACTTCGGCGGGCGCTTCTCCGTGAAGGCCGCGTGGAATTCCGCGTAGTCCTCGCCGTTCATCAGCAGGGCCTGCGTCGAGGCGTCCAGTTCGATGGCGGCGGCCAGCGGCATGTCGAGCTCCGACGTGAGGAGCGCCTTGGTCTGCGCGTACGCGAGGGCGGGGCCTTCGGCGAGGCGGTGGGCCAGGGCCTGCGCGGCCTCCGCGGCCCTGCCCTCCTCCGTCAGCTCGCTGATCAGGCCGATCCGTTCGGCTTCGGGGGCGCGGACCGGTTCGCCGAGCATGAGCAGCCGGGTGGCGTGGCCGAGTCCGACGACGCGCGGCAGGAGGTAGGCGGCCCCCATGTCGCCGCCGGAGAGGCCGACCCGGGTGAAGAGGAAGGAGAACCGCGCCGAGGGGTCGGCGACGCGGAAGTCCGCGGCGAGGGCGAGCACCGCGCCGGCGCCCGCCGCCACCCCGTGCACGGCGACGATCACCGGGAAGGGGCACTCCCTGATGGCGCGGACGACCTGGCCCGTCATGCGGTTGAAGTCGAGGAGCTGGGAGGTGTCCATGGCGAGCGTGGCGCCGATGATCTCGTCGACGTCGCCGCCCGAGCAGAAGCCGCGGCCCTCCCCGCCGAGCACGAGGGCGCGCACGGACTTGTCGCGGGAGAGCTCGGCGAGCAGGTCGCGCAGGTCGGCGTAGGCACCGAAGGTGAGCGCGTTGAGCTTGTCGGGGCGGGCGAGGGTGACCGTGGCGACCCCTTCGTCGACGGCGAGGCGCAGGTGCCGCCAGTCGGGAGTGCGGGTCGCGGAGCCGGTGAAGGGACTCATGAGGTGCGGCCTCCTCGGCCTGAGGTGACTGGCTACCTCTCGAAGTTATCACCGTTCTGTGACTGTCGTCATGAGTGCGCGATACGCCGGTCGACGACCGTCTCGCAAGGGAACGGAAATACCGAAATGCGCGTCTTGTCACCTGGGGCACCACAGGGTCGGACGTCCCGGAAATGCCCGACCGTCGCCCCTGTCGACATAACGCTTAAGATTCGTACGGTTGAAAGCAGGACCGCCACCTGCTGCCCTGAACGGACCCGCCTTGCACGAGCCTTCCTCCCCCGCCTCCTGGCGCATCGCACTGCCGCACACCACGGCAGCCGTGCCCGTCGCACGCGCCCTGGTCCGTACGGCGCTGACCGACATCGAGTCGACCGCCGACACCGACACCGCCGAGCTCCTCACCGCGGAGCTGGTCGCGAACGCCGTCGAGCACACCGCGGGGCAGGACCCGATAGAGCTGGTGATCGAGCTGCTGCCGACCGGCTGTCAGGTCGAGGTGCACGACTCCAATCCGCAGCCGCCCGGCGACCTCACCGACCCGGGCCCGCACGGCGAGCCGGACCCCTGGCAGGAGCACGGGCGCGGCCTGCTCCTGATCCGCACCCTCAGCTCCTCCTGCGGCCACCGCACCACCGCGTCCGGCAAGGCCGTCTGGTTCACGCTTCCGGCGCGGCCCCCGCACCGGCACTGACGGGCACCTCGCCCCGGCCGAGCCGCGAGTGGCCGCGGCCGTAGAGCGCGTAGACCACCGCGCCCACCGCGAGGAACACGGCGAACTGCAGCCAGGTCGTCCGGCCCGTGCCCCAGATCAGATAGAGGCAGCAGCCGACCCCGAGGAGCGGGCTGACCGGGTGGCACGGCACCCGGAAGGTGCGCCGCAGATCCGGGGCGGAGCGGCGCAGCGCGATCACCGCGACATTCACCACGACCATGATCGCCAGGGTGCCGATGGTGGTCAGGTTGACGACCACGTCGAGCGAGGAGAAGGCGGCGGGCACGGCGACGACCGCCGCGACGATCCAGGTGTTGGCGACGGGGGTCCTGGTCCGCGGCGAGACGCGTTCGAAGACGCGCGGCATCAGGCCGTCGCGGGACATCGACATCAGGATGCGGGTCTGGCCGTACATCACGGCGAGCACCACGGAGGCGATGGCGACGACCGCGCCGAAGGCGATGATGCCGCCGCCGACGGTCGAGTCGGTGACCTGGTCGACGACGAGCGAGAGCGCGGCGGGCTTGTCGGCGACGGCGTCCGGGCCGAGCGCGCCGATGGCCGCGAGCGCCACGGCGACGTAGAGGAGGGTGACGACGCCGATGCAGATGAGGATGGCGAGCGGAATGTTGCGCCGCGGGTTCTTCACCTCCTCGCCCGCCGTGGTGACGGCGTCGAAGCCGATGAAGGAGAAGAAGGCGAGCGAGGCACCGGCGGTGATGCCGGAGACGCCCGCGCCCGCGAAGGGCGTGAGGTTGCCGTCCTCGAACGCGGTGAACGCGACGGCCAGGAAGAGCAGCAGGATGCCGATCTTCAGGACCGCCATGGCGGCCGTGGCACCCGCGCTCTCCCGGATGCCACGCACCAGGAGCACGGCGGCCAGCAGGATGACGACCACGGCGGGCAGGTTCACCACACCGCCCTCGCCGGGCCCCGCGGACAGCGCGGTGGGCAGCTCCCAGCCGGTGAGGCTGTGCAGCAGCTCGTTCAGGTACTGGCTCCAGCCGACCGCGACCGCGGAGACCGAGACGCCGTACTCCAGGAGCAGACACCAGCCGACGAGGAACGCCGTGCGCTCGCCCAGCGAGGCGTACGCGAAGGAGTACGAGCTGCCGGAGACCGGGATCGCGCCGCCCAGCTCGGCGAACGAGAACGCGGTGAAGATGCAGGTCACCGCCGCGAGGACATAGGAGATGGCGACGGCGGGGCCGGCCTCGGCGACGGAGTCGGAGAGGCCGACGAAGATGCCGGTGCCGACGATCGCGCCGACACCGAAACACACGAGCTGGAAGAGCCCCATGGTGCGCCTCAGGCCGTGGCCTTCGAGGTCCGCGCCCGATTCGGCGACGAGCTGGTCGGGCGACTTGATGCGAAGCCCGTTGGTACGCGTAGGGCTCATGGGGTGGTTCTCGTTTCTGGTGGTGCGTGGTGCGGGTGGTGCGGTGGTGCGCGTTTCGTGGGGGGGTGCCCGTTCGGCCGGGCGTCAGGCGAGGGTGGCCACCAGGATCGCCTTGATCGTGTGCATCCGGTTCTCGGCCTCGTCGAAGACGACGGAGTGCGCCGACTCGAAGACCTCGTCGGTGACCTCCAGCGACTCCAGGCCGTACGCCTCGTGGACCTCGCGGCCGACCTTGGTGCCGAGGTCGTGGAAGGCGGGCAGGCAGTGCAAGAACTTTACGTCGGCGTTGCCCGTGGCGCGCAGGACGTCCATCGTCACCGCGTAGGGCACGAGGGCAGTTATGCGCTCGGCCCAGACCTCCTGCGGCTCCCCCATCGACACCCATACGTCGGTGCCGACGAAGTCGGCGCCCCTGACGCCCTCCGCGACGTCCTCGGTGAGCGTCAGGCGGGCGCCGCTGACCTGGGCGAGCTCGCGGGCCCGCGCGACGACCTCCGGGGCCGGCCAGTAGGCCTCGGGGGCGACGATGCGCACGTCCATGCCGAGCAGGGCGCCGGTGACCAGGTACGAGTTGCCCATGTTGAAGCGGGCGTCGCCCAGATAGGCGAAGGAGATGCCGGTGAGGGGCTTGGCGCAGTGCTCGGTCATCGTGAGCACGTCGGCGAGCATCTGGGTGGGGTGCCACTCGTCGGTCAGGCCGTTGTAGACGGGCACGCCCGCGTGCGCGGCGAGCGTCTCGACCGTGTCCTGCGCATCCCCGCGGAACTCGATGGCATCGAACATCCGGCCGAGCACTCGTGCGGTGTCCTTCGACGACTCCTTCTTGCCGATGTGCGAGCCGGACGGGTCGATGTACACCGTCGAGGCCCCCTGGTCCGCGGCGGCCACCTCGAAGGCGCAGCGCGTCCGCGTCGAGCTCTTCTCGAAGATCAGCGCGATGTTCCTGCCCCGCAGCCGCGGCGCCTCGGTCCCGGCCTTCTTGGCCGCCTTCAGCTCGGCGGCCAGCTCGATCAGACCGCGGAACTCGTCGGCGGTGAAGTCCAGCTCCTTGAGGAAGTGGCGGCCGGTGAGGTCTGTGGCCATGAGGCGCTCCAGGAGTGCGGGATGGGGGTACGGGACACGTTGACATTGAAACTATATACGACGTGCCACATTTATATACAGAGCCCCCGCCGGGGCCTACATCCCGGGCACGGGGTCGCGCTGCACCGGACAGCTCATGCACCGCGGCCCGCCCCGGCCGCGCCCCAGCTCGCTCCCCAGGATCTCGATCACCTCGATGCCCTGCTTGCGCAGATGCGTGTTGGTCGTCGAGTTCCTCTCGTACGCGACGACGACGCCCGGCTCCACCGCGAGGACGTTGCAGCCGTCGTCCCACTGCTCGCGCTCGGCCGCGTGCACGTCCTGCGTGGCCGTGAGGACCCTGATGCCGTCGAGGCCGAGCGCGGCGGCGATGGCGCGGTGCATGTGCTCGGGCGGATGGTCGGTGACCTTCAGCTCGCGCTCCCCCACGCCCGGCTCGATGGTGTACGAGCGGAGCATGCCGAGGCCCGCGTACTGCGTGAAGGTGTCGCCGTCGACCATCGTCATCACCGTGTCGAGGTGCATGAACGCACGCCGCTTCGGCATGTCGAGGGCCACGATGGTCTGCGCCGAGCCCGCCGCGAACAGCTTGTGCGCGAGCATCTCGACGGCCTGCGGCGTGGTGCGCTCGCTCATGCCGATGAGCACCGCCCCCTTGCCGATCACCAGGACGTCGCCGCCCTCGATGGTCGAGGGATAGTCCGCCTGGCCCCGTGACCAGACGTTGAACTCCTCGGCGCGGAACAGCGGATGGTGCCGGTAGATCGCCTCGAAGTGGACGGTCTCGCGCTGCCGGGCGGGCCAGCGCATCGCGTTGATCGAGACGCCGTCGTAGATCCAGGCGGAGGTGTCACGGGTGAAGAGGTGGTTGGGCAGCGGGCCGAGCAGGAAGTCGTCCAGGTCCATGCAGTGGAAGCGCACGGACGTCGGTTCGGCGTGCCGCTCCAGGAATTCCCGCTTCGTCATCCCGCCGACCAGCGCCTCGGCGAGCTCGGCGGACGGCATGGTCTCGAACGCGGCCCTCAAGTGGTCGGTGGCGAGCGGCCCGTACTCCTTCTCGTCGAAGACGCGGTCCAGGACGAGGAGGCGGGCCGCCGGCACGTCCAGGGTCTCGGTCAGCAGGTCGCCGAAGAGATGGACCTCCACCCCCCGGTCGCGCAGCACGTCCGCGAACCCGTCGTGCTCCTGACGGGCCCTGCGCACCCACAGGACGTCGTCGAAGAGGAGGGCGTCCTTGTTGCTCGGAGTCAGCCGCTTGAGCTCCAGATCGGGGCGGTGCAGTATGACGCGGCGCAGCCGCCCGGCCTCGGAGTCGACATGGAATCCCATGGGGTCCATCTTTCCCCGGCCGGGCGGCCGACGCGCACCGTTGGCTAAAGCCGGGGATCCACCGGCTCCGACTCCAGGGCGAGGACCGCGAACACCGCCTCGTGCACGCGCCACAGCGGCTCGCCCTCGGCGAGGCGGTCCAGGGCCTCCAGACCGAGTGCGTACTCGCGGATGGCGAGGGAGCGCTTGTGACCGAGGGAGCGGTCGCGCAGCTTCGCCAGGTTCTCCGGGCGCGTGTACTCCGGGCCGTAGACGATCCGCAGGTACTCGCGGCCCCGGCACTTGATGCCGGGCTGGACGAGCCGCCCCCGCGCGTTCCTGACCAGCGCCTCCACCGGCTTGACCACCATGCCTTCGCCGCCGCGGCTGGTCATCTCCAGCCACCAGTCGACGCCCGCGCCGACCGACTCCGGGTCGGCCGTGTCCACGTAGAGACGGCGGGTGGTCTGCAGCAGGTCGGAGCCCTGGCTGCTGTCGTGCTCCACCATGCGGTCGATCAGGGCCAGCTGCTCGTCGTGCGGGAGCGCGGCGAGGCTGCGGCCCTGGACGGCCAGGATCTGGAACGGCGCGAGGCGCACGCCCTCCAGGCCCTGGGTCGGCCAGCAGTAGCGGCGGTAGGCGTCGGTGAACGCGGCGGCGTCCGCCGCGCGTTCCCGCTGCCGGTCCAGGAGCTCGCCCGCGTCGACGCCCCGCGCCGTCGCCGCTTCCAGGGCCTCGATCGCGCCGGGGAAGACGGCGCCGGAGGCGGCGCCCACGGCGGCGTACTGCGTGCGGAGCAGCCCGGACGCCTTCAGCGACCACGGCATCAGCTCCGCGTCGAGCAGCAGCCAGTCCGTCGCCAGCTCCTCCCACAGGCCCGCCTCGGTGACGGCGTCGCGCACCCGGCCGAGGATCTGCTCGGTGACGGCGGGGTCGTCGAAGAAGGGGCGTCCGGTGCGGGTGCACAGGGACCCGGTGGGGCCTCCCCCACTGCCCGAAACGGCGTGGGAGGTGCCCCCGACCCCGAACCGCTCGCGGGCCGTGTCCGCGTCGCGGCAGACCAGCACCACCGCGCGCGAGCCCATGTGCTTCTCCTCGCACACGACCCGGCCGACGCCGTCCGCCGCGTACGCGGCGAAGGCCTCCTCGGGGTGTTCCAGGTACCCCTCGCGCCGGGAGGTGGCCGTCGGGGCCATGGTCGGCGGCAGGTACGGCAGCAGCCGGGGGTCGACGGCGAAGCGGCTCATGACCTCCAGGGCCGCGGCCGCGTTCTCCTCGCGCACGGCGACGCGCCCCGCGTGCCGCGTCTCCACCGCGCGGCGGCCGTGCACGTCGTTCAGGTCGAGCGGCCGACCGTCGTGGCCGCCCGGTGCCTCGGTGCGCAGCGGCCTGGCCGGTTCGTACCAGACGCGTTCCGCCGGTACGTCGACGAGTTCGCGCTCCGGCCAGCGCAGCGCGGTCAGCCTGCCGCCGAAGACGGCGCCGGTGTCCAGGCAGATGGTGTTGTTGAGCCAGGTCGCGGTGGGCACCGGGGTGTGGCCGTAGACCACCGCGGCCTTGCCGCGGTACTCCTCCGCCCAGGGGTAGCGCACCGGCAGGCCGAACTCGTCGGTCTCGCCGGTGGTGTCGCCGTACAGGGCGTGCGAGCGCACCCGGCCGGAGGTGCGGCCGTGGTACTTCTCGGGCAGACCGGCGTGGCAGACGACGAGGCGCCCCTCGTCGAGGACGTAGTGCGAGACGAGGCCGTCGACGAACTCCCGCACCTGCGTGCGGAACTCCTCGCTCTCCGCCGACAACTGCTCGACGGTCTCGGCGAGTCCGTGGGTGTGCTGGACGCCCCGGCCCTTGAGGTGGCGGCCGAGCTTGTTCTCGTGGTTGCCGGGCACGCACAGCGCGGTGCCGCCCGCGACCATCGACATCACGCGCCGCAGGACGCCGGGGGTGTCCGGGCCGCGGTCGACGAGGTCGCCGACGAACACGGCCGTGCGGCCCTCCGGGTGGACGCCGTCCACATATCCGAGCTTGCCGAGCAGGGTCTCCAACTCGGCGGCGCAGCCGTGGATGTCACCGACGATGTCGAAGGGGCCTGTGAGGTGGGTGAGGTCGTTGTACCGCTTCTCGGTGACGATGGTGGCGGCGTCGATCTCCTCGACCCCGCGCAGCACGTGCACCTTCCGGAAGCCCTCGCGCTCCAGGTGCCGCAAGGAGCGCCGCAGTTCGCGCTGGTGGCGCTGGATGACGCGGCGCGGCACGCCCGCGCGGTCCGGACGCCCGGCGTTGCGCGCGGCGCAGACCTCCTCGGGCACGTCGAGCACGATGGCGATGGGCAGCACGTCGTACTGCCGGGCCAGCTCGATCAGCTGCTTGCGGCTGTCGCTCTGCACGCTCGTCGCGTCGATGACCGTGCGGCGGCCCGCGGCCAGGCGCTTGCCCGCGATGTAGTTCAGGACGTCGAAGGCGTCGCGGCTGGCGCTCTGGTCGTTCTCGTCGTCGGCGACGAGCCCGCGGCAGAAGTCGCTGGATATGACCTGGGTTTCCTTGAAGTGCCTGCGCGCGAAGGTGGACTTGCCGGAGCCGGTGGCGCCGACGAGGACGACGAGGGACAGGTCGGTGACGGCGAGGGTCCGTGCGGCATCGGTGGTACGGGTGTCGTTCGTCATGCGGCCTGCTCCTCCTTCTTCTTCTTGTCGATCTGGTCCTTGTCGGCGGTCCGGTCTCCCTCGGCCGCCTGCGTGAACACGGCCATCTGCGTGGGCGGTCCCACCTCGGGGTCCTCGTCGCCCACCGGGACGAACTCCACTCCGTACCCGTGCCGTTCGGCCACCTCGTGGGCCCAGGCGCGGAACTCCTCGCGCGTCCACTCGAAGCGGTGGTCGTCGTGGCGGGCACGGCCCGCGGGGAGCGACTCCCAGCGGACGTTGTACTCGACGTTCGGCGTCGTCACGAGGACCGTGCGGGGCCGTGCGGAGCCGAACACCGCGTACTCCAGGGCGGGCAGGCGGGCCAGGTCGAGGTGCTCGATCACCTCGCTGAGCACGGCCGCGTCGTACCCCTTGAGCCGCTTGTCGGTGTACGCGAGCGAGCCCTGCAGGAGCGTGACGCGCCCGGCCCGGCGCTCGCCCATGCGGTCGAGCCCCAGCCGCCGCGAGGCGACGGTCAGCGCGCGCATGGACACGTCGACCCCGACGATCTCCGTGAACCGGACGTCCTTGAGCAGCTCCTGGACCAGCTGGCCCTGGCCGCAGCCCAGGTCGAGCACCCGGCAGGCGCCCGCGTCCGTGAGCGCGGCGAGGATCGCGGCGCGGCGCCGCACGGCGAGCGGCACCGGACGCTCCTCGGTGTCGGACTCCTCGTCGACGGCGTTGTCGATCTCCTCGACGTCCGTGTCGTCCGCGTCGGCGAGCCGCACCAGTTCGAGCCGCTCCGCGGCCTCCCGGGTCAGGGACCGGCGCCGCGCCAGATAGCGGCTGGTGATGAGCTGCTGCTCCGGGTGGTCCGCGAGCCATCCCTCACCGGCCCGCAGCAGCTTGTCGACCTCGTCCGGCGAGACCCAGTAGTGCTTGGCGTCGTCGAGGACGGGCAGCAGCACGTACAGGTGCCGCAGCGCCTCGCCGAGCGTCAGCGTCCCTTCGGGCGCTTCGAGCACGAGCTGTACGTACCGCGAGTCGCCCCACTCGGGGAACCGCATGTCCAGCGGGACCGGCGTCACCGCCACCGTCCAGCCGAGCGGCCCGAAGAGCGCCCGCACCAGCTCGGCGCCGCCGGTCGCGGGCAGGGCGGGCACCTCGACGCGGAGCGGCAGCGGCTGCCCGGCCCGCTCGGGGCGCGCGGCGCACACCCCGCGCATCGCGCTGGAGAAGACCGCGCTCAGCGCCACGGCGAGCAGCGACGAGGCCGCGTAGGGCCGGTCGTTCACGTACTGCGCGAGGGCCGCGTCCGGGGCTCCGCCCCGTCCCTTGTTCTTGCCCTTGCCGCGCCGCACGAGCGCGACGGGGTCGACCTCCAGGAGCAGCGCGGCGGTGCAGCGCTCGGGGGTCGCCTCGGGGTACAGGACGTGCGCCGTGCCGTACGAGGTGGAGAACGCCTGGGACTTCCCGGGATGCTTGTGCAGCAGGAATCCGAGGTCGGTGGCCGGGCGTTCGGGGGTACCGGTGGTACTGATCGTCAGAAACACTTCAGGTCGGCCTCAAAACACAGCCTGAGCTGCGGTTGCGTGATCAACTGTCGGACGCGGCGCACAGCCTCCGCGGGACGCTCTCCGTCTCCGGAGCGCCTCTACAACGTACAGCGAACTCTTCGGGCACACTCGGGAATTTTGCCCCGTCGAACGGCCTCGGACCAGGCACGGAGCGGGGCGGCCGCACGCGGTCGGGGGCTCCCGCGAGAAGCTGGGTAGAAGGGGGAAGCTCGGACGTCGTGGAACGGAGGACGGTGTGGACTGGGCCCGGTTCGGGGTGCAGATGGCGGCGATGGCGCGGGATCTCCTGGCACAGACCTCGGTCGACGCCACGCTGGAGCGGATCACCTCGTCGGCCGTCGAGCTGGTGGACGGCTGCGAGGCGGCGGGCATCCTGATCCTGCGCGGCAAGGACGTGGAGACCCTCGCCCCCACCCACCCGCTGGTCGTCGACAGCGACCGGCTGCAGGCACGCAACGGGGAAGGCCCGTGCTTCGACGCCGCGCGCAACGTGAACGGGGAGCGGGTCTTCCGCATCTTCGACGCCACCCGTGACCAGCCGCGCTGGCCCGCGTACGCCGCGGAGGCGCGGGCGCTGGGGGTCGGCAGCATGATGGGCTTCCTGCTCTTCACCGAGGACGAGGACCTCGGCGCGCTGAACCTCTACTCCCCCCGCCCCGGCGCCTTCACCGAGGCCGACGAGACGGCGGGCGTGCTCCTCGCCTCGCACGCGGCCGTCGCCTTCTCCAGCGCCCGCACGCACGCCCAGCTGGAGCGGGCCCTGTCCACCCGGCACACCATCGGCGAGGCCATGGGCATCCTGATGGGCAGACACCACCTCACGGAGGACGAGGCCTTCGACGTGCTGCGCCGCTATTCGCAGGAGAACAACATCAAGCTGCGCGACGTCGCGGAGCAGGTCTGCGCGCACGGCAGGGTCTCGGACACGTGAACCCGGGCGCGGCTTCCCCGGCTCATGGCCGAACCAGGGAAACCTGGGCCGGTGCAGTCCCCCCGGGGGGAACGCTGCTGCACCCGCCCTGCACTCCAAGTCCCCAGTCCGGCAGTCTTCACGCACGCATCGGCAGGGGTAAACGGTCCCGTTGATTCATCGGCAATCATTTGTTGATTGCTTCCGAGCACCCTGTGCCCGTCGCTATTCGGGGGAAGACAGGGAATTTCAGTGTCGGATACACGTATCTCGGTGGCCGTGCACGCCACCGACCCCCTCAGCCGGGCCGGGGTCATCAGCCACCTGCGGCACCAGCCCACCGTGGAGCTGGTGGACCGCGCCGGAGACGGCTCTCCCGCGCCGCCGCCCGGCACCGCGCCCGCCACCGCGCCGGAACGCGTCGCCGTCATGCTCGTGGACCGGCTCGACGACCCGGCGGGCAGCGAACTGCGCCGCCTGGCCCGGTCCACGGACCAGCGCGTCGTGCTCATCGCCAGCGAGCTGCGCGAACCGGAGCTGCTCGCGGTCGTCGAGTACGGCGTGCGGGCCATCCTCTGGCGCCACCAGGCCACCCCGCAGAAGCTGCTGCGCGCCGTGCACAGCGCCGCGCGCGGCGAGGGCGAGCTGCCGCCCGACCTCATCAACCGCCTCATGACGCAGCTCGGCCGCCTCCGGCTCTCGGCACTCGACGGCTCGCCGTCCGCCGGCGGCACCCTCGTGCCCACCCTGGGCATGGCGCCGCGCGAGGTGGACGTGGTACGGCTGATCGCGGAGGGGCTGGACACCAAGCAGATATCGGAGAAACTCGCCTACTCCGAACGCACCGTGAAGAACGTCCTGCACGCGCTCATGACGCGCCTGCAACTGCAGAACCGCGCGCATGCCGTCGCGTACGCGCTGCGGGAGGGGTACATCTAATGCGGCGACCGCACTGCTTCCCATCGACCGTACGGGGAGCCCGGCCGTGATCCACGAAGTAGACGAGGCGCTGCGCGGGCTGCTGCGCGGGGCGCTCCCGGAGGGGACCGGCGAGGTCGTCTTCGAGGCGCCGACCCGCGACTGGGCGGCGCGGCGCAACGCCCCGACGCTCAACTCCTATCTGTACGACATACGCGAGGACGTGGCCCGCCGCGAGCGCGGCGCGTACGCCGAGCGGGGGCCGGACGGCATCGTGCTGCGCAGACGGCAGCCGCCCCGCTGGTTCCGGCTCTCCTACCTGCTCACCGCCTGGACCAACCGTCCCGAGGACGAGCACCGGCTGCTCTCCGCGGCTCTGGGCACACTGCTCGCGCACGAGCTGCTGCCGCCGGACCGGCTGCCCGCCGCGCTCGCCGCGCTGCAGGCCACGCTGCCGCTGTCCGTCGCGGTGCCGCCGCCCGAGTCCCGGTCCATCGCCGACATCTGGTCGGCGCTCGGCGGTGAACTCAAGCCGTCCCTGGACGTGGTGATCACCGTGCCGTTCCCGGTGTCGCCCACGTACGACGTCGCGCCGCCGGTCACGGAAGGCGCGGTCGTGGGCGTCCGCAGCATCGACGGGGAGCAGAGCGAACCACGGCCCCGCATGCTGCGCAAGCAACGGGACGACGGGACGGGAGCGAAGTGAGCGCGCACGAGGCGAGCGCCCACGGGACGAGCGCCCACGAGGTGCTGGCCGCGCGGCTCGAATCCCTGCGCGGCCGCGTCGCGGATCTGGTCGAGCGGCGCGCCGCCGACGACCCGACGGCCGCGGATCCGCTGCGCGGCATGTACGTGACGCCCGAGACGGCGCTCCGGCTGGCCACCGCTCCCCCGCCGCAGGCAGCGCCCGCACCGGCGTCGGACGCCGCGTCGGACACGAAGGCGGCCGAGGACGGTTCCCCCGACCCGCTCGAAGAGCTGGCGCGCCGGTTCGGGCTCAGCGCGCTCGACCGGCACGTCCTGCTCGCCGCCCTCGCCCCCGACGTGGACCGTCGCTTCGAGCCGCTCTACGGGTACTTGAACGACGACGTCGGGCGCCGCCGCGCCACGGTCACGCTGGCCCTGGACCTCTCGGGCACCGGCCCGCACGATCCGCTCGCCCGCCGCCGCTTCCACCCCCTGGCACCGCTGCGGGCCGGTGGACTGATCGTCGTCGAGGACGAGGACCGGCCGCTGCCGGGGCGGGCGCTGCGCGTACCGGAGCGGGTGGTGGCACAGCTGCTCGGCGACGACGCGCTCGACCCGGAACTCGTCGACTGCGACGTCGAGTTGCTCGACGCCGGGAACGCCGGGAACGCCGGGAACACTGCCCCCGCACACCCCCTCGCGGCCCGCATCGCCGCCCTCGCCGCCGAGCGGCCGCTCCGCGTCCATCTGCGCGAGCGCAGGGAGGGCACCGCCGCCGGACCGGTGGCGGACGCGCTGCGGGCGGCCGGACGGCCCGTCCTGTGGCACCGGCCGACGGGCACGGCGGGCGACGGCGCGGCCGCGACCGCCGTCGCGCTCCTCCGCGAGGCGCGGCTGCGGCGGGCCGCCCTCGTCGTGGGACCGCTGCCCGCCGCCCCCGGACCCCTGATGCGGTCCCTGACGGCGGGCGACGTGCCGGTGGTGTTCTTCGGCAGCGAGCCGTACGACCCGGGATGGGCGCCGGACGCCGGGCTGCTCGCGCTCGACGCGCCGCAGGACGGCATCGACGCACCCCGCACCTGGCAGACCGAACTCGCCCGGCACACCCCCGCCCACGAGCCGGACTTCGACCTCGGCGAGGCCGTCGCGCCGTACCGCCTCAGCGGGACGCAGATCCGCCGCGCGGCGCGGGACGCCGCCGAACTGGCCGCCTTCGACGGCACCGCACCGACCGTCGCGCACCTGCAGCGCAGCGCCCGGCTGCAGTCCGCGCCGCTGCTCGACAAGCACGCCCGGCGGATCCGGCCCGAGGTGGGCTTCGCGGACCTCGTGCTCCCGGACGAACCGCTGGGCCTGCTCAACGAGCTGACGCTGCGCGCCCGGCACCGCGACAAGGTGCTCGGCGAGTGGCGGCTGCGCACCGGCGGCGGGCGCGGGCGCGGGGTCATCGCGCTGTTCGCCGGGGACTCCGGCACCGGCAAGACGCTGTCGGCGGAGGTCGTCGCCGGTGAACTCGGCCTCGACCTCTACGTGGTGGACCTGTCGGCGGTCGTCGACAAGTACATCGGCGAGACGGAGAAGAACCTGGAACGGATCTTCGTGGAGGCGGACCGCACGGACGCGGTGCTGCTCTTCGACGAGGCCGACGCCGTCTTCGGCAAGCGCTCGGAGGTCAAGAGCTCGCACGACAGGTACGCCAACCTGGAGAGCGCCTATCTGCTGCAGCGCCTGGAGGCCTTCGACGGGATCGCCGTGCTGACCACCAACCTGCGGGCCAACATCGACGACGCGTTCACCCGCCGGCTCGACCTGGTCGTCGACTTCCCGTTCCCGGACGTCGAACAGCGGCTCGCCCTGTGGCGGACCTGTCTGACCGGCACGCCCTGCGCACCGGACCTGGACGCGGAACTCACCGCCTGCGCCAAGGAGTTCGAGCTCTCCGGCGGAGCCATCCGGTCGGCCGCGGTGACGGCCGCCTATCAGGCGGCGGGCCACGGCGGCCCGGTGTCGGGCGCAGACGTACGGGCCGGTGCGCGGCGCGAGTACCGCAAGATGGGCCGCCTGGAGCCGGGGACGCACCTGCCCTGGCAGTAAGGACCGACACACGCCGCGGCCGCCCCGGTCACTCGTGCCGGGGCGGCCGCGGCCACGCTGCTACTGCCAGTCGGAGATCGTCCAGGCCATGCTGTTGCGGTCGTCGCACTTCCACGTGACCGCGCTCTTGTCGTTCTGCATGTCGACGATGCACTCGCCGGAACGGACGCCGACGATCTGCACCGTCCCGTCGGGACGATGCTCCAGCTTCCACTTCTGGTTGTCCGGCAGCCGGCCGTTCTTGATGTTCTCCCGCGGGGCGTGGAAGATCTGGACGATGTTGGTGTCCACCTTCTGGTCGATGATCGCGCCCGGGGCATTGGCGGACTCGATGGAGTAGGTGTCGGACTCGGGGTAGTGGTGCAGGATCCAGTCCTGGTTCTTCCCGAACTCGTCCGTGAGGGAAGGGTTCTGGCCGACGTACGTGCCGTCCTCCTTCGCCCCCCGCTTGACCTCCATATACCAGCCGTTGCCCTCGCTGCTGCGGATGGTGTGCGTCTTGGGGCCCTTGGGCTTCTCGTCCTTGTCCCCACCACCGCCGCCGCCCCCGCCCGGGTTCTGCGGCTTCTGCGGGGGCTGCTCCGGCTCCTTCTCCTCCTCCTTCGAGGGGCTCGGAGAG
The DNA here is from genome assembly GCF_001418325.1 of Streptomyces atriruber. Lineage (GTDB taxonomy): Bacteria > Actinomycetota > Actinomycetes > Streptomycetales > Streptomycetaceae > Streptomyces > Streptomyces atriruber. Next base: position 4,783 of record NZ_LIPN01000369.1, on the reverse strand, counting down.
GGACTCGGCGCCTCCTTCATGCCGTCGCCCTGCGGCAGCTCACGCTGCTCGCCCTGCTTCTCCTTGGCCTGCGTGGACATGGCCGGCTTGTGCTGGAACCACATCACGGCGAACGCCAGGCCCAGCGCAAACAGCACCGAGAACACGGCCATCAACCAGCGCGGGATCACCGACGGCTGGACGTACGTGCCGCGCAGCTCCACCGGCTCGGGCACCCCGGCCCGCAGCACGGACACCGTGAAGGGGTGCTTGCGGGTACCGCCGACCCAGCTCACCGCGCCGGGCTTGATGCTGAGATCGGCGAATCCGGCGCGCCCCGGCGCGACCTGGACCGAGCCGGGCTCCGACTCGACCTCCAGCTCCTCGCCGTTCTCGCGCCCGGAGAAGGAGGCCGTGAGCTGCTGGTTGCCGAGGTTGTCGACGGCCACGGACGCCTTGGCGCGCAGTCGGCCGCGGACCACCAGCGGAAGCAGCTCCGTACGGATCTCGGCGAACGGGCCGACGGTGACCTGGCCCTCGGCGACATCCACGGTGTGCGGGGTCTCGCGGGGCTGCACCCGGACGCCGAACGGGGTCGGGCCCGCCTGGGCGTCCGAGGTCCGGGGCGGCGCGAACTCCACCTGGGCGGTGCCCTCCGCCCCCGGGTACAGGCGCAGCACGTCGGGGGTCACGCGGGTCCAGCCCGCCGCGTCGCCGACGACCTGGAGGCGGTACTCCTCGACGGTGTCGCCGGTGTTGCGCACGCGCAGCCGCACGCTCGCGGTGGCGCCGGGCTCGACGGTGGTCGCCGCTGGTTCGAGAGAGGTCCACATGCCGCTCACCGCCCCGTCACGCCGGGGTTGTTGACGCTGCCGCCGACGAGGGCCTGCAGGGTCGCGCTGTCGGCTGTGCCGGTCGCCGGGAGGCCGACGGAGGCCTGGTAGTCCTTGATGTGAGCCGCCGTGTTGTCGTTGTACCGGGCCGTGGTGGGCGCGGTACGGCCGTTCTTGAAGTAGTCGACGCCGTACTCGGCGTACGCCCGGTCGCGATCCAGGTCCTTGTCGCTGATGCCTGCCTGCGAGGCCCACCAGAACGCCGCCTGGAGCTGTACGACCTCCCAGCTGTCGGCGCCGGAGCGCACGGCGTCGGGCCGGATGCCCTGTGCCCACAGCGAGGTGAGGGTGGCACGGCCCAGCGTGCCCTCCTCGTCCGTCTCGAATATCTGGGCGGTGTTGTTCCCGGAGTTCTGGCCGGTGCGGACCACGGCCTTCTGGTAACAGATGAGTTTTGCCTCTGTGTTGGAGTCGATGACGCCTGGCGTCCAGTGGCCGGTCAGTGTGCAGGGGTTCTTCGAGCCGAGCGCGGCGAGGCGGCGCTGGGCGTACTCGACGACGACGTCCGACGCGTAGCCGCGCCGCCACGGGGGGCCGGTGCGTGCCGCGCCGCCGCCGTCGCCGGACACCGCCTTCTCGCCGCTGCCGCCGCCACCGCCCGACGAGCCGCCGCCACCGGAGCCGTCGCCGCTCGATCTCTCCTCGCCACCGCCGCCGGTCCCCGAATCCGTGCCGCCCCGGCCGCCGCCCGCCTTCTCCTTGGGCGGCGGCGGGGCCTCGTCGAGCTTCTCCTTCTCGCCGCCCTGCGCGACGGCGGCGGGCGCGTCGGCCGCCTGGTTCTCGCGCGCCGAGCCGTTGAAATCGGGCGCGTAGGTCAGCCAGGCCACGACGGCCGCGACGGCGAGCGCCGCGAGCACGCCGCCGAGGGCGAGCAGCCGACGGGGCAGCACCGGGCGCTGGTCGAAGCTGCCGGGCAGCTCGTGGGCCTGCTCGTCGCCGGAGCGGCGCACGGAGACGGTGAGCGGGTGGGCCTGCCCGGAACCCGTCCACAGCACCTGCTGCGGGCGGATGGTGAGCTTCGCGAACGCGGCGCGGCCCGGGGCCACTTGTACGGCGGTGGGCTCGACCTCGTAGGCGAGGCGGCCCGCGTCGTCGCGGAGGGTGAGGGCCGCGGTCAGCGGGGTGTTGCCGAGGTTGTCCACGGCGAGGGAGGCCCGGCCGCGGAAACGTCCGACGATGGTGGGCGGCAGCAGTTCGGCGCGGATCTCCGAGAAGGGCGTGACCGTGACCTGCCCCTCGACCACGTCCCGGGCCTCGGGGTTCTCACGGGGCTCGACGCGGATGCCGAACGGCGTGGGTCCCGCTGCCGCGTCGGGCGAGCGGGGCGGCGCGAAGGAGATCTCGGCCGTGCCCTCGCTGCCGGGGTAGAGCCGCAGGACGTCGGGCTCGATCCGGGACCAGCCCGCCGGGGCGCCGACGACCCCGAGACGGAACTCCTCCACCGTGTCCCCCGTGTTGCGTACGCGAAGCCGCACGGTCTCCCGGCCACCGGGGTCAACGGTCACCGCGGCCGGGTCAAGGGAGTTCCACCACGTCATACGGGCACGGTAGAGCGCACCTCCGGGTCTCTCCTTGTACGAAAGGGCGACGTCAAGGGCAGGCACCGCTGCCCTCCCGGACGGGCCCGCGAAACCTCAGCCGGACGCGGACAGCACCGGCCCGGACACACGGGTGTTCGGCCGCAGCCCGGCGAGCAGTCGAGCGATCCCGTCGGCCTCCAGGGCGCCGCGCCGCTCCATGACGCGGTGCGCGATCCGCAGGGCGGCCCTGGCCCGTTCGAGGTCGCCGACGGCGAGCAGCGCCCGGCCCCGCGCGGCCATCGCGAGCGCATGGCAGAACGCGTCGCCCAGTTCGCCCTCGACCGCCAGCGCCGCGTCCGCGCAGCGCATGGCCTCGCCGGGCCTGCCCTGCGCCAGCTCGCAGTACGCGAGGCGGGCCCAGCACAGCGCCTCCCAGCGCGGGTTGCGGGATCTGCCGTGCAGCCGCTGCGCCTCGCGCAGCTGCTCCGCCGCCGCGGCAGCCCGGCCGTCCTCCAGCAGCGCGCAGCCCACCTGGTAGAACACGTGCGCGAGGGTATGCGTGCTGCCCGACCGTCCGGCCTGCCGCACCGCCTCGTCGATCGCGGTGTCCGCCGCCGGGCGTCTGCCCAGGGCGACGTACGCACGGGCCATGTGCGACAGGATGCGGATCCGGTCGTCGTGCCCGCCGAGCGCGCCGAATCTGGCGTACGCGAGGCGCAGTTGCTCCAGCGCCTGGGCGTAGCGGCCGGTGCCCATCAGGACGATGCCCAGCTCGTGGCTGCCCGCGGCGCCGACGAGCAGGTCGCCGCAGGCCGCGGCGAGGTGCAGGCTCTCGCGCAGCGCCCGCTCGGCGCGGCCGTAGGTCTCGGTGCCGTAGTGCGGGGCGCCGAGGAGGCGCAGGGCGCGGGCCGCCGACCGGTCGTCGCCGTGTCTGCGGGCGGTGCGCAGGGCCAGTTCGGCGAGGGGTTCCAGGTCGCGGTGGCGGGCGGTCCCGGCCACGAGGTGCGACCAGGCAGTGAGCAGGTCGACGACGGGGCGCAGGCCGGGCGGACAGCGCGGGTCCCGGCCGTCCGCGCCGTCGGCCTCCGCCGACGCGCCTGCTTCCCCCGCTTCGTCCGGGAGGTGCCGCAGGGCGTTCTCCGCGGCGTCGCACAGCCGGGAGTGCGCGACGACCAGCCAGTCGTGCGCCGCGGCCTCGTCGGGCAGCGCCTTGCCCGCGGACGCGGGGCTGTGCAGCAGCTTCGGCAGCACGCTGTGCGGCTTCGTGCGGCGGATCGCGGTGATGACGGTGGCGAGGACGTAGTCGAGGAAGCGCAGCCGGGCGGCGGCGCGTTCCGCCGCGCTCTCGCGCAGCTCGCACTGCCGTCGCGCGAAGAGCCGCACCAGGTCGTGGAAGCGGTAGCGGTCCTCGCCGTGCAGCTCCATGAGCCCGGCGTCGACCAGCCGCTCCACGAGCTGCTCCGCCTCCTCGTCGCCCACGCCGAGGAGCGCGCCCGCGGCACCGCGGCAGAAGGAGGGCATGTAGCAGAGCGAGACCATGCGGAAGGCGTGGGCGAGGCCCGGCTCCAGGGCCTCGTAGCCGAGCCTGAAGGTCGCCTCGACGCCCAGGTCGTCCACCCGCAGCTCGTCCAGCCTGCGACGCTCGTCGCGCAGCCGTGCCACGAGGTCGGTCATGGGGCGGCCGGGCCGTGCGGCCAGGCGGGCGGCGACGATCCGGACGGCGAGCGGCAGCCCGCCGCAGACGGCGACCAGTTCGCGGGCGGCATCCCGCTCGGCGGCCACGCGCTCGGCGCCGACGATGGCGCAGAGCAGGCCGAGGGCCTGCGGCTCGTCCATCGTCTCGACGTCGACGAGGCGCGCGCCGGGCAGGGTGATGGTCCGCGAGCGGCTGGTCACCAGGACGGCGCAGCCCGGGGCTCCGGGCAGCAGCGGGCGCACCTGGGCGGTGTCGCGCGCGTTGTCGAGGAACACGAGCATGCGACGCCCGGCCAGGAGCGAGCGGTAGAGGGCGGTCTGTTGTTCGATGCCGTCGGGCACGGCGCTCTCGGGGATGCCGAGCGCGCGCAGGAACCCCGTGAGCGCGCTGCCGCTGTCCACGCCGGGCGCGGGGTCCGCGCCGCGCAGGTCCACGTACAGCTGCCCGTCGGGGAACTCGTCCCGTAAGGCGTGTGCGACGTGCACCGCGAGCGCGGTCTTGCCGACGCCGCCGAGTCCGGTGAGCGTGGCCACGGCCATCGTGCTGCCGGACGTGGCGGAGCGCAGCGTCTCGGTCAGCAGCCGCGCCTCGGCCTCGCGCCCCGCGAAGTCGGGCACGTCGGGCAGGAGCTGGGCGGGGGTGACGGGGACGGCGGAGGCGCGCGCGGGGCTCGGGGCGGTGCCGTTGACCGGGGC
>NZ_LIPN01000368.1 GCF_001418325.1 Streptomyces atriruber | reverse complement strand
CAGCCCCTCCGGCGTTTGAGGAGCGGGGGTCCGGGGCGGAGCCCCGTGGAGCGGCGGCGCACACGACAGGAACATCAGCCACCCGACGCAGTCGCCGTGGGCGGAGTGGGCGCGGTCGGCGGCAGCGAGGTCGAGGGTGCCAGGGACGGCGGCGTCCGGGACGGCGTCACCGTCGGCGAGGACGACCTCCCGGAGAGGGACGACCCCGGCACGGAGGCAGACTTCGTCGGGCTCGGCGGCGCCGCGGGGCCCACCGGGTCACTCCCTCGGCCGATCTGCAGCGCGGCGAACGCCGTGCCGCCCGAGACCAGGACCACGGCGAGCGCCGCGCCCAGCGCGTGGGTCCGGCGTCTGCGGCGGGCGCCGCGGGCGGACACCTGGTGGGCCGGGACCGGCGAGGCGAGCAGGCCGCCCGATGCGGCGGCCCGCTTCAGCGCGTCGGCGAGGCCGTCGTCGGCCGGGGCCTTGGGCTCAGTCACGGTGCTCCTCCGAGGGGGGCGCGTCGTCGAGATGCGGCGCGAGGGCCGCCCTGGCACGGGACAGATGGGACTTGACGGTCCCGGTCGCGATCCCGGTCTCCGCGGCGACCTGCTGCACGGACAGGTCGCACACGTAGTGCAGAACGGCGACCCGCCGCTGCCGCTCGGACAGCCGCCGCAACGCGGCGACCAGCGCCACCGTGCCCGGTTCCGGCTCGGGCGCGGTGCCGGGCAGCCCCCCGTGGTGGCGCCGCCAGGCGTCCGCGGCCCGACCGCGCCGCCGCCACCGGCTGACGGCGAGCCGCCGGGCGACGGTCCTGACCCACGCCTCGGGCCCGGCGTCCCGCTCCAGGCGGGCGCGGCGCGCCCAGGCGCGGACGAACGCCTCCTGGACCACGTCCTGCGCCTCGTGGAGGTCCCCCGTCATCAGATACACCTGCCCGACCAGCGGTCTCACGGAGCGCGCGTAGAACGCCTCGAACTCCTCGTCGGTCAAGTGGTCTCCTGGTGCGTGCGGCGCGTGGGGCATCCGTGACGTGTCGTGCGGGTGGCGTTCTCGGGGTTCTCGGGGTTCTCGAAAGGCACTACGCCTGGGACGCCCGGCCGGTTTACCCGCCGGAGAAAGAATTTTCGAACGGTCGTTTCCGGACATTGTGCGGGAGGGCGCCCGGCGCCCCCGCCGCCGGGCTCGCGCCGACCGGGCCGCGCCGATCAGCACGGGGTCGTACGCTGGAGACCCCCGGCCCGTGCGACGTGCCGGGCGGTTCGCGTTGCCCACTCACTTCCGGTCTGTTGTCCACTCACTCCGGTTATCTGGACGGAAAGCCTTCAATGAGCCTGCACGGTCTGCTCGACGCTGTCGTCAAGGACTCGGCACTCGCCGAAGCGGCCAAGGCCGCGACCGACGGCCACCGCATGCACGTCGACCTGGTCGGCCCGCCCGCGGCCAGGCCCTTCGCGGTGGCGGCGCTGGCCCGCGAGTCCGGCCGCACCGTCCTGGCCGTGACGGCCACCGGCCGGGAGGCCGAGGACCTGGCCGCGGCGCTGCGGACGCTCCTGCCGCCGGACGGCGTCGCCGAGTTCCCGTCGTGGGAGACGCTGCCGCACGAGCGCCTCTCGCCCCGCTCCGACACGGTCGGCCGCCGCCTCGCGGTGCTGCGCCGCCTCGCGCACCCCAGCTCGGACGACCCGGAGACCGGCCCGGTCTCGGTGGTCGTCGCGCCGGTCCGCTCCGTCCTCCAGCCGCAGGTCAAGGGCCTCGGCGACCTGGAGCCCGTGGCGCTGCGCACCGGGCAGAGCACGGACCTGAACGCGGTCGTGGAGGCCCTCGCGGCAGCCGCGTACTCCCGGGTGGAGCTGGTCGAGAAGCGCGGCGAGTTCGCCGTCCGCGGCGGCATCCTCGACGTCTTCCCGCCCACCGAGGAGCACCCGCTGCGCGTGGAGTTCTGGGGCGACGACGTCGAGGAGATCCGGTACTTCAAGGTCGCCGACCAGCGCTCCCTGGAGGTCGCCGAGCACGGTCTGTGGGCGCCGCCCTGCCGTGAGCTGCTGCTCACCGACGAGGTGCGCGAGAAGGCCGCGGCCCTCGCCGAGCAACACCCCGAGCTGGGCGAACTGCTCGGGAAGATCGCCGAGGGCATCGCGGTCGAGGGCATGGAGTCGCTCGCCCCCGTCCTCGTGGACGACATGGAGCTGCTCGTCGACGTCCTGCCGAAGGGCGCCATGGCCGTGGTCTGCGACCCGGAGCGGGTGCGGACGCGCGCCGCGGACCTGGTGGCGACCTCGCAGGAGTTCCTCCAGGCCAGCTGGGCGGCGACGGCGGGCGGCGGCGAGGCCCCCATCGACGTGGGCGCGGCGTCCCTGTGGGGCATCGCGGACGTCCGGGACCACGCCCGCGGGCTCGACATGATGTGGTGGTCGGTGAGCCCGTTCGCCGCCGACGAAGAGCTCGACGACGACACCCTCAAGCTCGGCATGCACGCCCCGGAGACGTACCGCGGCGACACCGCGAAGGCCCTCGCGGACACCAAGGGCTGGCTGGCCGACGGCTGGCGCACCGTCTACGTCACCGAGGCCCACGGCCCCGCCGCCCGGACCGTCGAGGTCCTCGGCGGCGAGGGCATCGCGGCCCGCCTCGACGGCGACCTCGGCGAGCTCACGCCCTCGCTGGTGCACGTCTCCTGCGGCTCGATCGACTACGGCTTCGTGGACCCGGCCCTCAAGCTCGCGGTCCTCACCGAGACCGACCTCTCCGGCCAGAAGGCGGCCGGCAAGGACGGCCAGCGGATGCCCGCGCGCCGCCGCAAGACCATCGACCCGCTGACGCTGGAGTCCGGCGACTACATCGTGCACGAGCAGCACGGCGTGGGCCGCTACATCGAGATGGTGCAGCGCACCGTCCAGGGCGCGACCCGCGAGTACCTCGTCGTGGAGTACGCCCCCGCCAAGCGCGGCCAGCCCGGCGACCGGCTCTACATCCCCACGGACCAGCTGGAGCAGATCACCAAGTACGTCGGCGGCGAGGCCCCGACGCTGCACCGGCTGGGCGGCGCCGACTGGACGAAGACGAAGGCGCGCGCGAAGAAGGCGGTCAAGGAGATCGCCGCGGACCTCATCAAGCTCTACTCCGCGCGGATGGCGGCGCCCGGCCACTCCTTCGCCCCCGACACCCCCTGGCAGCGCGAACTGGAGGACGCCTTCCCGTACGCGGAGACGCCCGACCAGCTGACCACGATCGCCGAGGTCAAGGAGGACATGGAGAAGACGGTCCCGATGGACCGCCTGATCTGCGGCGACGTCGGCTACGGCAAGACGGAGATCGCGGTCCGCGCCGCGTTCAAGGCGGTCCAGGACGGCAAGCAGGTCGCGGTCCTCGTCCCCACCACGCTCCTCGTCCAGCAGCACTTCGGCACGTTCTCCGAGCGGTACTCCCAGTTCCCGGTCAGCGTGAAGGCGCTCAGCCGCTTCCAGACCGACACGGAGTCGAAGGCGACCCTGGAGGGCCTGCGCGAGGGCTCCGTGGACATCGTCATCGGCACGCACCGCCTCTTCTCGTCCGAGACCAGGTTCAAGGACCTCGGTCTGGTCATCGTCGACGAGGAGCAGCGCTTCGGCGTCGAGCACAAGGAGCAGCTGAAGAAGCTCCGCGCCAACGTCGACGTCCTGACGATGTCGGCCACCCCCATTCCCCGTACGCTCGAAATGGCCGTCACCGGCATCCGCGAGATGTCGACGATCACGACGCCCCCCGAGGAGCGCCACCCGGTCCTGACCTTCGTCGGGCCGTACGAGGAGAAGCAGATCGGCGCGGCGGTCCGCCGCGAACTCCTCCGCGAGGGCCAGGTCTTCTACATCCACAACCGCGTGGAGTCGATCGACCGCGCGGCGGCCCGCCTGCGCGAAATCGTCCCCGAGGCGCGCATCGCGACCGCCCACGGCCAGATGTCCGAACAGGCCCTGGAGCAGGTGGTCGTGGACTTCTGGGAGAAGAAGTTCGACGTCCTGGTCTCCACGACGATCGTCGAATCGGGCATCGACATCTCCAACGCCAACACGCTGATCGTGGAGCGCGGCGACAACTTCGGCCTCTCGCAGCTCCATCAGCTGCGCGGCCGGGTCGGGCGTGGCCGCGAGCGCGGCTACGCGTACTTCCTGTACCCCCCGGAGAAGCCCCTCACGGAGACCGCCCACGAGCGCCTCGCCACGATCGCCCAGCACACGGAGATGGGCGCGGGCATGTACGTGGCGATGAAGGACCTGGAGATCCGCGGCGCGGGAAACCTCCTGGGCGGCGAGCAGTCGGGTCACATCGCGGGCGTCGGTTTCGACCTCTACGTCCGCATGGTCGGCGAGGCCGTGGCCGACTACCGCGCCTCCCTGGAGGGCGGTGTCGAGGAGGAGCCGCCCCTGGAGGTCAAGATCGAGCTCCCGGTCGACGCCCACGTCCCGCACGACTACGCCCCCGGCGAGCGCCTGCGCCTCCAGGCCTACCGCGCCATCGCCTCCGCCAACACGGAGGAGGACATCAGGTCCGTGCGCGAGGAACTCACCGACCGCTACGGCAAGTTGCCGGAGCCGGTGGAGAACCTCCTCCTGGTGGCGGGCCTGCGCATGCTGGCCCGCGCCTGCGGTGTCGGCGAGATCGTCCTCCAGGGCAACAACATCCGCTTCGCCCCGGTGGACCTGCGCGAATCCCAGGAGCTGCGCCTCAAGCGGCTCTACCCCGGCACGGTCATCAAGGCGGCCGCCAACCAGGTCCTGGTCCCCCGCCCGAAGACCGCGAAGGTCGGCGGCAAGCCGCTGGTCGGGCGCGAACTGCTGGGCTGGGTCGGGGAGTTCCTGACGTCGATCCTGGGGTCGTAGGGTCCCGTTCCCGCGTCCTGCGGCACCATGGTCACCATGGCAGCCGGGGGACGCGGGGCGGGAATCGCCTGGGTGGGGGCGACGGCCTTCCTCGTTGCCGGAGCGCTGGTCTACGTACTGGTCCCGGAACACGATCCGCTGGGCGTGTCCGACCGCAGCGGCCTGGTCTCGATGGTCATCGGCCTGCCGGGCCTGGTGGTCGCCCTCGTCGCGCTGCTGTGGGCGAGACCCGGGGCGCGCGAGGACCAGGCCGCCGCGGTCGCCAGGCTCGCCCGGGAGGTCCGC
>NZ_LIPN01000367.1 GCF_001418325.1 Streptomyces atriruber | reverse complement strand
TTCCGGTGGTGCGGTGTTCGTGTTCCCGGGTCAGGGTTCGCAGTGGGTGGGCATGGCGCGGGAACTCCTCGTGTTCTCGCCGGTGTTCGCGGCGCGGATGGCGGAGTGTGGTGCGGCGCTGGAGCCGTTTGTTGATGGCTGGGGTTTGTTGGATGTCGTCCGGGAGGGCGATGAGGAGTTGCTGCGCCGGGTGGATGTGGTGCAGCCGGTGTTGTTTGCGGTGATGGTGTCGCTGGCGGAGTTGTGGCGTTCGCTGGGGGTGCGTCCTGCTGCTGTGGTGGGGCATTCGCAGGGTGAGATTGCTGCCGCGTGTGTGGCGGGTGCGTTGTCGCTGGAGGATGCGGCGCGGGTGGTGGCGTTGCGGTCGCGGGCGATTGTGCGGTTGGCGGGTCGGGGCGGGATGGTGTCTGTTCTGGCGCCGGAGGCGCAGGTGGTGGGGCGGCTGACCGCGGGTCTGCAGGTGGCTGTGGTGAATGGTCCGGAGCAGGTGGTGGTGTCGGGTTCGCCCGGTGAGCTGGATGCGTTCATGGCTGTGTGCGAGGCCGATGGTGTGCAGGTGCGGCGCATTGCGGTGGATTACGCCTCGCATTCGCCGCAGGTCGAGGATCTGCGGGACGAACTGCTGGACGTCCTCGCGGAGATCGAGCCGCGCGGCGGTCAGGTTCCGTTGTTCTCCACGGTGACCGGTGATGTGATCGACACCGCCGTGATGGATGCGGAGTACTGGTTCACGAACCTGCGTCAGACGGTTCGCTTCGACGCTGCCCTGCACAACCTCCTCGAAGCCGGACACCGCGTCTTCGTCGAATCCAGCCCCCACCCCGTCCTGCTCGGCGCCGTCGCGCAGAACGCCGACCACCTTCGTACGACGGGCGTGACCGCTGTCGGCACGCTCCGCCGCAACGAGGACGAGAAGGCCCAACTGCTGCGCGGTCTGGCCGAGGTGTTCGTCGCGGGTGTCGACGTGAACTGGTCGCCGTGGCTGGCGGGCGGTGAACTCGTCGAGCTGCCCACGTACGCCTTCCAGCGCCGCCGGTACTGGCAGCCCGCCGCGGCCGCGTCCGCCGACCTCGGCTCCGCGGGCCTGGAGGCCGTGCGGCATCCGCTGCTCGGCGCGGCCGTCGGGCTCGCGGACAGCGACGACGTCGTCCTCACCGGACGGCTGTCCCGCGCCGCACAGCCGTGGCTCTCGGACCACGCCGTCTTCGGCACGGTCATCCTGCCCGGCACCGCCTTCGTCGAGATGGCCCTGCGCGCCGCCGACGAGGTCGGCTGCGACACGGTGCGGGACCTGACGCTGACCGCGCCGCTCCAGCTGCCCGAACAGGGCGAGGTCGACATCCAGGTGCAGATCGGCGGCGCGGACGGCGCCGGGCGCCCCCTCGACGTCTACGCCCGTCCCCGCCGGTCCGACGGCACCGGAACGTGGACCCGGCACGCGAGCGCCCTCCTGGTGGCCGACACCGGCACGACGGCGGACGCCACCGACAACCCCCTGTACGGCGCCGCATGGCCGCCCGCGGGCGCCGAACGGCTGGACGCCGCCACGCACTACGACACGATGGCCGACGCGGGCCTGGAGTACGGGCCCGCGTTCCAGGGCCTGTCCGACGTATGGCGGCTCGACGGCGAGATCCTCGCGCAGGTCGCCCTGCCCGGCCGACAGGCGGAGGAGGCACGGCGCTTCGGAGCGCACCCCGCCCTCCTCGACGCCGCTCTGCAGGCCGCGGCCGTGGACGGCCTCGACGGCGCCACGCCGCTGCCCTTCTCCTTCGGCGCGGTCACGCTGCACAGCAGGGGCGCGAACGAGGTGCGCGTACGCATCGTGCCCACCGGCGACGACACGTTCACGGTCGAGGCGGCCGACCCGTCCGGCACGCCGGTCGCGCGGATCGACTCCCTCCTCGTACGACCGGTGGCAGCCGGGGATCTCGCCACCCCGGACAACAGCACGCAGTCGCTGCTGTCCCTCACCTGGTCGCCGTACGTGCCGGGGGACGGCGGGCAGGCCGCGGGCCCGGGGACGCCGGGAACCTCGGACGTGACGGTCCTCGACGTCACCGCAACCGCAACCGCAACCGCAGCCGCGGCCGAGGACGGCGCCGCCCGTGCGCGAACCGTCCTCCAGGACACCCTGGCCCGGGTGCAGGAGTGGCTGGCGCAGGACCGGCCCGCCTCGGCCCGGCTGGTCGTGCTGACCCGTGGCGCGGTGCTCACCGGAGTCGAGGCGCCCGACGCCGCGCTCGACCTCGCCCACGCCTCCGTATGGGGTCTGGCCAGGGCCGCACGCGCCGAGAACCCCGGGCGCGTACTTCTCGTGGACGCGGACGCGGACACGGACGCGGACACGGACACCGGCGTCGGCACTGCTCGGCTGGACCCGGACACGCTGACCGAAGTCCTGCGCTCCGGGGCGCACGAACTGGCAGTCCGGGACGGACAGTTGTACGTCCCCGCCCTCCGCGCCCAGGACGCGCACACGGCCCCCGGCGCCTCGCCCGCCGCGGCCCTCGGCACGGGCACCGTCCTGATCACCGGCGGGACGAGCGGCCTCGGCGCGCAGGTGGCCCGGCACGCCGCCCGGCTCGGCGCCCGGCACCTCCTGCTGCTGTCCCGGCGCGGTCCCGCGGGCGAAGGCGTCGCGGACCTGAGCGACGAACTCACCGCCGCGGGGGCCCGGGTCACCGTCGTCGCCTGCGACGCGGCCGACCGCGAACAGCTGGCCCGCGTACTGCGCGACGTGCCGCAGGAGTATCCGCTGACCGCCGTCATCCATGCCGCGGGCGTGCTCCGCGACGCGGTCGTCGAGTCCATCGACGCGGACGGCCTCGATGCGGTGCTGCGGCCGAAGACGGACGGCGTCTGGAACCTGCACACGCTGACCGCCGGATCGGAGCTGTCCGCGTTCGTGGTCTTCTCCTCCCTCGCGGGCGTCCTCGGCGGCGCCGGGCAAGGCAGTTACGCCGCCGCCAACGCGTTCCTGGACGCGCTGATGCAGCAGCGCCGCGGCGCCGGACTGCCCGGACTCTCCCTGGCCTGGGGCCTGTGGGCCGAGGCGACCGGCATGACCGGGCACCTCGGCGACGCCGATCTGGAGCGGATCAACCGCGGGGGCGTCGCCGCCCTCACCACCGAGCAGGGGCTCGCGCTCCTGGACGCGGCGCTCACCCGGGACGCGGACGACGCGCTGCTGCTGGCGGCGGCCCTCAACGAACCCGTCCTGCGCACCACCGAACCGGCCCTGCTGCCCCCGCTCCTCGTCGGCCTGTTCCCGCCGCGCCGCCGCCTCGCGGGATCCCGGCAGGGGCGCCCGGCGGACGCGGGCGGACGGCTCTCGCTCGACTCGCGGGACGCGGTCGTGGACCGGCTGCGGTACCGGTTCGCCGCGACGATGGGCTTCGACACCGCGGAGCTCGACGCCGGGGCGGCACTCGTCGGCCAGGGCCTCGACTCCGTGATGGCCATGCAGATCCGCAGCCTGATCGAGGCGGACTTCGGCCAGTCCGTGCCGATCGCCTCGCTGTTCAACGGCGCCAGCGTGGACTCCGTCGCCGACCAGCTGATCGCAGGAGCGGCAGCGGCCGAGGGCACGGAAGGGACTACCGCGGCGGCGTCGGACGGTGCCGCCGACGGTGCGCCCGCCGAGGAGATCGTCGACGACGTCGTACGCCACCCCGCCACCCGCGACGTCGTGCGGCTCCTCCGTGCCGAACAGCACGGCACACCGGCCGTCACCCACCACATCGGACTCGCCGTGCGGCTGACCGAGCCGACGACTCCGGAGCGGCTCGCCGAGGTCGTCTCCTCGCTCGCCGCCCGGCACGCCGCGCTGCGCACCGCGATCGTCCAGGACGCGGACGGCGGACAGCAGTTGGAGGTGCGCCGCTCGCTCGACGGCGAGCTGGTGCGCTGGTCGGACGTCGCCGAGGACACCGATGTGGACGAGCGGCTGTGCGCGCTGATGGAGCCGCCGTTCGACCTGGCCACCGCCCCGCTGTGGCGGTTCGAGCTGCTCGCCCGCCCGTCCGGCGAGCAGGTCCTCGTGTTCGGCGCGCACCACGCGGTCTCCGACCTCGCCTCCCTCATGCTCGTGGCGCACGGCCTGGGTGCCGGACTCGCCGGTGCCGAGCCGCCCGCCGCGGTCACCAACCGCGACATCGACCTGCTGCTGCGGGCCCAGGGCGGGTCCGACGCGCAGTCCGGGACACAGGCCGGGGCGGCGGGCGACTGGCGCGCGGACTTCGTGGGCGCCCGCAGGCTCGACCTGGAACTGGCCGCCCCGCGCCCCGCGCAGCGCTCGTTCCGCTCGGCCATGCACCTGGCGGACCTGCCGCAGGACCTCCAGGAGCGGGTGGAGGGCCGGGCCAGGGGGCTCGGCATCACGCCCGCCGCGTTCTGGCTGGGCGCGCTGACCGCGCACCTCGCCCGGCTGCGCGACCGCGACCGGTTCGTCCTCGCGGTCCCCGTGGACACCCGCATGCACGTGTCCGCCCTGGACGCGGTCGGCTACTTCGGGCTGCCGATCCCGTACGCCGCCCAGGTCGACGCCACGGACACCGCCGAGGACGTGCTGCGGCGCACCGACAGCCGCCTCAGCAGGGTCCTGGAGCGCGGCGTCACGTTCTTCGACGCGATGTCCGCCCTGGTCCAGGAAGGCCTGTACCGGCAGGACGCGCCCCTCGTCGAGGTCTACTTCAACTACATGCCGCCGCAGGCCGGAGCGGCGGAGGGCCTGCACATCGTCCCCGCGGGCACGGGCTACTCCGACCTGGACCTGATGGTCACGGTGATGCCGGGCCTCGGGAAGGTCGGTCTCGAATACAACGCCGACGTTCTCGACGACGCGGCGTGCGCCTCCCTGGCCGAGGAGTTCCTGGGCCTCGCCGAACAGTTCGCGGCGGACGTGACCACGTCGGCGACGCCGCCGCGGACCGGCACGGACGCACCCGAGCAGCTCACGCCCGCCCCCGCCCCCCGGATCGCCCTCGCTGCGACCTTCGCGCTCGGCAACCTCCCGGCCATGCTGTCCTACGCCGTGCGGGACGCCGGAGCCGAGGGCGGACCCTTCGACGTGGCGGAGGCGCCGTACCACCAGGTCCTCGCGAGCCTGCACGACCCGGGAAGCGTGTTCGTCGACGCCTCGACGGCCGTCGGCCTCGTGCTGCTGCGGCCCGGCGACCTGACCCGGTTCACGGACGCCGGGAGCGGACCTGAGGACGTGCTCCTCGCCCAGCTCGCCGACGAGTACCCGGCCGCGCTGCGCTCCCTCGCCGAGCGCACCCGCAAGCCGCTCGTCGTCGCCTTCCTGCCGGACAGCGCCGACGACGGCCGACTGCGGGACTGGGAACGGCAGGTGGCGGGCCGGCTCGCGGACGTGCCCGGCATCGCCGTCCTGCCCTCGGACACCTGGACCGGCGACGACTACCCGGTGGCGGACGTGTTCGACGCCCACACCGACGCTGTCGCCCATCTGCCCTTCCAGGACGAGTTCCAGGCCCTGGTGGCCCTGCGCCTCGCCGACATCGTCCAGCAGGTCGGCCGCCGGGCGCCCAAGGTGATCGTCGTCGACGGCGACGAGACGCTGTGGAGCGGCATCGCCGGTGAAGTCGGCCCCGAGAACGTCGACTTCACCGGGGCCCGCGCGCTGCTCGCCGCCCGGCTGCTGCAGTGGCGGGAGGCCGGCGTACTGCTCGCCATGGTCTCCAACAACGACGAGGAGACCGTGCACCGCATCCTCGACCGCCCCGACAGCCCGCTGCGCCGCGAGCACTTCGCCGCGATCTCCGCCGCCTGGGAACCCAAGTGGACCCGGATCGTGAAGATCGCCGACGAGCTGCGGCTCGGCCTCGACAGTTTCCTCTTCCTCGACGACAACCCCGTCGAGATCGCCGGGGTCCGCGCACAGCTCCCGGAGGTGCTCTGCCTGACCTGCCCGAGCGCGGACGAGCTCGCCGACTTCGTCGCCCGGCTCTGGCCGATGGTGCCGCGGGCCGCGACGGCGGAGGACTCCGCGCGGGCCGACTTCTACCGGCAGGAGCAGGTGCGCGACGAGGCCCGCGCCCAGCTCGGGTTCGCCGAGTTCCTGGAGAACCTGCGGCTCGAACTCGACATCGAGCCGGTGACCGAGGAGACGGCCGAGCGCACCATCCAGCTCAGCAGGCGCACCAACCAGTTCAACCTGCGGCCCCGCCGCCTGGACCCCGCCGAGCTGGCGGAGCTGCGGCGGAGCGGCGAGGTGTGGACGGCGACCGCGCGGGACCGCTTCGGCGCGTACGGGCAGATAGGCGTCCTGGCCGTCACCGTCGACGGCGACGCGCTCGAAGTCGTCGCCTGGATGATGAGCTGCCGGGTGCTCGGCCGGGGCGTGGAGGACCGGCTGCTGCAGTGGCTGGCCGACCGGGCCGAGGCCCACGGCTGCACCACGGTGCGCCTCGTCGCGGACCACACGCCCCGCAACATTCCCGCTCGACGCCTGGTGTCCCGCCTGGGCGGCGGCGACGTCGACGCACCCCGTCTGGAGACGGCGGTGGGTCTCGTACAACTTCGGGAGTTCCGTTCCTGGGACTCCGCATCCGATCACGCAGCGGAGGACAGCAATGCCTGAGGCGGCCAGCGGCACGAGTCGCAACCGCAGTGTCAACCGGCGACCCGAGGAGGAGGCGATCGAGCGGCGCGGCCCCGGACGGGCCGCCGCGTCCGATCTCCTCGCGCACTTCCGGAAGCCGCCGGCCGGACCTGCCGCCGCGCAGCCGTCCGCGCCTTCAGCGTCTTCCGCGCCGTCCGCCGGAGCTACGACGCCCACGAAGCCCGCGGGGCCGGTGGTCTCCACCGGCTCAACGGCGGCGCGGGGCGTGGCGGAGGTCGCCGCGGACATCGCGGCCCGCGCCGCCCGCTTCCTGCCCGGCGGCGCGCCCGACTCCGAGACGGACCTGTTCGACGCCGGTCTGTCCTCCGTCGACGCCGTCGAGCTCGTCGCGCTGATGGCGCGGGAGCTGGACGTACAGCTGACCCTGGACGACGTGTTCGCCGACGCCAGGCCGCGGCGCCTGGCCCAGCGCTGGGCCAAGGCCCTGGGCCTGCCCACGACGGCCGCCGCGACCGCTCCCGCGG
>NZ_LIPN01000366.1 GCF_001418325.1 Streptomyces atriruber | reverse complement strand
GTGGCGGACATCGTGGTCTCCTCGGCGGGTGGGGCCCGGGGGCTTCGTGCGAAGCCCCCGGGCCGTTGTGCTGTCACCGTTGAAGACCGGTCGTCCGCCCCGAACTCATCGCTCGGCGCGCGATCTCACTCCGCGGGCACGGCCCGCACCCAAATGCCGTCCTCGGTCAGGTACTTGTCGACCTTCAGGCCCGCCTCCGCGAGCGCCGCCTCGAACTGCTCCCGGTCGAGCGGCCGGGCCCGGAACGTCTGGGTCCATACGGCGTCCGGGAAGATGTACTCAGCGCGGACCTCGTTCACGCCGTCGCCGACCGGTGTCGCCGAGACGATCCGGGTCGTGTAGCCGCCCGGGTCGACGCGCTCCCTCGGCAGGTTCGTGTGGTAGTCCGCGCCCTCCCGCTGGATCAGCACACAGCCCTGGTCCGTGACGTGGTTCCGGCAGGCGCGCAGCATCCCGCGCCGCACCGCCGTGTCGCCGTTGTGCACGAGGAACGACGCGAGCATCACCACGGAGAACTTCTCGTCCAGGTCGAGCTTCTCGATGGGGCTGCGCACCGTCCGCACCCCGCCGTCGAGCTCGGCGACCTTCTCCAGCATCTCGGCGGACTCGTCCACGGCCGTCACCCGGAAACCCCGCTCAAGGAGCGGACGGGTCACCCGGCCCGCGCCGCAGCCGAGTTCCAGGATGTGCGACCCCGCGGGCACGGCGGCCTCGATGACATCGGGTTCATTGCCGACGGACAGCCGTGTGTACAGCTCGACCGCACAGCCGTCCGGCGTGATCGCGCCGGGGCCCGTTCCCTCGTATCCCTCACGCATCTGCAGGCTCATGCCCCGCCCAACGAAGCCCACCGGGCCCCCGTTCCCCCCGCACGCACGGATCCACCGGCTACAGCGGAAACCAGCCATGCCCGCCGTACCAGTGGCCGCCCGCCCGCAGATGGTCCCCCACGGCCCGCTCCACCCGCGTCCGCCTGGGAAGTCCGGCCACAGGCAGGTCCCGGTCGCCGAAGACGAAGGCGACGGGGTCGCCATCCGACGGCTCCCGCCCGTACCCGGCCGCCGGACGGAATCGCCGCTGGAAGCGGACGATGTTCGAGTCCTCGGGGAGGTACGTCGCCAGCTGCGGGTCGAGCAGCCAGGAGTGGCAGACGACTGTCTCGAACCGGTCCTCGGGGAAGTGGCGCGCGAAGAACTCCCGCGCCCGTGAAATCGACCGCTCGCAGGCCTCGGGCGTCAACGCGCCCCGGAAATCGGTGATGTGGACGTTCAGACAGGGGTCCCCGGGACCGGCCCGGTGCCCGGCCGCCGCCGTCGCGCCGCCCATGCGCTCGCCCAGCACGGCACGCTGGAACTGCAGCCGTCCCAACTGGTAGAGCTCGCCCCGGAAGTGCAGGCCGATCCAGTCCGGCACGAGAAGCCCCCGGCTGCCCCGCGCCCTGCGGTGCACCGCCATGTGGCGCCCGAGGTCGGCGAGGGTGCGGCGCGACACGTCGTCGGGGATGCCGCGGCCGCGGTGGTACGCCCGCACGTGCTCCAGCGCCGCCACGTACACGTACACGAAGAAGCAGCGCCCGAGCTCACCCCACCCCTCGGGCAGCACAGGGAGACGGCCGCCGCCGACCCTCCCCATGTCGCGCACGACGGCGTCCACGCAGCGGTCGAGCAGCCAGCGCGCCTCCGGGTCCGCCCACAACCGGCCGCGCAGCGCCACGAGAGGGTTGATGTCCTCGTGCGGCACGGCGAGGTCGAGGAGCGCCTCCGGCAGCTCGTCGGCGTCCGGAAGCACCGCCGCGGCCCGCGGCTCCCCGGCCGCCTCCAGCTCCGCCAGCCATGCGGCGAGCTTCTCGTCGGCCCTGAGCGCTTCCAGCACGTTCCCACCCTCTTTATCCTGTAAAGGAGGAGATGACCTCCCATGATGCGCACAGGCAGTGAACCGGTGACCGCGCGCAGCCCCCTGCGGATGCGGTTCTGGTTCAGCGTATGGGGCCTGACCTGGGCCGCCTTCGGCACCGTGGCCTTCGCGCTCACCGGCCGGGCGGGATGGGCGGCGGCGTGTGGAGCACTGCTCGTCGTGGTCGCCGCGGACCTCGCGTGGGTCGTACACCGGATGCGCCAGGGCGCGCACTACCAGCCGGGCAGGGACGTCCCGCCGTACGAGCCGCCGGGTCCCTCCTAGGACGCACCTCGCCCCGGCTACTCCTTCTCGAAGCGGGCCGCCGCCAGATACTCCGGCTGCGGGTCGAGGGCGGCCGCGAGCCGGAAGTGGCGCCGCGCCTGCTCGGGCCGCGCGCCGCGCTCATAGGTACGGGCGAGGGCGAAGTGCGCGAACGCGTTGTCCGGCTCGCGCTCCAGGACGATGCTGAACTCCAGCTCGGCGGCGCGCAGTTGTGCCGCGGCGAAGAAGGCCCGCGCCCGCAGCAGACGGGCCGCCGTGTTCTCCGGGTGGGCGGCGATGACGGTGTCGAGCAGCTTCACCGCGCCGCGCGGATCCCGGGCGGCAAGAAGCTGCTCAGCCGCCCGGAAATCAATGACATGGGTCTCCGGGGTGATTTCGGGCACGCCGGACTCCTTCCCTCGCTCCCCCGCGTCAACGCCCGCCGCACGCCCGCCTATTCCACCCGCGCGTGAAATCGCGCCCCACGCGCGCGGGAGGCCCTCCGGAAGCGCCCGACGCGGGCACCCGAGAGCACGACGACGCCTCAGCGCACGGCGACGGCGAGGACGGCGCCCAGCACCACGAGGGCCGCGCCCGCGCCGACGAAGGCACGGTCGAGGCCGGTGCGCTCGCCGCCGATCAGCACGGTCTCGCGCGGATCCCCGATGTCGTACGCGATCCCGACCCGGTCCCCCGCGGCGAGCGGCCGACGGCGGCTCGGCGGCACGGGCGACACCACTTCGACGACGCGCCCGTCACCCGTCTCGAACTGCAGCGTGGGCCGCTCGGCGCCGGGCAGGGTCGCCTTCACCAGAGCCTGGGTGACGACTCCCGCGGCGGTGATGCGCCGCGTCTGCCGCAGTCCGTACGCACCGGCCAGCGCCGCGACCAGCCCTCCCAGAATCGTGAACGCCGCCAGAACGACCACTGCCACCGCCCCTCCCCGAGCGCGCCATCCGCAGTCCGCTGTCCGTTGCTTGCCGTGCGTCAGCCGCCGGCGGCTATCCGCGGGCCCTTCGCGCGAGCTCGGCCCAGACCTCGCCGACCCTCTTGGACAGGCCCTCCAGCGGGCCGTCGTTGTCGATCACGATGTCCGCGATCTCCAGGCGCTTCTCGCGGGTCGCCTGCGCGGCCATCCGCGCGCGGGCGTCCTCCTCGCTCATGCCGCGCAGCCGCACCAGGCGGTCCAGCTGGGTCTCGGGGCTCGCGTCGACGACGACCACGAGGTCGTACAGCGGCGCGAGGCCGTTCTCGGCGAGGAGCGGCACGTCGTGGACGACGACGGCGTCGCCGGACGCGGCCTGTTCGAGCTCGGCGGAGCGGGCGCCCACGAGGGGATGCACGATCGCGTTCAGGGCGGCCAGCTTCTCCGCGTCCGCGAAGACGACCGCGCCCAGCTTCGGCCGGTCCAGCGAGCCGTCCGGAGCGAGGACCTCCCGCCCGAAGGCTTCAACGACGGCCGCGAGGCCGGGAGTTCCCGGCTCCACGACTTCACGCGCGATCTTGTCCGCGTCGATCAGAACGGCACCGGCCGCGACCAGCAGTCGCGACACCTCACTCTTGCCGGCGCCGATTCCGCCGGTCAGGCCAACCTTCAGCATGACCGGAAGCTTAGGCCCTGGCGTTACGCGTCGCCCTCCCGCTCGGCGAGGAACCGCTCGAAGTCACGGCCGATCTCGTCGGCCGACGGGATGTCCAGCGGCTCGGCGAGCATGTTGCCCCGCTCCTGCGCGCCCGCCGCCGCGTCGTACTGGTGCTCAAGACCCTGGACGAGCGCGACGAGTTCCTCGTCGCCCTCCTGGATCTGCCGGTCGATCTCGGTCTGCGTCCGGTGTGCCTCGGTGCGCAGTCCGTGGGCGACGGTGGGCAGCACCAGACCGGTCGCGGCCGTGATGGCCTCCAGGACCGTGAGGGCGGCGTCGGGGTACGCGGAGCGCGCGATGTAGTGCGGCACGTGCGCGGCGACGCCGAGGACGTCGTGCCCCGCCTCCAGGAGGCGGTACTCCACCAGCGACGCGGCGCTGCCCGGCACCTGCGCCTCGTCGAAGGGGCTGCGGTGCCCCGGCACCAGGTCGGTGCGGTTGCCGTGCGGTGTGAGGCCCACGGGGCGCGTGTGCGGTACGCCCATGGGGATGCCGTGGAAGTTCACGGAGAGCCGCACGCCGAGCCGCTCCACGATCTGCTGGACGGCCGCGGCGAAACGTTCCCACTCGATGTCGGGCTCGGGCCCGGAGAGCAGCAGGAAGGGTGCGCCGGTCGCGTCCTGGACGAGGCGGACGTCGAGCGTCGGCACCTCGTAGTCGCTCCAGCGGTCGCGCCGGAAGGTGAGCAGCGGGCGGCGGGCGCGGTAGTCGACGAGCCGGTCGTGGTCGAACCTCGCCACCACCTGCCCGGGAAGGCTGTCCGTGAGCCGCTCGACGATCTGGTCGCCGGTTTCGCCCGCGTCGATGTATCCGTCGAAGTGGTAGAGCATGACAAGTCCGGCCGACTCCTGGGCGAGCGCCATGTCGACGACGGCGAGACCCTTCGGCTCCCATGCGTACAAACCCTGCGGATCAAGCACTGTGACCGCTCCTCCTCGTGTTCGTAGTGAAGAACACGCGCAGCGTCACGAGCATTCCCGGCCGACCTTTCACCGCCACGGAGTTGAAGAGCTGGTCCATACCTTGACGCGGACATGCCCCAGCTCTACGTTCATACTCACATCCAGTGTTCACGTACTAGAACACTCCAGAAACCCCCGACGGGAAGGCCACCCCCATGCGCACCCGACGCCCCCTGCTCACCGCCTTGTTCGCCGCGACGGCCGCCACCGGAGGTCTGACCATGGCCGCCACCGCGACCGCCGCGACCGCACCGGCACGGACCATCGAGGTCTCCACGGCCGCCGAGCTGAAGACGGCGCTCACCGACGCCTCCCCCGGCGACACGATCCACCTCGCCGACGGAACGTACTCCGGCAACTTCAAGACGTCCGTGGCGGCGAGCGCGAACTCCCGCATCACGCTGACCGGTTCGTCGAAGGCGGTGCTCACCACGGGCGGCGGCTACGGTCTGCACCTCAACGGCGCCTCGTACTGGACGGTGAAGGGCGTCACCGTCACCGGCGGCCAGAAGGGCATCATGATCGACTCCGCGCGGGGCGTCGTCGTGGACACCGTGACGGTCCACGGCCTCGACATGGAGGGCGTCCACTTCCGGAGGTCGAGCAGCGACGGCGTGATCAAGAACTCGCGGATCTACGACACCGGGAACGACGACCGCGGCATGGGCGAGGGCGTCTACGTGGGCTCCGCCAACACGCTCTCCGACAAGAGCGACAACGTACAGATCACCGCCAACACCATCGGCCCGGACGTGGGCGGCGAGGCGATCGACCTCAAGGAGGGCACCACGGGCGGCGAGGTCTCGGGCAACACGTTCGACGGCAAGGGCCTGACCGGCAACAACTACGACGACTCGTGGATCGACGTGAAGGGCAACAACTACATCGTCGAGAACAACACGGGCAAGAACACCACGAACAACGGCTACGAGACCCACTCCCAGCAGTCCGGCTGGGGCTGCGGCACGGTCTTCCGCGGCAACAAGTCGACGCTGACGGGCGCGACGGGCGACAAGCAGCTGGCGATCAACGTGACGAACCACAGCGGCAGCTGCAAGACGACGGTCCACGCGAGCAACACGGTGACGGGCGGCAAGGGCCTGACGAACATAACGGTGACGCCCTGAGGGCAAGACCCGCAGGGCCGAGCCCTCAGGGGCGCGGGGAACGGCGCGCCGAGCCCTCACCGAACCCGCACCCCGAAGCAGAAAGAAGCGGGCCCGCACCCCCAGAGGGGTACGGGCCCGCAACGTTCAACTGCTACCGCCTAGAGGCGAGCCTCAGCTCTGGCCACCGGCGAGCTTCTCGCGAAGCGCGGCGAGCGCCTCGTCCGAAGCAAGGGCGCCGGAGTTGTCGTCCGACTCCGAGGAGTACGAACCGCCGCCGCCACCGGACGCGGCCGGAGCGGCACCGGCCGGAGCCGCCGCACCCTCGGCCTCGGCCTGGGCGTCCGCCTCGCGGGACTTGATGACCTGGGCCTGGTGCTGCTCGAAGCGCTGCTGCGCCTCGGCGTACTGGCCCTCCCAAGCCTCGCGCTGGGTCTCGAAGCCCTCGAGCCAGTCGTTCGTCTCGGGGTCGAAGCCCTCGGGGTAGATGTAGTTGCCCTGGTCGTCGTAGGACGCGGCCATGCCGTACAGGGTCGGGTCGAACTCGACGGCCGACGGGTCGGCGCCGAAGGACTCGTTGGCCTGCTTCAGCGACAGCGAGATCCGGCGACGCTCGAGGTCGATGTCGATGACCTTGACGAAGATCTCGTCGTTGACCTGGACGACCTGCTCCGGGATCTCCACGTGGCGCTCGGCCAGCTCGGAGATGTGGACCAGGCCCTCGATGCCCTCGTCGACGCGCACGAACGCACCGAACGGAACGAGCTTGGTGACCTTACCGGGAACGACCTGCCCGATCTGGTGCGTGCGGGCGAACTGCTGCCACGGGTCTTCCTGCGTCGCCTTGAGCGACAGGGAGACGCGCTCGCGGTCCATGTCCACGTCGAGAACCTCGACGGTGACTTCCTGGCCGACCTCGACAACCTCGGAGGGGTGGTCGATGTGCTTCCAGGACAGCTCGGACACGTGGACGAGGCCGTCGACGCCGCCGAGGTCCACGAACGCACCGAAGTTGACGATCGAGGAAACGACGCCGGAGCGGACCTGGCCCTTCTGCAGGGTCGTGAGGAAGGTCTGGCGGACCTCGCTCTGGGTCTGCTCGAGCCAGGCACGGCGGGACAGGACCACGTTGTTGCGGTTCTTGTCCAGCTCGATGATCTTGGCCTCGAGCTCCTTGCCCACGTAGGGCTGAAGGTCGCGGACGCGGCGCATCTCGACGAGGGAGGCCGGCAGGAAGCCACGGAGGCCGATGTCGAGGATGAGACCACCCTTGACGACCTCGATGACGGTACCGGTGACGATGCCGTCTTCTTCCTTGATCTTCTCGATCGTGCCCCAGGCACGCTCGTACTGAGCGCGCTTCTTGGACAGGATCAGACGGCCTTCCTTGTCCTCCTTCTGGAGAACCAGGGCCTCGATCTCGTCACCAACGGCGACGACCTCGTTCGGGTCGACGTCGTGCTTGATGGAGAGCTCGCGGCTCGGGATGACGCCTTCGGTCTTGTAACCGATGTCGAGCAGGACCTCGTCCCGGTCGACCTTCACGATGACGCCGTCGACGATGTCGCCGTCGTTGAAGTACTTGATCGTCTCGTCGATCGCGGCGAGGAAGGCTTCCTCGTTACCGATGTCGTTGACCGCTACCTGCGGAGTGGTGGCGGTGGTCTCGGTGCTGCTCGTCATGTGGGAAAGGGCTCCGGTACGGACATTGAAGTCGTAGGTACTGCAACGCCGGAGCCGATTTCGCACTCTGTAGAAGCCGGACAGCCTAGGAAGCGCGACTTCCGCGAAACGGAAGGCGCCTCGACAACCGAGGGGACATACAACAGACGCGAGCGCAGCCTGCTATGTCTGAGGAGCGCAGGCTCGCAGCGCAACTTGTAGCATACGGGGGCAGCCGGACAGGGTCAATGCGCGAAGGCGCACACCCGGGGCGGATCGCCGCATACCCGGCACAAAACCTGTCGCATGAGGCCACACGGGCCGTACCGCGCCCCCTCCGCGACGAGGTTCAAGGCAAGACACGGAAGATTACGACCATGGAGCCGATCATCCAAGAGTCCGAGCCGCTCGAGCCCGAGGCCACCAGGCGTGACGCCGACGTCACGGAGAGCAGTCGCGCGAACCGCGGCTGGTGGGACCGGAACGCCGACGAGTACCAGATCGAGCACGGCACGTTCCTCGGGGACGACCGCTTCGTGTGGGGTCCCGAAGGGCTCGACGAGGTGGAGGCGGAGCTGCTCGGCCCGCCCGAGGAGCTCAAGGACAAGGACGTCCTGGAGATCGGTGCCGGTGCCGCGCAGTGCTCGCGCTGGCTGGTCTCGCAGGGCGCCCGGCCCGTCGCGCTCGACCTCTCGCACCGCCAGCTCCAGCACGCGCTGCGGATCGGCGGAAACGTTCCGCTGGTGCAGGCCGACGCGGGAGTGCTGCCCTTCAAGGACGGCTCCTTCGACATCGTCTGCTCCGCCTATGGCGTGATGCCCTTCGTCGCCGACGCCGTGCAGGTCCTCAAGGAAGTGCGGCGCGTGCTGCGGCCCGGCGGCCGGTTCGTCTTCTCCGCGACGCACCCCATCCGCTGGGCGTTCCCGGACGAGCCGGGTCCGGAGGGCCTCTCCGTAGGGGCCTCCTATTTCGACCGCACTCCTTATGTGGAGCAGGACGAGCAGGGCAACGCCGTATATGTGGAGCACCACCGGACGATCGGCGACCGGGTGCGGGACGTCGTGGCCGCCGGGCTGCGGCTCGTCGACATCGTGGAGCCCGAGTGGCCCGCCTGGAACACCCAGGAGTGGGGCGGCTGGTCCCCGCTGCGCGGAAACCTGATCCCGGGGACGGCCATCTACGTGTGCGTACGAGACTGAGTACGTGATCGGTCTCCGCAACGAAGCCCTGGATCTGCCGGTACGCGACGCGCTGCCCGCCCTCCGTTCCGCACTGGAGGGGCCGGGCAGCGCCGTGCTGTGCGCCCCGCCCGGGACGGGCAAGACGACGCTGGTTCCGCTGGCGCTGGCCGGGCTGCTCGACGCCTCGCAGGAGGCACGTCGCGTCGTCGTCGCCGAGCCGCGGCGGATCGCCGCACGCGCGGCCGCCCGGCGGATGGCCTGGCTGCTCGGCGAGCAGGTGGGCGACCGCGTCGGGTACACGGTGCGCGGTGAGCGCGTGGTGGGACCACGCGCGCGCGTGGAGGTCGTCACGACCGGTGTCCTGCTGCAGCGGCTGCAGCGGGACCAGGAGCTGGCCGGCGTGGACGTCGTCATCCTCGACGAGTGCCACGAGCGGCATCTGGACGCGGACACCGTGGCGGCGTTCCTGGTGGACGTGCGGGCGGCACTGCGGCCCGAGCTGCGTCTGGTGGCGGCGTCCGCGACGACCGACGCGGAGGGCTGGGCGCGGATCCTCGGGGACGCGCCCGTGGTGGCGGCGCGGGGCACCGCGCACCCCGTGGACGTGGTGTGGGCGCCGCCGCCGCGCGCGGTACGGCCGCCGCACGGCATGCGGGTCGACCCGGCGCTGCTGTCCCATGTGGCGTCGGTGGTGCGGCGGGCGCTGGCCGAGCGCGACGGGGACGTCCTGTGCTTCCTTCCCGGGGTCGGCGAGATCGCGCGGGTGGCCGGGCAGCTGACCGGCCTCGGCGACGTGGAGGTGCTGCAGGTGCACGGGCGGGCCCCTGCCGCGGTGCAGGACGCGGCGCTCGCCGGGTCGGAGCGTCGGCGGGTGGTGCTCGCGACGTCCGTGGCCGAGTCGTCGCTGACGGTGCCCGGGGTGCGGGTCGTGGTGGACTCGGGTCTCGCGCGCGAGCCGCGGGTGGACCACGCGCGCGGGCTGAGCGCGCTGACGACCGTGCGGGCCTCTCAGGCGTCGGGGCGGCAGCGGGCGGGGCGCGCCGGGCGGGAGGCTCCGGGTGCCGTGTACCGGTGCTGGGCGGAGGCGGAGGACGGACGTCTGCCGCGCTTCCCCGCGCCGGAGATCAAGGTGGCCGACCTCGCCGCGTTCGCGCTGCAGACGGCGTGCTGGGGCGATCCGGACGCCGCCGGGCTCGCGCTCCTCGACCCGCCGCCGGGCGGCGCGATGGCGGCGGCCCGGGAGGTCCTCGCGGCGGTCGGGGCGGTGGACGCGGGCACGGGCCGGGCGACGGAGCGGGGCACGCGGATGTCCCGGGTGGGCCTGCATCCCCGGCTGGCGCGGGCCCTGCTGGACGCGGCGCCGCGCGTCGGTGCCCGCCGGGCGGCGGAGGCGGTGGCGCTGCTGAGCGAGGAGCCGCCCCGCGAGTACGGCGACGACCTGGCGGGGGCCTGGCGCACGGCCCGGAGCGGCACGGACGCGTACGGGGGACGGTGGCGGACCGAGGCCAGGCGCCTCGCCTCGTCGGTCACCGGGTCCTCCGGTGGCGGCGGGGGCAGCGACGAGTACGTGGCGGGGCTGGTGGCCGCGCTGGCGTTTCCGGAGCGGGTGGCCCGGAGCATGGGCGGCGGGACGTATCTGATGGCGGGCGGCACCCGGGCCGAGGTCCGGCAGGGGTCGGCGCTTTCGGGGGCGCGGTGGCTCGCCGTGGCCGTGGCCGACCGGCCGGTGGGCGCGGGGCACGCGCGCGTGCTCCTGGCCGGGCACGTCGACGAGGACGCCGCGCGCGATGCGGCCGCCCCGTTGTACTCCGAGGGTGACGAGGTGGCCTGGAGCGGCGGCGACCTCGTGGCGCGGCACGTGGAGCGGCTCGGCGCCGTGGAGCTGGCGGTGCGCCCCTTGAAGACACCCGCTCCCCGGCTGGTGCGGGAGGCCCTCCTCACCGGGCTGCGGGAGGAGGGGACGGGGCTGCTGAAGTGGTCGCGGGACGCGCGGGAGGTGCGGGAGCGGCTCGCGTTCCTGCACCGGCATCTCGGGGCGCCCTGGCCCGACGTGTCGGAGGACGCCCTCCTCGCGCGCGTGGACGAGTGGCTGGAGCCGGAGCTCTCCAGGTCCGCGCGCCGGGCCGACCTGGCGCGGATCGACGCCGGGCAGGCCCTGGGACGGCTCCTGCCGTGGGCGGGCGGCGCGGCCGGGCGCATGGACGAGCTCGCCCCGGAACGCCTCGAGGTGCCGAGCGGGTCCAGGATCCGGATCGACTACTCCGACCCCGAGCAGCCGGTGCTCGCCGTCAAGCTGCAGGAGATGTTCGGCCTCGCCGAGACCCCGAGGATCGCGGACGGCCGCGTACCGCTGCTGGTGCACCTGCTGTCCCCCGCGGGGCGTCCCGCGGCCGTCACCGCCGACCTCGCGTCCTTCTGGCGGTCCGGCTACCGCGCGGTCCGCGCCGACCTGCGCGGCCGCTACCCGAAGCACCCGTGGCCGGAGGATCCGGCGACGGCGCCGCCCACTCGGCACACCAATGCCCGTCTGAAGGGCCGCTGAGCACCGGAAAGCGCAGGCTGTAGAGGCCCGTTGCCGTGACGACGGCGACGCGGCCGTGGGGCAGCGGGGTCACGCACTGGATCTGTGTCGCCATGTCGACCCTGGCGACCACCCGGTCGTCCGATACGTCGATGAGGGTGAGCGCGTCGTCGAAGCCGACGGTGAGGGCCACCCTGCGATCGGCCACCCGGTGGAGGTAGATCTCCTTGGGCCCTGACCGTGCCTTCCAGTGCTCCGGCGCGCTCCAGGACCACCGCCGCGTCCCGTCCCGTACGCCGTGGACCTCGATCCCGCCGCGGCCGGTCAGATGGGCGACGACCGGTTCGCCCTCCCAGTCGTCCAGGGCGATTCCGCCCGGCCGCCAGGGAAACGTCATGCCAGGGCTGATGTAGGACGTGGGAGTGCTGTCGCGGTGGAACACCGTCGTACCGTCCGACAGGTCGAGGACGCTCAGGCCGTGCTCGTAGGCGTAGTACGCGAGATAGAGCCGTCCGCCGACGGTTCGGTGGGTCAGGACGTGCGGCTTCTCCGCCAAAGTCGTCTCGGACAGTCTGCGGCCGTTGTGCAACCACACGACCACATGCTGTCCGAACACGGCGAGCACGGCGGGCCGTCCCTCGTGGAGCACGGGCTCGACCCATTTCGGCGTGCCGGGCGGGCAGTTCCGCAGCAGCAGGTGGCGCCGCGGCGAGCCGATCAGCCCCACCCGCAGGTCCACGCCGTGCGGCGCGCGGTTTCCGCGCACCAGCAGCGGCAGCCCGGTGCCTCCGCCGACGAGGGCGCCGCGCCGCTTGGGATGCCACTCGACGAGGCGGCCGGTGGACGGGTCCATGCACCGCACGGCGCCCTCGTCCCCGAGCGCCAGCACGTCCCTGCCCGCCACCCGGCCGGCGTTCAAGGTCGTCGCGAACAGCGCGGAGAACCTGCGGGGCTTGGTGCCCCCGGCGTGTTCGGCGTCCAGGGGGAGCGTCCAGAGCGACACCGAGGGCTGCCCGAAGTCACCGGTGGCGAGCAGGATCTCGTCCCGCCCCGTGTCCACCACGTCGAAGTGGGTCGTCGAACCGAGCCCGGCGTGCAGGACCCTGGCGCGCCGCCCCGCCGGATCGACCACCTCGACGCCGCCGATGTCGACCGTCAGCCGCACCAGCCCGCGCCCCGACCGCACCAGACGCTCCCCGCCGCTGAGCCCCTTGGTTCCGGTGGACGTCCACTCCAGGCAGCCGTCGCCGTGATCCACGACCGCGTCCACCGTCGACCCCCCGCCGGTGAAGTCCGTGTCCTCCGTGGCTGCGACGGCCCGGCCCTCGTGGATCACCAGATCCCTCGCGTTGTCCCCTTGGAGGCGCGTCGTGCGGTGCTCGGCCGTGGACCAGGCCTGATCGGGCGTCAGAGTCCAGCGCTCCACCACCACGGTCGACTCCGTCGGAAGTACGCCGTCCCGGCTCATGGCCGCGACGACCACCTGTCCGTCGTGCGTCCCCATGGCCAGGTGGCTCTCCCACAGCATGTGGTCCGCACCTGCTTCGCAGGCCAGCCGGGCCAGCTCGCGCCCGTCGGCCAGGTCGACCAGCAGCACCTCGTCGTAGGTGAGCACTCCGGCGACCGGCCTGCCGTCCACGTCCAGCAGGGCCAGGGCGTTCGCGGGCGAGGCGAGCCGCACGGCGCCGCCGACCGGGGTCCGCCGCGCCACGTCCCAGAGCTGGAGGTGGCCCCCGGGCTCCTCGGACCCGTCCGTGGTTCCCGGCAGCCCCGCGCGCCTGCCGGTGACACCGACCAGGAGCCGTCCGTCCGCGCGGTCGGGGCAGACCGCGAGGTGCGAGATCGACCGGCCCCATGACGGTTCCCCTGCCAGCTCCGGCAGCTCGCCCATGAGCTCGGAGGTCTCCGCGTCCCAGACCCGCAGCCCCCGTTCCCCCTCCAGGGTCACCAAGGTGCGGCGCCCGCCGCCATCGAGCAGCAGCACGTCACTCGTGCCCTGGGGAAGCCTGCCGACGGACCGGTGGGCGCTGGGCGGGCTCGGCACGTACGCCCACTCCACCAGCCAGGGCGGCCGCGGTCCGCGCTCCAGCACGTCCGCGGCCAGTTCCCGCTCGCCCGCCTCCAGGGCGGTGAGCCGCAGCAGGGCGGCGCGGGCGCCGATGTCCGGCTGGGCGGCGAGCAGCGGCGCGATGCGCTCGAAGGTGGACCGGGCGGCGAGCGCGCGCGGGGCGACCACCTTCGTCAGGGCACGGCGGAGCACGTTCGGCGCCATGGTGACGAGGAACAGCGGATCGCCCGCGAGCGTGTCGAGCAGGCCGCCGGCCGCGGCGTGGGTGGGCAGGTGCTCGCGCACGTAGGGGTCGGCGGCGGGCCAGTCGAGACCGGTTCCGTCGGCTTGCCGGGGAACGAGGGCGACCAGCGCGTCGGCGATCCTCCGCAGCTGCTCGGGGGTGACTTCCGTGCGCAGTTCGTCGGCGAACGAGGCGTGGTAGAGGCGGTACACCGACTGTCCCGCGGTGTCCACGTCCTCCACGATGTGGGAGCCACCGGCCCTCAGGAGCCACCGCAGGTCCGTCGTGCCGACGGGTTCACCGGCCAGGACGGTGGCCATGGCGCACCAGATCTCCCGGGCGGGCAGCCCGACGCCCTCGGCCAGGGCGAGCGCGGTGAGCAGCGCACGGGCCCTGGCCTCCTCCTCGCGGAACTGCTCCCGCAGCGCCCAGCGGAACACCGGGCCCGAGGCCTGCGGCTCCTCGGACAGCGGGTCCCTGGCGGGCGAGGGCAGTTGGCTCCGCCAGCCCGGCCGTGCGGTGTCGAGCGGCGCCGCCCGATGCGCCAGTGGTCGGGCGACCAGCCGGGCCACCAGGTAGTTGCCGTGGGCGCGCTCCTCGATGGCCGCCGCGACCCGCGGGGCGTCCGCGGCGGTGTAGGGGCTCGTGCTGCCGTGGCCGTCGGGGGCGAGGAGCAGCCGGGTGGCGTACGCCGCGATGTCCCCGGGCTCCGTCCAGCCGGGCTCGTCGAGGTCGAGGCGGACGAACGCCGTGCCCAGTGCGGGGACGGCGCGTGGCCGGGTGCCGATCAGCAGGCGCACGCACGGCACGTCGGCAAGGGGGCGCAGCAGCCGTCCGGCGATGCGTTCCGGTTCGGAGTCGCCTCCTCCGGTGCCCGCTTCGTCGAGGGCGTCGATGACCACGTACAGCGGATCCGGGCGTTCGGTCAGGGCGGCGACGAGCTGTTCGGGGTCGGTGCGGGCGAATGCGTCGGCGGGCAGGCCCGCCGCGTCCGCGATGCCCGCGGTGATCTCCTCCAGGAGCTTGTGGCGGGCGTGGATCGCGGTCAGCCGGGTCCCGTCGCGCCGTGCGTCGAGGACCAGGCGGCCGACCAGCGCCGACTTGCCGACGCCGCCGCTGCCCGTGACGACCGCGCAGCGCCCCGGCCCGTTTGGGGGCGCCGCGAGCCAGCGGCCGAGCTCTCCGAGGGCCTTGGCCCGGCCGGTGAAGTAGCTGCCCCGGCCGCCCAGTGCGTCCGCCCCGCGCCCGCGCGGGTCGAAGTGGCTGAGGAGTTCCTCGCGGCGGCGGCGCCCCTCGGCGCTGTGCCAGGTGCGCTGTTCGTCCAGGTCGATGCCTTCGGGGGCCTCCGGCGAGTAGCGGGGGTTGGGGATGAACGAGAAGCCCTCGCCACTGGGCAGGGTGCCCCACGCCGCGTGCTGGAAGGGGCCGTCGGCGGCGAGGAACTCGTTCACGCTCTCGACGACCTGTTCCAGGTACAGCTTGCGCTGGCGGTAGCCGCCGACCAGGAGGTCGTCGACGGCGTCGCGCAGCGCACGGGCGAACAGGCCGTCGGCGGCGGCCTCGTGGGTGCGGGTGGCGGCGATGACCGAGAACGCGGTGAGGCGGCTCTCGTCGGCGGCGCGGGTGCCCGTGAGGGCGGCTCCCAGGTGCTCGGCGACCTGCCGGGCAGCGTCGACGCCGCCCTGGCCCGCGTAGCAGGTGTCGACGATCAGCAGCAGCCGCTCGATGCCGCCCTCGGTGACGATCCGGACGATGTCCTCGGTGGCGAGGGCGGTGGCGCCGAGCCTGCGGGCGTCGCTGTCGCGGCACAGGACGTAGTGCCGGTCGCGGTCGACCTCGCCGTGGCCGCTGCAGTAGAGGACGAGGGCGTCGTCGCAGCGGTCGTCGTCGGCGGCCCAGCGGGACAGCTCCCGGCGGAGCGCGTCGGTCGTGGGGTCGTGGATCCGCAGGCCTTCTTCGTAGCCGAGTCCTTGGAACACTCCGGAGACGATGTCCAGGTCGCTCTCCACGCAGGCGAGTTGCTCGTGCAGCTCGTAGCTGGAGGTGCCGCAGGCCACGACGATTCTGCGGATCTTCACGGTCCGTTCTCCCGCGTGCGGAGCCCGGCGGCTATCGCCTCCCCCGTCTCGGCGGCGGTGAGGTGGCGCTCCACCGCGTGTGCCTGCCAGCCGTTGTGGACGAGCACGTCGTGCACGCGGCGGCCGCCGTCGGGGAAGAGCGGGGCGAGTTCCTTGGTCAGGGCGACGACGTCACGGCTGTCGCAGAGGTTCGTCCACCGGTCGACCGCCCCTGGCCACCGGCCGAGCCCCGCCACCGGCCGCGGACTCAGCCGGTCGAACACGAAGTTCGGCACGCCCAGCGGGGACCCGATGGTGACGAGGGTGCGGACCGGCCACTCGGGGTGGGCGCAGAGGGCTTCGTAGGCGATGACGGACCCCAGGGAGTGGCCCACCAGGACGCGGGTGTCCTCCCGCACGGCGGCCGCGACGGCTTCCTGCGCGCGGGCCCGGGCGCCGCCGTCGTCCGTCTCGGTGAAGTAGCGGCGCACCTGGCTCAGGACGCCGATCATGAAGGGCTCGCCGGCGCGGGCGAAGAACCTGCTCCGGACGAGGGCGCGCAGGGCCCGCTGCACGAGGAGCGGTGTGGCGGCCTTGGCGGTACCGGGTACCTCGAGGGGTGGTACGCGGTCGGGTTCGGCCAGCGCGGCCTGCCGCCACCAGGCGAGGAGCAGCGCGACGTCGCCGGGCTCGGCCCGGTCGCGGCCGGGGAGGGCGTCGCCGCCCTTGGCGGGGCGGGCACCCGGGGGCCTGAAGCAGTCTCCGTAGAAGGCGACTTCGACGTCGTGCGGAGTCAGCGGTGGGCCGTCGGCCAGCCGCACTCCGTCGAGCAGGGCCGCCGCGACTCCCGCGTGCAGCGAGTGCGCCCCCAGGTACTGCTTTCCGATCCCGTGCACGACGGCGACGACGGCCATGCCCCTCCACCCGAGTAGTCGCTCGATCGTACAACTCGGGTGCGGGGATCACGCGTTGACCGGTTCGGGCGCCGGATCCCGCTCCGCCGTCGGGGTCGGGTCGCCGGGGCGGCGGCTGCGGGCCTCCAGCCAGAGGGAGAGGGCCAACAGGAGGATGCCGAGGCCGAGGAAGCCCCACGGGAGGTAGGCGGTCAGCAGGAGGACCAGGACGCGCTGGGACTTGACCAGGTCGACGGTGTCCTTGATGTAGTCCTCGCGCATCTTCACGTGCCCGGAGAAGACGGTGACCTTGTCGCGGTCGCCCAGGAGGGTGCCGCCGCGCAGCTCGTTGTTCTGGATCTCCTCTCCGTAGACGGGCGCTCCGGTGGTCGGTTCGACCCAGAACTTGCGCACGGTGGTGTACCAGCGGGTGGTGCCCGTCTTGGCGAGGGATTCCGGAGTGATGCCCTTGACGGGCATCGTCTTCGGGAAGGGCACCTTGGTCCAGGGAATGGTCTGCTCGAAGTAGTAGACCTTCAGGCCGCGGAAGTTCTGGGTGCCCTTGTAGTGGATGGGGCGGGTGATGCGGGCCTGCGCGTCGAAGTACTCGTAGTCCCGCTTCTCGGTCAGGAAGGGCCACTTGAACTCGATGCCCTCGCGTTTGACGGCGTCGCCGTCGACCGATTCGCCCGTGGCGTGCACGGGCTCCTGGCTGTGCGCGTCGAAGATGTAGCGCTCGGGGATCTTGGAGACCATCTTGCCGTCGGCGTCCTGGACGTAGGAGAGGGCGTCCCAGACCACGACGTCGCGGTCCGCCGTCTTCTCGATCTTCTCGGAGGCCTCGACGTTGCCCTTGAGGGTCTGCACGATGGTGACCTTGTCGATCTTCTTGGCCTTCATGGAGCCGTAGTCGATGAGGGTCGGATCGTGCGCCTCCAGGACGGCCTCCTGGTACTGGCTCGGCGGGATCTTCGCGAGCCGCGGGAAGGCGTACCAGCGCATGAGCGGGGACATGGCCGTGCAGAACACGGCGAAGGCGAGCAGGACGAGGCTGGCCTTGCGGCGCATCGCGGCGGCCCTCCCTACGTCTATGGGTGCTTGGGGACAGTGGTGAGGAGCGGCTCGGGGGACGTCTCGCCCGGTGGGGCGCCGATCGCCGTGATGGTCAGGACCAGGGCGAGCGCGACGGCGAGGCCTGCGGCGGCGGCGATGAGGGCACGCATGCGGGGCCTCCCGATTCGGCGAACGGCCGGAACTGATAGGGCGTCAGGGCGGGCACCGTAGCAACGGACGGGCGAGATGAGAACACGTTGCACAACACGGGACCGCCCCTCCGCCGAGGCTGGCGGAGGGGCGGTCCCGTGGAGTCGCGGGGCGGCCGGACGGCCGCCCGGTCAGGCGCCGGGGGAGGCGCTCGCGGAAGTGCTCGGAGAAGCACTCGGGGAGGCGCTCGACGAGGCCGTCGGCGACGGCGTCGCGTCGGGCTCCGGCGCGGTCACCTTCAGCTCGACGGTCAGCGTGCCGCCGCCTTCCGTGACGATGCGCAGGAGGTACGTGCCCGCCGCGTCGTCCGCGTGCATCTTCGGGAGCTTCAGCAGGCCGTTCGGGCCGGTCCTGAGGCCCGTCAGGGTGCGGGCCGGCTTGCCGTCCGCGCCCTTGAAGTAGGGACCCTTGTCGTTGGCGGTCGCGTCCGTCGCCGACTTGATCATCGTGGCGGTGGCCGCCACGCCGTCCGCGACCTTGCCCTTCTGGGTCGCCTTGACCTCGACCTGCTCGGCGAACTCCTTGCCGGGCTCGCAGACCAGCGGCTTGTCACCGGTCCTGGCGAGCGCGTCGGCCACGCGGGAGACGGTCTTCGCATCGAAGCGGACGCCGGTCACCGAGCGGCCCACGACCGTGGCGATCACCCGGAAGCCGCCGGGCTTCTGCCCCGCTTCGAGCACCGGTGCGGTGGCCTTGCCGTGCGAGTTCGTGGTGACGGTGGCGCTCCGCGCGCCGCCGTCGAAACGGGCGTCCGTGTCACCGACGACGGTGAACTCGACCTTCACCTTGGGCACGAAATCACCTGCCTCGGACAGGGCACGCACCGAGACGCGCTCGGTGAAGGCGTCGCCCGTCTTCGCGATGAGGTCGCCCGTCCCGGCGTTCGCCAGCACGTCGACCTCCGAGGGCTTGGGGTCGGGCTTCTCGGTGCCGCCGCCCGGGGGCTTGGGCTTGCTGCTGCCACCGCCGTTGTTCCCCGGCTCGTTCTTGCCGGGGTCCGGCTTGGGCTTCGGCTTCTTCGAGGGCGAGTGCGAGGGGTCCGGAGTCGGGGTCGTGCCGACGCCCGGGTAGCGCGTGTCGCTGCGGTCGTCCGGCAGCACGCCCTTCCCGTCGGGAACCTCGTGGGTGCCCTTGCGGTAGTACTCCAGCCACGACAGGACCGTGTTCAGGTACTCCGTCGACCGGTTGTAGCTCAGGATCGCCTTGTGCAGGTCGGCCTCGACGGACAGGTCCCGGCCGTTCGCGCACAGATAGCGGCCCGCGGCGAGCGCCGCGTCGTAGATGTTGTTGGGGTCCTTGTCGCCGTCGCCGTTGCCGTCCTGGCCCCAGGTCGCCCAGGTGGACGGAATGAACTGCATGGGGCCGACGGCACGGTCGTGGGTGCTGTCCCCGTCGTACGCGCCCTGGTCGGTGTCGGTGATCTTCGCGAAGCCGTTGCCGTTGAGGACCGGGCCGAGGATCGGCTTGATCGTCGTGCCGTTCGCGTCGACACGGCCGCCTCGGGCCTGGCCGGACTCGACCTTGCCGATGGCGGCGAGGAGCTGCCAGGGCAGGTTGCAGCCCGGCTGGTCGGCGTTGAGGGAGGACTCGGCCTTCTTGTACGCGTCGAGGACCGTGGCCGGCAGACCCGCCTCGTCCTCCTTGTCGCCGCCGTTCGGGGCGCCGGTCGGCGGGACGGGGCTCTGCAGGGGCGGCAGGTCGGTGAAGTACGGGGAGTCACCGGTCGCGGAGTCACCGGACGGCGGTGGGGTGTCCGAAGCACCCACCGCCTGCCCGTCGCGCGGCACGTCCGTCACGCCCGGGGCCTGCGACGCGGCGAGGGCCGCCACCGCCGCCGCGGCCACCGCAGCGGTCACCGTTCCTCTGCGCAGCCGCCTGCCGAATACCGGCGCCATGACCGAGCCACCCCTCCCCATTGACGACTGTTGCGCGCCGACCCACCCCCGGTGCACGCTTACTTACTGGTGCGCGCATTCCTGTACGTACACACTTGCCTACGTACGCACGTACTCCCAGTGGGCCGACTCAGGCGACACTACGACAACTTCCCGCGCCCAGGCACCCGTTCGTGCCCGGTTTTTACCGGTTGGCCGGGCGTCCGCGACAGCTCTGTTACGCAGTGGGGTACCCGGTCTCCCCCTCCGGGGGCACCGAGCCGTCCGGGACCTCGCTGATCTCGCTCTCCGGGGTCAGCCCCTGCCCGGCGGAACGCCCCTTGTTGAGGCCGCGGTGCACGGCCTGGGCGATGCGTTCGATGGTCCGCACCCCGTATGCCATCGACGGGTTCCCGTGGGAGAGGACGACGATCCGGTACGTCCGGCCGCTGCCCGTGAACACTCCGACGCTGTGCACGCGCCAGCCGAGGGTCGCGCGGGGCAGCCAGCCGTTCTTGAGGTGGGCGCGGACACCGCGCGGCATGCCCGCGGGCACCCCCCAGCGCTGGTCGCGCCGCACGTCGGCCATCTGCCGCAGGCCGTACTCGCGCGCACTCGGCTTCAGTACGTCCCGTACGCCACGGTCCCCCGTCAGCGCGCCGAGCAGCCGCATCTGGTCGGCCGCGGTGGTCCGGGTCAGGCCCCAACGGCCGTACGAACCGAGCGTGGTGGCCGAGGTGCCGACGCGACGCAGGAAACGGGAGAGGTAGGGGTACCCCAGATCGCTCCAGAGCCGGCCGGCCGCGTTGTTGTCCGACGTGGTGATCATGGGGCGGATGCGGCGGCGCTCCCACGCGGTGAGGTTGCGGCGCCACTCCTGCGCGCGGCGCAGCGCGGCCTCCATCATCAGGACCTTGGTGACGCTCGCCGCGTCGTAGCGCCGATGCTCGTCGAGGTGGCAGGCGAGGCCGGTGCGGGTGTCGTGGACGGCGACGGAGATGCTGCCCGCCCTGGACGACAGCGCCGCCCGGATGTCCCTGGACATCCGGGCGGCGAGGGTACGGTCCTGGCCCGCCGTGCAGAGGGCGGCACTGCCCTGCTGGGGCCGACTGGCTTCGGCGGCGGTTACGGGTATGGGGGCCAGAAGAGCCGTCGTGAGCGCCGCGGCGAAGGCTGCGCGGCAGTTCCGCAGGTGAGGAGCCATGCGGTCATCCTGACCCGGGGGTGGGGGTGGGGCGCCCC
>NZ_LIPN01000365.1 GCF_001418325.1 Streptomyces atriruber | reverse complement strand
CCAGTACGGACCCGGGTCCGTGTGGTCCGTGCCCGGCACTTCCACGTGGCCCACGATGTGCTCGCGGTCCACCGGGATGTCGTACCGCCTGCAGATTCCGGCGGTGAGCCGTGCCGACGCCGCGTACATCGCGTCGGTGAAGGACGACTTCTTGTCGACGAAGCCCTCGTGCTCGATGCCGATGCTGCGTTCGTTGTAGCTCTTGTTGCCCGCGTGGAACGCCACGTCCAGCTCGCGGATCATCTGCGCTATGTGGCCGTCCTTGCGCACCACGTAGTGCGCGGCGGCGCCGTGGGACGGGTCCTTGAAGACGCGCAGCGCCGTGTCGTACCCGCCCTGGACGACGTGGATGACGACGCGGTCGATCTCGTAGTCGTCGGGGCGGTCCGCCCTGCGCCAGTTGTAGTCCGACGCGGCGATCCACTGCACGCCCGGGGCGTCGACCTCGCCCTCCTTGCGCTTCTTGACCACGCCGGGCAGCCGCCACCACAGCCGGCCGAGCTCGTCCCTGGCGAGCACGACGGTGCCGAAGGCCGCCGCCGCGCCACCGATCAGCAAGGTGCGCCGGTCGATGCCCCGGCGCCCCGGCTTCTCCTGCTCAGCTTCCCCCATGTGATCGTCAACGCTTACTCACGGGCGTCCGGTTCCCGTCGCCCCGTACTCTGTTAGAGCTATGACTTTGACCGAGACCCCGCAGCGCACCCAGCGTCCCCTCCGTGTCCTCGCCGCGATGTCCGGCGGCGTGGACTCCGCCGTCGCCGCCGCCCGCGCGGCCGAAGCCGGGCACGACGTGACGGGAGTGCACCTCGCGCTCTCGGCCAACCCCCAGTCGTTCCGCACGGGCGCGCGGGGCTGTTGCACCATCGAGGACTCGCGCGACGCCCGCCGCGCCGCGGACGTCATCGGCATCCCGTTCTACGTGTGGGACCTCGCCGAGCGGTTCCGCGAGGACGTGGTCGAGGACTTCGTCGCCGAGTACGAGGCGGGCCGCACGCCCAACCCGTGCCTGCGCTGCAACGAGAAGATCAAGTTCGCCGCGCTCCTCGACAAGGCCCTCGCCCTCGGCTTCGACGCGGTCGTCACCGGGCACTACGCGCAGGTGATCGTCCACGAGGACGGCACCCGCGAGCTGCACCGGGCCTCCGACATGGCGAAGGACCAGAGCTACGTCCTCGGGGTGCTCGACGACAAGCAGCTCGCCCACGCCATGTTCCCCCTGGGCGACACGGTCACCACCAAGGAGGAGATCCGCGCCGAGGCCGAGCGCCGCGGACTCGCCGTCGCCAAGAAGCCCGACAGCCACGACATCTGCTTCATCG
This sequence comes from Streptomyces atriruber, assembly GCF_001418325.1. Lineage (GTDB taxonomy): Bacteria > Actinomycetota > Actinomycetes > Streptomycetales > Streptomycetaceae > Streptomyces > Streptomyces atriruber. The sequence continues at coordinate 44,670 of NZ_LIPN01000365.1, read as the reverse complement.
CCGACGGCGACACCCAGGGCTTCCTCGCCTCCCGCCTGGGCAAGGCGGAGGGCGACATCGTGGACGAGTCGGGCGCGGTCCTCGGCAGCCACGAAGGGGCGTACGGCTACACGATCGGCCAGCGCAAGGGCCTGCGCATCGGGACCCCGGCCCCCGACGGCAAGCCGCGGTACGTCCTGGACATCTCCCCGGTGAACAACACCGTCACGGTCGGCCCCGCCGCCGCCCTGGATGTGACCGGACTGTCCGCCATCAAGCCCCGCTGGTGCGGAGCCGCCCCCGCCGGGCCCGGCACGTACACGGCGCAGCTGCGGGCCCACGGCGGCGAGACGGAGGTGACCGCCGAGCTCGTCGACGGCACCCTGAACGTCTCGTTCACCGAGCCCGTGCGCGGCGTCGCCCCCGGCCAGGCGATCGTGCTGTACGACGGCACGCGCGTGGTCGGCTCGGCGACGATCGCGACGACGGAGCGGGCCGCGGCGGCGGTCTAGCCCGCGGTCCGGCCCCGAGGGCGCTAGGCGACCCGGAGCACGATCTTGCCCTGGGTGCGGCCCTGTTCCCCGTACGCGTGCGCCTTGGCGGCGTCCTCCAGGGGCAGCACCGTGTCCACCTCGACGCGGAGCCTGCCCTCGTCTACCAGGCGCGCGATCTCAAGAAGGCCCAGACGGTCGGGCTCGACGACCGTCCACCCGGCGTGTACGCCGAGCTCCGCTGCCCGCCGCGGGTCCGGCAGGCCGCCCGGGTCGGGCAGCGTGACCAGGTGGCCGCCGCGCCGCAGCACCGGCAGGGAGCGGTCTCCGTAGGCGCCGCCGACGCCGTCCAGGACGACGTCCACGTCCCGCACGGCTTCGGAGAAGTCCGTCACCGTGTAGTCGATCAGCTCGTCCGCGCCGAGCGAGCGCAGGAAGTCGTGCTTGTCCGCGCGGGCGGTGCCGATCACGTACGCGCCGTGCGCCTTGGCGATCTGCACGGCGAGGTGGCCCACGCCGCCCGCCGCCGCGTGGATCAGCACGCGCTGCCCGGCGCGGAGCCCCGCCGTCTCGATCAGGCCCTGCCAGGCGGTGAGCGCGGCGAGGGGGAGCGCGGCGGCCCGGACGTGGTCGATGCCCTGCGGCTTGGGCGCGAAGCGGCGGGCCGGGGCCGCGACGAACTCGGCGTAGCCGCCGGTCTGTTCGGGGAAGCGGGGCATGCCGAACACCGCGTCGCCGGGCTGGTACAGGGTCACTCCGGGGCCGACCTCCTCGACGACGCCCGACACGTCGTACCCGAGGATCGGGGTCTCTCCCCAGCTGCCGAAGGCGCCCTCCGCGCGGGTCTTCCAGTCGACGGGATTGACGCCCGCCGCGTGCACCCGGACCAGGATCTCGGTCAGTCCGGGCTCGGGGCGGTCGACCTCGACCGGGACGAGGTTCTCGGGGGCGCCCCAGGCGCGGGGGCTGACGGCACGCATCTTCATGGTCTCGGTCTTTCTCTCGCAAAAGGGCTGGTGAGACCAAGAGTGCGGCGGTGCGGGCACCTGCGGTGCTGGCAGTTTGGCCATCATGTGACAGGATTCGGCCATGAACCTCAGTGGCCTCGGTGACCGCGACGGCACCCACCGGGTGGCCGTCATCGCACTGGACGGCGCGTACGCCTTCGAGCTGGGCATCCCGTCCCGGGTCTTCGGCAACGCGCTGAACGACCGCGGAGAGCCGCTCTACGACGTCGTCGTCTGCACGGTGGACGGACGCCCGGTGCGCACGGACTCCGGGTTCACGGTGGTCGCCGAGCACGGGCCCGAGGCCCTCGACACGGCGGACACCGTCGTGATCACACCGACCCGCAGCTTCGACCGGGGGATGGCGGGCGAGGAACTGCCGGAGCCGGTGGCCTCGGCCCTGGGCAGGATCAGGCCCGGCACCCGCATCGTGTCCTTCTGCAACGCCTCATTCGTCCTCGCGGCCGTCGGCCTGCTCGACGGGCGCCCCGCGACGACGCACTGGCACGTCGCCCGCGACTTCCAGCGGTCCTTCCCCAGGATCAAGGTCGACGCGGACGTGCTCTTCGTGGACGACGGCGACGTGCTGACGGCGGCGGGCGTCGCCGCCGGCATCGACCTCTGCCTCCACGTCGTCCGACGCGACCACGGCGCCGCCGTCGCCAACCACGTCGCGCGCGTGTGCGTCGTGCCGCCCTGGCGCGACGGCGGCCAGGCCCAGTACATCGAGCGGCCCGTCCCCGAGCCCACGCTCGCCACGACGGCCGCCACGCGCGCGTGGGCACTCGAACGCCTCCAGGAGCCGCTGCCCCTCGGCGAACTGGCCGCCCACGCGCGCATGAGCCTGCGGACCTTCACCCGCCGCTTCCAGGAGGAGGTCGGCATGCCGCCCGGCCGCTGGCTGACCGCCCAGCGCATCGAACTCGCCCGGCAGCTCCTGGAGTCGAGCGACCTGCCCGTGGACGTGGTCGCCCACCGGTCCGGGTTCGGCACCGGCAACTCCCTGCGCCAGCACATGCGTGCCGTGCTGGGCGTCTCGCCGGTCGCCTACCGGCGGACCTTCACGGCCGCGTCGTGACCTGCGCTTCCGTGACCTCCGCCTCGTAGAAGCAGAAGTGGTCCTTGATCCCGGCCACGGCGTCCTTCGGCTCCGGGTACGCCCACACCGTGTCCGCCGCCCCCGGCAGCGACCAGTAGGAGGCCGTGCCCTTGAAGGGGCAGTACGTGGTGGTCTCCGACGGCGTCAGCAGATCCGTGCGGACGTCCTCCGGAGGAAGGTAGTGCCGTACGGGGTACCCCGTCTCGCGCAGCAGTACGGGACGGCTGCTCTCCGCCACCACCTGCCCGTCGTGCACCACACGCACGTGGTCGGTGCCCTGCTCGACGGTGATCCGGTGTCCGTTGGTCATGTCGTGCCCTCCTCGACGATGCTCTGCGAGTGCCCTGAGTCACGGAACGTACCGTGGGCGCATGAACATCTGCGTCTTTCTCTCCGCCGCCGACCTCGACGACCGCTACACCCGCCCGGCCCGCGCCTTCGCAGAACTGCTGGGCAAGGGCGGCCACACGCTGGTCTGGGGCGGCTCCGAGAGCGGCCTGATGAAGGTCGTGGCGGACGGCGTGCACGAGGCCGGAGGGCGGCTCGTGGGCGTCTCCGTCGACTTCCTCGCGGCGAAGGCCAGGCAGGTCTCCGAGCCCCACGAGATGGTGATCGCGCGCGACCTCGCCGAGCGCAAGGCGCTGCTCCTGGAGAAGGCCGACGCGGTCGTGATCATGGTGGGCGGCACCGGCACGCTCGACGAGGCCACCGAGATCCTGGAGCTGAAGAAGCACGGCAAGCACACCAAGCCGGTGGTCCTGCTGAACTCCGAGGGGTTCTACGACGGCCTCAAGGAGCAGTTCCGTCGCATGGAGGACGAGGGTTTCCTGCCCGTCCCGCTCACCGACCTCGTCTTCTTCGCGGAGGAGCCCGTGGGCGCCCTCGCCTACCTGGAGGAATCATTCGGCACGCAGTGATGCGAGCATGGCGGGTATGGCAACACATGTGATCACCGGGGCGGGCTCCGGCATCGGCGCGGCGGTCGCCCGCCGCCTCCACGCACGCGGCGACGACCTCGTCCTGCACGCGCGCGACGCGGGCCGCGCCAAGGAGCTCGCCGCCGAGTTCCCCGGCGCGAGCACCCTCGTCGGAGACCTCTCCGACCCCGACAAGCTGTCCTGGGCGTTCGGCCACCAGTCGCTGCCCGCTCAGGTCGACTCCCTGCTGCACATCGCGGGCGTCGTCGACCTCGGCCCGGTCGGCGAGCTGACCCCCAAGACCTGGCGTCACCAGCTCAACGTCAACCTCATCGCACCCGCCGAGCTGACCCGCCACTTCCTGCCCCAACTCCGGCTCGCCCAGGGGCACGTGCTGTTCGTCAACTCGGGCGCCGGCCTCAACGCCGGTGCCGAGTGGTCCGCGTACGCCGCCTCCAAGCACGGCCTGAAGGCGCTCGCCGACTCGCTGCGTCACGAGGAGCACGCCAACGGCGTCCGGGTCACCACCGTGTACCCCGGCCGCACGGCGAGCGCCATGCAGGTCAAGGTCCACCAGCAGGAGGGCAAGGAGTACGACCCGTCGCGTTTCATCGACCCCGAGTCGGTGGCCACGACGATCGTGATGGCCCTCGACCTGCCGCGCGACGCGGAGGTCAACGACCTGACGGTGCGGCCGGGACGATGAGCGACGCGTTCACCTGGGGCCCGGCCACCGGCATCGGGTCCATGCCCGGCGGTGACGCCCGCGAGGCCGCGAAGACCGTCACCGGCAGCTTCGAGGGGCCCGAGCAGGGCATGCCCTACCTCGCCGAGCTGCCCGCGCGCGGCCCCGGCGCCGACATGATCGGCCGCACGGCCGGTCTCCTCGTCGACCTGTACGCGCGCGTGGAGCCCAGCGGCTGGCGCGTCGGCGACCGCCCGGGGCGCGACACCCGGCGGGCGAAGGCCTGGCTCGGCGAAGACCTCGACGCCCTGGAGGAGTTCACCCAGGGGTACCGCGGCCCGCTGAAGGTCCAGGCCGTCGGCCCCTGGACGCTCGCCGCCGCCCTGGAGCTCAGGAACGGCGAGGCCGCGCTCTCCGACCCCGGCGCCTGCCGCGACCTCGCGGGATCCCTCGCCGAAGGCCTGCGCGAGCACCTCGCGGACGTGCGCCGCAGGGTGCCCGGAGCCCAGGTCGTCCTGCAGCTCGACGAGCCCTCGCTCATCGCCGTGCTGCGCGGGCAGATCAAGACCGCCAGCGAGTACCGCACCCACCGCGCCGTGGACCGGCAGGTCGTCGAGGGCACGCTGCGGGACGTCCTCGGCGTCCACGGCGACGGAGCGTCGGTCGTGCACTCGTGCGCGCCCGACGTGCCGTTCGCACTCCTGCGCCGCGCCGGGGCCGACGCGATCTCCTTCGACTTCTCGCTGCTCACCGAGCGTGACGACGAGGCGATCGGTGAGGCGGTCGAGGGCGGCACGAAGCTCTTCGTCGGTGTCGTGCCGGGCGTGGACGGCGGATTGTCAGACCCTGCCGGTAGCGTCATGGGTGTCAGGACGTTGTGGCGCAGGCTGGGGCTGAATCCGGGATCACTCGCGGAGTCGGTCGTGGTCACTCCGTCGTGCGGGCTCGCGGGCGCATCACCCGCGTATGCGCGCGCGGCGCTCGCCCACTGCGTCAGGGCGGCGAGATCGCTCGCAGACAACCCTGAGTAATTGGGTATGACGTAACGGGAGGACGAAACGGTGGCTGTCGAACAGCAAGGCTCTGTGCCCGCCGAGGCACGGGATCAGCATGCCCAGCTGGCCGAGCAGATCGAGGAGCACCGCTTCCGGTATTACGTGAAGGACCAACCGGTCGTCAGCGATGCCGAGTTCGACAAGCTCCTGCGTTCCCTCGAAGTCCTGGAGGAGGAGCACCCCGAGCTCCGGACGCCCGACTCGCCCACCCAGAAGGTCTCCGGTTCGTACGAGACGGAGTTCACCGCGGTCGAGCACCGCGAGCGCATGCTCTCTTTGGACAACGCCTTCGACGACGAGGAGCTGGCCGCCTGGGCCGACCGCGTCGCCAAGGAGGCAGGCACCCCGGACTTCCACCTCCTGTGCGAGCTGAAGGTCGACGGCCTCGCGGTCAACCTCACGTACGAGGACGGGAAGCTGACCCGCGCCGCCACCAGGGGCGACGGCCGCACCGGCGAGGACATCACGCCGAACGTCCGCACGATCGCCGACATCCCCCAGCGCCTGGCGGGCGACCGCGTCCCCGCCCTCGTGGAGATCCGCGGCGAGGTCTTCTTCCCCATGGAGAAGTTCGAGGAGCTGAACGCCCGCCTGGTGGAGGCGGGCGACAAGCCCTTCGCCAACCCGAGGAACGCGGCGGCGGGTTCACTGCGCCAGAAGGACCCGCGCGTCACCGCGACCCGGCCGCTGCACATGGTGGTGCACGGCATCGGTGCCCGCGAGGGCCTCGACATCGACTGCCTCAGCCACGCCTATGAGCTGCTGCACGAGTGGGGCCTGCCCACCGCCAAGCACAACAAGGTCGTCGAAGGCCTGGAGGGCGTGCGCGACTTCATCGCGTACTTCGGGGAGAACCGCCACTCCGTGGAGCACGAGATCGACGGCGTCGTCGTCAAGCTCGACGAGATCCCGCTGCAGGGCCGCCTCGGCTCCACCTCGCGCGCCCCGCGCTGGGCCATCGCCTGGAAGTACGCGCCCGAGGAGGTCAACACCAAGCTCATCAACATCCGCGTCGGCGTCGGCCGCACCGGCCGCGTCACGCCGTACGCCCAGGTGGAGCCCGTCACCGTCGCGGGTTCCGAGGTCGAGTTCGCGACCCTGCACAACCAGGACGTGGTGAAGAAGAAGGGCGTCTTCATCGGGGACACGGTCGTGATCCGCAAGGCCGGGGACGTCATCCCGGAGATCCTCGGCCCCGTCGTGGACCTGCGGGACGGCACCGAGCGGGAGTTCGTGATGCCCGCCGAGTGCCCCGAGTGCGGCACGGCGCTGCGGCCCATGAAGGAGGGCGACATCGACCTCCGCTGCCCCAACGCCCAGTCGTGCCCGGCCCAGCTGCGTGAACGTCTCTTCTACCTGGCGGGTCGCAAGTCCCTGGACATCGAGAACTTCGGATACGTCGCCGCGGCCGCCCTGACCAGACCGCTGGAGCCCGCCGAGCCGCCGATCCTCGACGAGGGCGACATCTTCGACCTGAAGGTCGACGAGCTCCTCCCCATCAAGTCCTACGTCCTGGACCAGGACTCCGGCCTGCCCAAGCGCGACCCCAAGACCGGCGAGGAGAAGGTCGTCACCTTCTTCGCCAACCAGAAGGGCGAGGCGAAGAAGAACACCCTGGCCATGCTGGAGAACATCGCGGCGGCCAAGGAGCGCCCGCTCGCCCGCGTCCTCACGGGCCTCTCGATCCGGCACGTCGGCCCGGTGGCCGCCGAGGCGCTGGCCCGCGAGTTCCGTTCCATCGACCGCATCGATCAGGCCACCGAGGAGGAACTGGCCGCTGTGGAGGGCGTCGGCTCGACCATCGCGGCCTCCCTCAAACAGTGGTTCGCCGAGGAGTGGCACCGGGAGATCCTCCGCAAGTGGCGGGAGGCCGGCGTGCGCATGGAGGAGGAGGCGAGCGGTGCGGACGAGGGGCCGCGCCCGCTCGCGGGCCTCACGGTGGTCGTCACCGGGACGCTCGAGCACCACACCCGGGATGGCGCGAAAGAGGCGTTGCAGAGTCGCGGAGCCAAGGTGACCGGTTCCGTTTCCAAGAAGACGTCTTTCGTCGTCGTGGGCGACAACCCCGGGTCGAAGTACGACAAGGCCATGCAGGTGAAGGTTCCGGTTCTCAACGAGGAAGGCTTCGCGGTCCTGCTCGAACAGGGACCGGACGCGGCGCGGGAAGTTGCGCTTCCGACCGAGGAATAGCGGTTGAAGGCCACCCGTTCGGCGCATACCAGAGGCATACGGGTGGCCGGGTCGCATTCGGGCAACCGTAGCCGACCGCTGCCCGTGGAAGCCTTCTGCGGCCTACTGTTGAGGTGTGCGCCTGCCGTGCCCCGCTGCGAACGGGGTATCACCTGCTCATCAAGAGCTTGGAAGGGGGCATCCCCTGCTCGGTACGAGTGCGGGAGAACCGCATCTCCTTGCTCGTGCGGAGTGCGGGGACGGATTTTCGGGCGCGGCCGCATCAGGGCCGAGTCCGCATGGCGTGGGCACCGCCGGCTGTGAGAGGGACGGGAATGGAACCGACCGAGAGCGCCGCCCCGGACTCACGGCTGCGCGCGCGCCTGCTGCGCGCGCCGGGAGCCTGGCTGCGCGGCCGCCGAGCCGTGACGAACACCGACCCGGGCAGCATGCCCCAGCCCGCCCCGGGCTCCGGATCCTGCACGCTGAGCACCGCCGTCGAACCACGCGAACGGGCCTGGACCGCAGCGCCGCACCGCGGCACCGACGGCGCCGCCGCCCTCACCGGCACGGGCACCCCGGCCGCCCAGGACACCCGTGACCCGCTGCCGCTGCTGCCGCTCCTGGTCGTCGCCGCGGCCGCCGTGCTGCTCGGCACCGGTTTCTTCCAGGCCTTCACGGGCCGCCACGCACTGTTTCCGACCGGCACCGCGGGCTGGTCCCTCGCCGTCCTCACCGGCCTCATCGTCGGCCACCTCGTCGCGCTCGGCCGCGACCGCTGGTGGGGCGGCACGGGCTCCGGTGGTGCGCTCACCGTCGCCGTCCTGCTCCTGTACGGCTGGGTGCCCGCCGGCATGGTCAGCCTCACCGTCGTCGTCCTCGTCGGCGTCGCGCGCAGGCACCGCTGGCGGCAGGGCCTGCTGCACGGCGCGGTCGACATCCTCGGCATCGGCGCGGGCGCACTCGCCCTGGCCGCCTTCGGCACGGCACCGAGCGCCGAATCGCCCTGGCTCCCCGAGACCTGGGACCTGTACACCGCACCCCAGGTGGCCCTGGTCGCCGTCGCGTATCTCGTCGTCACCCGCGTCCTGCTCTGGTACGTCCACGCGCCCCGCACCGGAGCCCTGCCCACCGTCACCCGCACCGCCCTGGTCAGACAGGGTCTCCTCGGCATCGCGCTGCTCGGCATCGCCCCGCTGATCTGCGTCGTGGCGGTCTCCCTGCCGATCCTGCTGCCCCTCTTCGCGATCCCGCTCGTCGCCCTCGACTCCACCCTCTGGATCGCCCGCGCCCGGGCCGAGGAGCAGCTGCGCGACCCGCTCACGGGGCTGCCCAACCGGCAGTGGCTCCTGGAGCGGACCTGGACGGCCCTCGACGACGCCGAGCGGATCGGGGCGCGCTCCGCCTTAATGCTGATCGACATGGACCGCTTCCGGTCGGTGAACGACACCCTCGGACACCTCGCCGGAGACCGCCTGCTGCTCCAGATAGCGGACCGGCTGCGTCTCGCACTGCCCCGCGGCGCCGAGGCGGCCCGCCTCGGCGGCGACGAGTTCGCCGTCCTGCTGCCGATCGCCGACTCCACGACATCGGCCACGCGCGTGGCCCGCCAGCTGGTCGCCGCCCTCGGCTCCCCGCTCGACCTCGACGGCCTGACCCTCGTCCTGGAGGCCAGCGCGGGCCTCGCCGTCTTCCCCGACCACGCACTCGACGCGGAAGGCCTCCTGCGGCGTGCGGACGTCGCGATGTACCAGGCCAAGCGGGACCGCACCGGCGTCGAGGTCTACGAATCCAAGCGCGACTCCAACACCCCGGACCGGCTGGGCCTGTTGGGCGACCTGCGCCGGGCGCTCGACGCGGGCGACGTCGAGCTCCACTACCAGCCCAAGGTCCGCTTCGACGGCAAGGTCGCGGGTCTCGAAGCGCTGGTGCGCTGGGTGCACCCCGAGCGCGGCAAGGTGCCGCCCGACGAGTTCATCGCCATCGCCGAGTCGTCCGGCCTCATGCCGCACCTGACGGAGTACGTCCTGGAGACCGCTCTCGGCCAGGTCGCGAAGTGGCAGGCCCAGGGCCTGAAGGTGCCCGTCGCCGTGAACGTCTCACCGCGCGACGTGCACACGCCCGGCTTCGCCGGTGCGGTCGCGGCGCGCCTCGCCCGGCACGGAGTCCCCGCCGGGGCCCTGCAGTTGGAGATAACCGAGCACGTCCTCCTGGAGGACCCGCAGCGCGCCGCGGACACGCTGGCCGGGCTCACCGGCCACGGGGTCAAGATGTCCCTCGACGACTTCGGCACGGGCTATTCGTCGCTGGTCCACCTGCGCCGCCTCCCGGTCAGCGAGCTGAAGATCGACCGATCGTTCGTGGCCCGCCTGGCCATCGACAACGAAGACGCGGAGATCGTCCGCTGCACCGTGGACCTCGCCCACTCGCTCGGGCTGCTCGTCGTCGCCGAGGGCGTCGAGGACGACGAGACGTGGGAGCGGCTGCGGGACCTCGGGTGCGACGCGGTCCAGGGCTGGCTCGTCGCCGCGGCGATGCCTGCCGAGGAGACCACGGCGTGGCTGCGGGCGCGCGGGTCGCGCGGCTGGCAGCGTCCCGCGGACCTCGCCGCGGCGCGGGCGGCGGCAGCGGGGGACTCCGGCGCCGCCGAGGCACCGAACGCCGCGGAGCACCCGTCGGGCCAGGCGGTGCAGTAGGCGCGCTCCGCGCGCCGGTCGGTGGGGAGCGGCTGGTAGCGCATCGTGCGCGCCCGCGCATCCCGGGCGCCGCCGTATGGATGACGGCACGGCGTGCGTACGGGTTGTCGGCGACGGGGCCACCCTCACCGACGACCTCAGCGGTGTCCTCGACGACGCCGACTGGAACGACGACGCGACGGCGAGCAAGGGGAGCGCCGACTTCGACCGGCCGGAGCTGACCTGGACCGGCGATGCCGCCGCGGGCGAGAAGGTCACCCCGCCGCCGGTGCTCCCCGAGACCGGCACCGACCGGTTCTGGGCGTTCGGCGCGATCGCCGCGCTGCTGCTCGGCGGCGGCGGTCTCGTGCTGGCCGCCAGGAGGCGCCGCTGACCCGCGCCCGTCCCGGCCGCCCACGGGCGGCCGGGGGCGCTCGGGGTCACTCGGGATAAGGGTTTCGCGGGCACGGGACGGTGACCCATAGGATTGGGTCACCACCAACACACTCACCCCTGAGGATCGCCGCATGCCTGGCATCACGCGCGAGGAGGTCGCTCACCTCGCCCGCCTTGCACGTCTGGAGCTGAAGGCCGAGGAGCTCGACCACTTCGCCGGACAGCTCGACGACATCATCGGCGCGGTAGCCCGCGTCTCGGAGGTCGCCGACCAAGACGTACCGCCGACCTCGCACCCGCTGCCGCTGACGAACGTCATGCGCGCGGACGAGGTCCGTCCGTCGCTCACCCCCGAGCAGGCGCTCTCGGGCGCCCCCGCCCAGGAGCAGCAGCGTTTCAAGGTGCCGCAGATCCTGGGGGAGGACTAAAGAACATGACGGACATCATCAAGCTCACCGCCGCCGAGATCGCGTCGAAGATCGCCTCCGGCGAGCTCACCGCGGTCGAGGTCACCGAGGCCCACCTGGCCCGCATCGACGCCGTCGACGAGAAGGTGCACGCCTTCCTGCACGTCGACCGCGAGGGCGCCCTCGCGCAGGCCCGCGCCGTCGACGAGAAGCGGGCCAGGGGCGAGAAGCTCGGCCCGCTGGCCGGCGTTCCGGTCGCGCTCAAGGACATCTTCACCACCGAGGGCATCCCGACCACGGTCGGTTCCAAGATCCTCGAGGGCTGGATCCCGCCGTACGACGCGACCGTCACCAAGCGCCTGAAGGCCGCCGACGTCGTCATCCTCGGCAAGACCAACATGGACGAGTTCGCCATGGGGTCCTCGACGGAGAACAGCGCGTACGGCCCCACGGGCAACCCCTGGGACCTGACCCGCATCCCCGGCGGCTCCGGCGGCGGCTCGTCCGCGGCCCTCGCCTCGTACGAGAGCCCCCTCGCCCTCGGCACGGACACCGGCGGCTCGATCCGCCAGCCCGCGGCCGTCACCGGCACGGTCGGCGTCAAGCCGACCTACGGCGGCGTGTCCCGCTACGGCATGGTCGCGTTCAGCTCCAGCCTCGACCAGGGCGGCCCCTGCGCCCGCACCGTGCTCGACGCCGCGCTGCTGCACGAGGTCATCGCCGGCCACGACGAGCTCGACTCGACGTCCATCGACGCCCCGGTCCCGCCGGTCGTCGAGGCCGCGCGCAACGGCTCCGTCCAGGGCATGCGCGTCGGCGTCGTGAAGCAGTTCTCCGGCGAGGGCTACCAGGCCGGTGTCGTCCAGCGCTTCAACGAGTCGGTGGAGCTGCTCAAGCAGCTCGGCGCCGAGGTCGTCGAGCTGGACTGCCCCTCCTTCGACCTGGGCCTGTCGGCGTACTACCTGATCGCGCCGTCCGAGTGCTCCTCGAACCTCGCCCGCTTCGACGCCATGCGCTACGGCCTGCGCGTCGGCGACGACGGCACGAGGTCCGCGGAGGACGTCACCGCGCTGACCCGTGAGGCGGGCTTCGGCGACGAGGTCAAGCGCCGCGTCATCCTCGGTACGTACGCGCTGAGCTCCGGCTACTACGACGCGTACTACGGCAGCGCCCAGAAGGTCCGCACGCTCATCACCCGCGAGTTCGAGGCGGCGTTCGAGCAGGTCGACGTGATCGTCTCCCCGACGACGCCGACCACCGCGTTCCCGATCGGCGAGCGGGCCGACGACCCGATGGCGATGTACCTCGCCGACCTGTGCACCATCCCGACCAACCTGGCGGGCAACGCCGCCATGTCGCTGCCCTGCGGTCTCGCGCCGGAGGACGGCCTGCCCGTCGGGCTGCAGATCATCGCCCCCGCCATGAAGGACGACCGCCTGTACAAGGTGGGCGCTGCCGTCGAGGCCGCCTTCGTGGAAAAGTGGGGACACCCGCTGCTTGAGGAGGCACCGTCGCTGTGAGTGCACTGAACAAGGCCAAGGGCTTCAAGAAGTCCAAGACCGGCACGTATCTGTCGATCGGCACCACCGCGTTCGGTGCGGTGAGCGTGCTCAAGCAGGCCAAGAAGGCCCGCTACGACCACGACACGCTCCGTCTCGTGGACGCCGTCGTCTCCGCTGCCGCCATCGTCACCGGCGTCGCGCTGCTCGTGCGCGAGCTCAAGCGCCTCGGCGACGACGACGTCCTGCTGGGCTGAGAGGGAAAGTTTCACCGTGACTGTCACTTCTGACCTGGTGTCGTACGAGGAAGCCCTCGCGACGTACGACCCCGTCATGGGCCTTGAGGTCCATGTCGAGCTCGGCACCAAGACCAAGATGTTCTGCGGCTGCTCGACCGCCCTCAAGCAGGACGCGAACAGCCAGACCTGCCCGACCTGTCTCGGTCTGCCCGGCGCGCTGCCGGTCGTCAACGAGATCGGCGTCGAGTCCGCGATCAAGATCGGCCTCGCGCTGAACTGCGAGATCGCCGAGTGGTGCCGCTTCGCCCGGAAGAACTACTTCTATCCGGACATGCCGAAGAACTTCCAGACCTCCCAGTACGACGAGCCGATCGCCTTCAACGGCCATCTGGACGTCCAGCTGGAGGACGGCGAGGTCTTCCGCGTGGAGATCGAGCGCGCCCACATGGAGGAGGACACCGGCAAGTCCACGCACGTCGGTGGCGCGACCGGCCGTATCCACGGCGCCTCGCACTCCCTCCTGGACTACAACCGCGCCGGCATCCCGCTCATCGAGATCGTCACCAAGCCGATCGAGGGCGCGGGCGAGCGTGCCCCCGAGGTCGCGAAGGCGTACGTCGCCGAACTGCGCGAACTCATCAAGGCGCTCGGCGTCTCCGAGGCCCGCATGGACAAGGGCCAGATGCGCTGCGACGTGAACCTCTCGCTGCGCCCGCACGGGCGCGAGGAGTTCGGCACGCGCTCGGAGACGAAGAACGTCAACTCGCTCCGTTCCGTGGAGCGTGCGGCGCGCTTCGAGATCCAGCGCCACGCGGCGGTCCTGAACTCCGGCGGCACCATCGTGCAGGAGACCCGTCACTTCCACGAGGAGGACGGCTCCACCACCTCGGGCCGCATCAAGGACAACGCCGAGGACTACCGGTACTTCCCGGAGCCCGACCTCGTCCCCGTCGCCCCGGCCCGCGAGTGGGTCGAGAAGCTGCGGGCCGGGCTGCCCGAGATGCCGCGCGTGCGCCGCAACCGCCTCCGCGAGGAGTGGGGCATCAGCGAGCACGACATGCAGTCGATCCTCAACGCCGGTGCGGTCGAGCCGATCGTCGCCACCATCGAGGCGGGCGCCGACGCGGCGTCGGCCCGCAAGTGGTGGATGGGCGAGCTGGCCCGCAACGCCAACGAGTCGGGCCAGGCCCTGGAGGAGCTCCCGATCACTCCGGCGCACGTCGCCCGGGTGACCGCGCTCGTCTCCGCCGGCGACCTGAACGACAAGCTGGCCCGCCAGGTCATCGAGGGCGTCCTGAAGGGCGAGGGCACGCCGGACGAGGTCGTCGAGAAGCGCGGCCTGAAGGTCGTCTCGGACGAGGGCGCGCTGACGGCCGCCGTCGACGAGGCCATCGCAGGCAACCCCGGCGTCGCGGACAAGATCCGCGGCGGCAAGGTCGCGGCCGCCGGTGCGCTGGTCGGCGCGGTCATGAAGGCCACCCGTGGCCAGGCCGACGCGGCCCGCGTCAAGGAGCTGATCCTGGAGAAGCTGGGCGTCAGCGAAGGCTGAGGTCTCTTCGCCGCGAGTGAGGGCGGCGCGTCCCCCGGGGCGCGCCGCCCTTTCGCGTACCCGGGGCGGCGCTGCCGGTTACGGCTCGTCCTCCCGCGGCGCCCCGAACGGCTCGAAGAACATGTGCTCCAGCGGGTCCTGGTCCTTGCGGAGCCAGCAGAAGCCGTCCGCGGCAGGGCGTCCGCCGCGCAGCCATCTGAGCAGCGTCCCGGTGAAGTTCCCCGCCAGGGGCGGGCCTTGTTCCGAGTGCCGCGGATTGACGGCGACGGGCCAGCGGTCGGGGTCGTCGCCCTCGGCGCACCAGCCGATCTGGTCGCCGTCGATGGTCGAGGCGACGGGCAGGAATCCGCCGGGCTCGGGCCAGGCGGGCAGCGGGAAGTCCTCGGGGAAGCTGCCGCGCAGGCTGCGGTAACCGTCCAGCATCTGCTCGGCGTTCGCCGCGAGGCCGAGCCGGTGGTCGAGGTCGAGCGGGGCCGGCATGTCGAGCCACCAGCTCCAGTTCCCCGCTCCGTACGTCTGCGCCAGCGCCACGAAGTCCGCGGGCAGCCGGGTGCCGAGCCGTTCGAAGAGCGCTTCCCAACTGCCGTTGCCCAGATGGGGGGTGAGCGGCGGCGGTATCAGCGCGGTGATCGCCGCCAGGCCCTCGCCCTGGGTGAGGGCGGTGTGCTGGCGTGCGTCGACGTACGTCCCCCGGGGCGGTGGCGACCACGGTCCGGCTCCGGCCAGCGGGGCCCAGGCGGACGCCGTGCGCGGCAGTGGTCCCAGCAGGCCGCCGGGCTCGCCGGGGTTCGGCACGCCGTCGTGGACCGCGGTGCACAGGAGCTCCAGGAGCGGCATGTCGTACGCCACCCAGGGGGCGGCGCCGCCGACCGCGACGGACGTGGTCAGGAGCACCACCGGCCAGGCGTCGGGGTCCTTCGACACCGAGGTGTCCCAGAAGAGGTGGTCGCCTCCCGCCGTCGTGCCGAGGGCGAGCAGGCCGCCCTCGTCGGGCAGGAAGCGGCGCCGCTCCCGGCTGAACATGGCCGGACGGATCGCGGAGTGACGGTGGGTCTCGACCAGCCAGGCCCCGTAGTCGTACCGCCCGTCGGTGCTGACGCACGGGGTGTGCAGCCGGACGGCCGCGGCGCCTTCGCCGAGCTCGACGGGGCCGTACACCGACACCAGCGACTTGTAGTCCCGGGGGAGGGGGACTTCGAGCCATGCCTCCACCGCCGCCCAGTCGACGGCGGGCACGGCGTCGGGCGGCGGGCCGACCAGCTCCGTGAAGGCGGCGATGCGCTCGGTGAGTTCCATGGTTCCGAGGATGGCACCGGCCACCGACAACGCCGCGGCCATGGACTGCCGTGGTGAACTTTTGGACGTTCACCGCGACTTCGTCCCACGGCCTTCACAAGGAAACCGGGCGTCACTAGCGTCCCCGCCGTACAGGTCAATGGATCAGCAGAGAACCATTGGATGTCGGCCAGGACTACTGGGAGGTCCCACGTGACTCCGGAGATTTCGCGCAGACGCCTGATGGCGATCGGCGGCGGCGCGCTCGGCGTTGCCGCCGCCGGCTCGTTCCTGCCGCCCTCGCTGCAGGAGGCGTTGGCGCACGAGCCGCCGAAGGGCGGCGGTCTCGACAAGATCGAGCACGTGGTCATCCTGATGCAGGAGAACCGGTCGTTCGACCACTACTTCGGCTCCCTGCGGGGCGTGCGCGGCTTCGGCGACCGCAACGCGATACGGCTCCCCGGCGGCAAGTCGGTGTTCGAGCAGCCCGACGTCCTGCGCACCGTCCTGCCGTTCCCCGTGCGGCAGGCCGCCGAGACGCAGAAGAAGGACCTCCAGTACATCGGCGCGCTCGACCACTCCTGGAGCGGTGGCGCCAAGGCCTGGCACAACGGCTGGATGGACGGCTGGATCACCGCCAAGACGGCGGCCACCATGGCGTATTACACCCGCGAGGACATCCCGCTGCACTACGAACTCGCCGACACCTTCACCGTCTGCGACGCCTACCACTCCTCCATCCACACCTCCACCAGCCCCAATCGCAATCACTTGTGGAGCGGCAGGACGGGGTACGAGGCGAACGGCAGGCGGGCCGTCGGCAACGACGCGTACGACGAGGGCACGCACCCGGGATACGGCTGGGGCACGTACGCCGAGCGCCTGGAGAAGGCGGGCGTGAGCTGGCGGACGTACACCGAGTGGGAGAACTTCACCGACAACCAGATCGAGTTCTTCACCACCTTCAAGGCCATCGCCCGCAAGGCCCTCACCGCCGCGGGCACCGGCCTGACCTACATGGAGGCCTTCTACGCCAAGGTGCGCGACGCCAAGGACGAGGCGGAGCGCACGAAGCTGCTCGCCGACCTGGACAAGGGCGTCGCGACCCTCACCCGGAGCGAGCGTTCGCTCTTCGAGCGCGGTCTGCGGCGTGTGCCCACCGGCACGCTCGCCCAGGAGTTCGCCAAGGACGTCGCGCGCGGCAAGCTGGCCGAGGTCACCTATCTGGTGCCGTCCGCCCAGGACTCCGAGCACCCCAGCGTCTCCTCGCCGATCCACAGCGCGACCATCGTCTACAAGGTGCTCGACGCCCTCGCCTCCCACCCCGACGTCTGGCGCCGCACCGCCGTCTTCATCAACTACGACGAGAACGACGGCTTCTTCGACCACGTGCCGCCGCCCGTGCCCGGCGGCGACTCCGCCGAGGAGCGGGAGGAGCGCTGGGAGGGGAAGCCGACCGGGCTCGGCGCGCGCGTGCCGATGCTCGTCGTCTCGCCGTGGACCGTCGGCGGATACGTCTGCTCCGAAGTCTTCGACCACACCTCCGTCGTGCGCTTCCTGGAGAAGTGGACGGGGGTGAAGGAGCCCAACATCAGCGCCTGGCGCCGCAAGGTCACCGGCGATCTCACCGGCGCCTTCGACTTCCGGCGCGGCCACCGGCGGCCCGAGGTCGAGCAGCCGGGCGCCATCCCCCCGTTCAGCGGCCGCTGGTCCCCGCAGCCGCCCCTGAAGCAGTCCATGCCGGTCCAGGAGCCGGGCGCCCGCCGCGCCCGCCCGCTGCCCTACCAGCCCGACGCCGACGCGACGCCCGGCGAGGGCGGCGCGCTGACGGTGCGGCTGCGCAACGGCGGCAGCTCCAGCGCGCACTTCGCGCTCTATCCGTACGCGGGCGAGTTCGGCATCCCGCAGCATCAGGACGTCGTCCGCAAGGGCTCCTGGACCGTGCCGGTGCCGGGGGACGCGTACGCCTTCACCGTCGTCGGGCCGAACGGCTTCCGGCGCGAGTTCGCAGGGAGCAGGGCCGACGGGGGCAAGGACGGCGGGGCGCGGGTCGCCTCCGCGATCACCCGTCGTGAGATCCACCTCACACTGGCCAACCGCGGCCGCCGCGACCTCGTCTTCACGGTCAAGCCGCTCGGATATGTGGATGAATCCGACATTCGTTCGCGGACGCGTGTCGTCCGCGTCAAGGCCCGCAGCAGCCGTACGGTCGCCTGGCACACCGCCGACGAGCACGGCTGGTACGACGTCGAGGTGACCGCCGACGGTGACGCCGCCTTCCGGCGGCGGCTCATGGGTCACATCGAGAACGGGCGCGCGAGCGTCTCGGGCTGAGGCCCGGCGTGCGCAGGGTGCGCGAGGGGCTCGCCGTGGGCCCCCGCGCTCCTTGTGCTCTTGTGAGTAAGGCCACGAAAGGGACCAAGGATCTCCAAGGGCTGTCAAGGTGACTGCGGCGCACATGTCGCCACTCATGCGTTCTTTGCGGGCCGTTCAGTTGTGCACTGCCGCTCCCGGTGAAGATCCACGAAATAACCAGGGAGCCGGTCCGTGGCAGCACTCGCCCGGTGGTGCGTCAGACACCGCCTCGTCGTCGTCCTGCTGTGGCTCCTCGCTCTCGGCGGCGCCGCGTCGGCCGCCGCCGTCGCCGGATCCGCGTACTCGAACGACTACGAAGTACCGGGCACCGAGTCGGGCCGCGCCACCCAGCTCCTGAACGACAACTTCCACGGCCTCGGCGGTGACGGCGACACGGTCGTCTGGCACACCGGACCCGGCACCTCCGTCCGCGCCGCCGACGTCGAGCAGACGATGTCCGACGCCCTCGACGAGATCGCCGACCTGCCCGCCGTGGCCTCCGTCGTCGGCCCCTACGAGGGCAAGGAAACCGGCCGGATCAGCGCGGACGGCCGCACGGCGTACGCCACCGTCACCTTCCGCGAGCAGGCCGACGACATCGACGAGGCCGACGCGCAGGCCGTCGTCGACACCGCCGAGGCCGCCGCCTCCGACCGGTTGCAGGTCGAGCTCGGCGGCACCGCCATCGGGCTCACCGAGTCCAAGAGCGCCCAGGTAGCTGAGGTCGTCGGCGTGGCCGTCGCCGCCGTCGTCCTCTTCCTCGCCTTCGGCTCGCTCGCCGCGGCCGCCCTGCCCATCGCCACCGCCCTGGTCTCCGTCGGCACCGCGTACGCGGGCATCGTGCTGCTCGGCCATCTGATGACCGTCGCCGACTTCGCACCGATGCTCGGGACCCTCATCGGGCTCGGCGTCGGCATCGACTACGCCCTCTTCATCGTCACCAGGCACCGCAAGGGCCTCAAACGCGGCCTGCCCGTGGCCGTCGCCGCCGAGCGCGCGGTCGCCACCACCGGACGCGCGGTCGTCTTCGCGGGCGCCACCGTCTGCATCGCGCTGCTCGGCATGCTCATCCTGCGCCTCGGCTTCCTCAACGGCGTCGCCATCGCGGCCTCGCTGACCGTCGTCCTCACCGTCGCCGCGTCCGTCACCCTGCTGCCCGCCCTCCTCGGCTGGATCGGCCCGCGCGCCCTCAGCCGCCGCGAACGCCGCAGGATCGCCGAACACGGCCCCGAACCGGAGCTCCCGACCGGGCTCGCCGCCCGCTGGGCCGTCTTCGTGGAGCGTCACCCCAGGCTGCTGGGCGCCGTCGCGGTCCTCGTCATGGCCGTGCTCGCGCTGCCCACCCTCGGCCTGCACCTGGGCACCTCCGACCAGGGCAACAACCCGGCGAAGGCCACCACACGGCAGGCGTACGACCTGCTCGCCGACGGGTTCGGGCCCGGCGTCAACGGCCCGCTGACCGTGGTCGGCGACATCTACGGAGCGGGCGACCGGCTGGCCCTCGACTCCCTCACCACGACGCTCAGGTCGACCGAAGGCATCGCCTCCGTCAGTCCGGTGACGTACGACGACGGCGGTCGCGCCGCCTTCCTCACCGTCGTCCCCGACTCGGCACCGCAGTCCGAGGCGACCAGCGATCTGGTCGACCGGCTGCGCGACGACGTCCTGCCACGGGCCGAGGCGGACAGCTCCCTGGACCTGCACGTCGGCGGCGTCACCGCCGGCTACGACGACTTCGCCGAGGTCATCGTCGGCAAACTGCCGCTCTTCGTGGGCGTGGTCATCGGGCTCGGCTGCGTCCTGCTCCTGCTGGCCTTCCGGTCCATCGGCATCCCGCTCAAGGCCGCCGCGATGAACGTCGCCGCGGTCGCCTCCGCCTTCGGCATCGTCGTCGCGATCTTCCAGTGGGGCTGGGGGAGCGAGCTGCTCGGCCTCGGCAGGGCCGGGCCCATCGAGCCCTTCCTGCCGGTGATCATGGTGTCCGTGCTCTTCGGGCTCTCCATGGACTACCAGGTCTTCCTGGTCAGCCGGATGTACGAGGAGTGGCTGGAGACCGGCGACAACCGGCGGGCCGTCCGCGTCGGGCTCGCCGAGACCGGCCGCGTCATCAACTCCGCCGCCGTGATCATGATCTCGGTCTTCCTCGCCTTCGTCCTCAGCGGCGACCGCGTCATCGCGATGTTCGGCATTGCGCTCGCGGCGGCCGTCGCGCTCGACGCGTTCGTGCTGCGTACGCTGCTGGTGCCGGCCCTGATGCACATGCTCGGCGGCGCCAACTGGTGGCTGCCGCGCCGCCTGGACCGCCTCCTGCCGCGCATCAGCATCGAGCCGCCCGAATGTCGTTCGAACGCGCGCGGCGCACATGCGAAGATCCCCGGGCAGCGGGACGTTGCCGAAGACGTGAGTGGGCCGAAGGAGCAGGATGTTCGCGATATCGCTGGCCGAGGGCGCTGAGCTGCGGCCGATCGAGCCGTGGCAGGCGCAGGAGTTTCTCGAGCACGTCGAGCGGGCCCGGGAGTACGCGGGACCGTGGGTGCCCTTCACCGAGACGGTCAAGGACCTCGAAACCGCGCGGCGGCACCTCCAGGTGTTCGCCGACAAGCAGGCCGCCGACACCGGACGCTTCTACGGCATCTGGCTGGACGGCACGCTCGTCGGCGGAGTCCTCTTCCGGATCTTCGACACCAGCGTGGACGGCTGCGAGATCGGCGTCTGGCTCGAACCGTCCGCCGCCGGGCGCGGCCTCGTGAACAAGGCCTCCCGGGTCCTCATCGACTGGGCCGTCGACCAGCGCGGCATGCACCGCGTGGAGTGGCTCGTCTCCTCGCTCAACGACCGCAGCAAGGCGGCCGCCAAGCGGCTCGGATTCACCAAGGACGGCGTGCTGCGGGAGAGCTTCCCCTGGCAGGGCATCCGGCACGACATGGAGGTCTGGTCCGTCCTCGCACCGGAGTGGCGGGCCGCGCGGGACGCGCGTTAAGAGAGCTCTCAGACTCCGTCCGTACGGTGCGTGGCATGGGTACTAAGACAGATGACGCGGCCGCCGCCAAGGGCGCGGCCGGGACCGGGGCCGAGGCCGACGAAGTGACCGGGGCCGGAACGCCGGACGCGGTCGACGTCACGAAGTCCGACGCGGCCGAGGCCACCGGGCCCGAGGACGCCGAGCCCGAGGGCACCGCCGACGCCGGGACCACCGAGGCCGCCGCCGACGCCGCCGACACGGACGAGGACGCGGCGGACGAGTCCGACGCCGACCTCGACGCCGCACCCGTGGCGACCGCCAAGTCCACCGGTGTCGGCCAGGGCGCCGCCGCCGTGGTCTCCGCCGCGCTCGGCGTGATCGGCCTCTCCGGCGGCTGGGTCGGCACGATCGCCGGGGCACGCTCGAACATCATGGGGCAGCTGGAGACCAAGCAGTCCGCGAGCGTCTCCGACCAGCTCCAGGCCCTCTACGGCGACTCCTGGCAGGCCACCGCGCTGATCGCCGGTCTCTTCGCGGTCTCCGCGCTCGTCGTCGGCTTCCTGGTCCTCGTCAGGCCCGCGTTCGGCGCCCCCGGCAAGGAGCAGGCGCCGTGGATCAAGTCCGTCGCGTGGGCGGGCTTCGTGCTCGGCGTGATCGGGCTCGTCCTGGCCATCGCCAAGTACTCCGACCTGCTCCTCGGACTGCCGTCGGCACCTTCCTGAGCCGCCTCCCCGCCTATAAGGCGGGGCACGGGACACCTCTAAGGCAGGGGCGGGGCAGGGGCTAAGGCCCCTGCCCCGCCCTTCGTCGTGCCTAGGGTCTGTCCGGCGGATCAGGGCGCGGGCGTGGGGCGTCCAGCCTTGCGCCGCAGATGGGCGTGCCAGGCGCCGCGACCCGCGCCCTGATCCGCCGGACAGACCCTAAGGCCCCCCGGCCTCAGGAGATGCGGCACCCGCCCGATGTGGGCGACCCCCCTGGGAGAAGAAAGTGGAGACATCGCAGGGAACGACACCGGCGATGCCACCGACAACCCGAGGGGTACGAGATGTTCGAGTACGAGATGCACCGGATGCGCGCCGCCGAGCTGGTCCGCCAGGCCGACCGCCGCCGACTGGTCGGCGAGGCCCGCAAGGCCCGCGCCGCCGCCCGCCGATCGGCCCGCCAGGAAGCCGAGGGGCCGGTGAGTACGCCGCTCCGGAAGATCCGCCTCACGCGGACCGCCTGAGGTGACCGGGCCTGTGCCGGTGTCCGCTCCGCGGATAACGGGTGCCGCGGCGTCCACGCACTGTGCGATGCTCGCGGCTGTGGAGACCAGGTCCGTCAGCCCGGTGTTCGTCGGTCGCACCGATGAACTGGGCGTACTGAAAGAAGCGCTCGCCCGCGCCACGGGAACCCCGCTCGAAGGAGCCGGGGGACCCGGCCCGGGCGAGCCGCAGGCGTTGCTGCTCGGCGGCGAGGCCGGGGTCGGCAAGACCCGCCTCGTCGAGGAGTTCACCGCGGCCGCCGAAGAGCAGGGCGCGGTCGTCGCACTCGGCGGCTGCGTCGAGATCGGCGCCGACGGCCTGCCGTTCGCCCCCTTCTCCACGGCGCTGCGCGCGCTGCGCCGCCGGCTCCCCGACGAGCTGGCCGCCGCGGCCGAGGGCCAGGAGGAGGAGCTCGCCAGGCTCCTGCCCGAACTGGCCGGACCCGCCCCGCACGGACACGCCCCCGGCGGCCGACCCGACGAACAGGGCATGGCCCGCCTCTTCGAACTCACCGCACGCCTCCTGGAGCGCCTCTCCCGCGACCGCACCGTCGTCGTCGCCCTGGAGGACCTGCACTGGGCCGACGCCTCGACCCGCCACCTCCTCTCCTACCTCTTCCGCACCCTGCGCGGCGGCCGCCTCGTCCTCCTCGCCACCTACCGCGCCGACGACATCCACCGCCGCCACCCGCTGCGCCCCCTGCTCGCCGAGCTGGACCGGCTGCGCACCGTGCGCCGCGTCGAACTGGGCCGCCTCAGCAAGGACGAGGTCGCCCGCCAGATGGCCGGGATCCTCGCGACCGAACCCGAACCGTCCCTGGTGGACGACATCTTCGACCGCTCCGACGGCAACGCCTTCTTCGTCGAGGAGCTCGCCGTCGCCTCCTCCCACGGCGGCAGCTGCGCGGCCCTGACGGACTCCCTGCGCGATCTGCTCCTCGTCCGCGTGGAGGAGCTCCCCGAGGACACCCAGCGGGTGGCGCGGATCGTCGCCGAGGGTGGCTCCACCGTCGAGTACGAGCTGCTCGCCGAGGTCGCCGGGCTCGGCGAGGACGACCTGATCGAGGCGCTGCGGGCCGCGGTCGGCGCCAACATCCTGCTCGCCTCCCCGGACGACGACGGCTACCGCTTCCGGCACTCCCTGGTCCGCGAGGCCGTCAGCGACGACCTGCTGCCCGGCGAGCGCTCCCGCATCAACCGCCGCTTCGCCGAAGCCCTGGAGGCCGCCCCGACGCTCGTCGCCGCCGACCAGCGCGCCGCCCGCCTCGCCACCTACTGGTACTACGCGCACGATGCGGCCAAGGCCCTGCCCGCCGTCCTCGGCGCCTCCGTCGAAGCCCGCCACCGGCACGCCTACAGCGAGCAACTGCGCCTCCTCGAACGCGCGATGGAGCTGTGGGACGACGCCCCGGACGCCGTCCGCGAGGAGCTCCGCCCCGCCGCCTACGTCGAGGGCTATCCCCCCTGCGGCTGCGACCCCGCCACCACCCCCCTGCACTATCTGGACCTGATGGCCGAGGCCACGGTCGCGGGCCGCCTCTGCGGCGAACGCGACCGCGCCCTGAAGATCACCAAGCGCGCCCTGCGCCTCCTCGACGAGGAGCACGACCCCCACCGCTCCGCCTGGTTCTGGATCGCGCGCTCCCGCCTCGTCTCCACCCTCGGCCGCGGCGACGGCTGGGCCGAGATAGCCAAGGCCCAGGAACTGATGCGCGGCCTGCCGCCCTCCGAGGTGCACGCCGACGTCCTGGTCTACCGCGCCTCCTGGGGCATGCTCCACGACCCCGGTCCGGAGACCCTGGCCGCGGCCGAGCGAGCCGTCGAGTACGCCCGCATGCTCAAGGCCGACACCATCGAGCTCAACGCCCGCCTCACCCGCGGCGCCCTCCTCGTCGAGGCGGGCGACCCCGAGGCCGGGCTCGCCGAGATGTACGAGGTCAGGGACCGCGTCGTCCGCGACGCCCTGGTCACCGACCTGAGCCGGGCCCATATCAACCTCCCCTCCTCCCTCGAAGGCGTCGGCCGCTCCGCCGAGGCCGTGCGGGTCGGGATGGAGGGCATCGAGTTCTGCCGGAGGTACGGCCTGGTCGACACCGAGGGCTGGGTCTGGGCCAACGTCGCCGAGTCGCTCATCTCCCTCGGCCGCTGGGAAGAGGCGGCCGAAGCCGTCGCGCACACCCAGCGCTGCGTCCAGAGTTCGAAGCCCCGCGTCTCGGCCGCCGAACGCCTGGCCCGCCTGGCCCTCTTCCGCGGCGACCACGCCGCCGCCACCCGGCACATGCAGAGCGCCCACCAGCACCTCGGCACCCACGACCCGCAGCCCCAGTACCTCCTGGTCCTGATCCGCATCGCCCTGGGCGTCGCCGCCGCCGAGGGCCGCATCCTGGACGGCCGCGCCGAACTCGAACGCAGCCTCGCCACCGGCCTCCCCCTGGGCACCTACAAGTACGGCTGGCCCCTGCTGCTCGCCGCCGCCGAGATGGAGGCCGACGCCCGCGGCCTGCCCGCCGCCGAACCCGGCCGCCCCGCCGCCCTCGAACGGATTCGCGGCGCCGCCAAGTCCCTCACCACCCCCATCCCGCTCTGGCGGGCCTACGACGAATGGACCCGCGCCGAGCTCCTGCGCTCCGAGGGCCGCGACACCCCCGCCGAGTGGTCCACCGTGGTCACCGCCCTCGAACCCCTCGACCGCCCCTTCGACCTCGCCCGCGCCCGGCTGCGCCTGGCCGAGTCGCTGCTCGGCCCGGACACCACCGACCGCGAGCGCGCCGCCCACCTCCTGCGCCAGGCGGCGGAGGTCGCCGACCGGCTCGGCGCCCGCCCGCTCACCGACGCGATCACCGGTCTTGCCCAGCGCGCCCGCCTCACCCTGAACCCCACCGAGGCCACCCGCGCCCCCGCGGCCCCGGCCGACCCCGCCGAGGCGCTGGGACTGACCAGCAGGGAGCGGGACGTCCTGCGGCTGGTCGCCGTGGGCCGCAGCAACCGGCAGATCGCCGAGGAACTCTTCATCTCCCCGAAGACGGCGAGCGTCCACGTCTCCAACATCCTCGCCAAGCTGTCCGTCACCGGCCGCGGCGAGGCCGCCGCGCTCGCCCACCGGCTGCGGCTCTTCCCGACGCAGGACAGCGCGCAGGCGATGCGCTGACCTGCACGTTCCCGCGCCCCAGCAGGACTTTGGCGGCCTCGCTTACGCTGGAGTGCGGAATCTCGGCTCCTGGGAGGCGCAGTGTTCAACGCGATCGAGGCCCTGTTCGCGCCGGGGCGCAAGCACACCGACGACGAACAGAAGCGCCTGGAGCTGACCCGCGTCGACCTCGCCGACGGCGACCCGGGGCGCGGGCCGATCGACCTGACCTCGGGCAAGGTGGTCGTGCGTCCCCCCGTTCCGTCGCCGCGCGCCGACGAGTCCCCGAGCTCATCCGCGGAGGAGATATCCCGCCCCGGTGAGCCGGACAGCTGACCTACTTCACCCGCACCTGGAGGATCTTGTCGTCCCCCTTCTCCGGAGTGCCCCGCGAGTCCGTCTCATTGGTGACCAGCCACAGCTTGTCGCCGCCCGCCGCGACCACCGTGCGCAGGCGGCCGTACTCGCCCTCCAGGAACGCCTGCGGCTCAGGATCGCCGGTCATGCCCCGCACCGGGACGCGCCACAGCCGCTCGCCGCGCAGCCCAGCCATCCAGACGGAGCCCTCTGCATAGGCGACACCGCTCGGTGAGGCCTCGGAGGTCTTCCACTGGGCGACCGGATCCCGGAAGCCCTCCTTGCCTTCCTTGCCCTCGACCTCCGGCCAGCCGTAGTTCCCGCCGGGCTTGATCTCGTTCAGCTCGTCCCAGGTGTCCTGGCCGAACTCCGACGCCCACAGCCGCTTCTGCTCGTCCCAGGCCAGGCCCTGCACGTTCCGGTGCCCGTACGAGTACACGGGGGAGTCGTCGAAGGGGTTGCCGGGCGCGGGCTCGCCGTCCGGGGTGAGGCGGAGGATCTTGCCGCCCAGGGAATCCTTGTCCTGCGCGAGGTCGGTGTCGCCCGTTTCCCCCGCGCCCGCGTACAGCATCTTGTCCGGGCCGAAGGCGATCCGGCCGCCGTTGTGGATCATGCCCTTCGGGATGCCCTTGAAGACCGTGTCGGGTGCGCCCAGCTGCTCGCCCGAGGGCTTCTTCTCGTCGTACAGCATCCGGGCGATGCGGTTGTCGGACTCCGTCGTGAAGTACGCGTACACGAAGTGGTCCGAGGCGTACGAAGGGGAGAGGGCGAGGCCCATCAGGCCGCCCTCGCCGCCGGGGGAGACGCCGGGCACCGAGCCGAGCTCGGTCTTCTTGCCCGTCTTTCCGTCGATCCGGGTGATCGTGCCCTCGTCGCGCGAGGACACCAGCAGGTCGCCCCCGGGGAGCGGCGCGAGGCCCCAGGGGGACTTGAGGCCCGTGGTGAGGGTGCGGGTGACCTTCGCCGAGCCCTTCTCCGGCGGGGCGTCGGCGCCGGCCTTCCCGGTGGCGGGCCGGCTCGAACCGTCCCGCTTCGGCGGGCTCCCGGGGCGGTCCGGCTCGTCGCCGCCGGACGAGCACCCGGCCGCGAACACGAGGGCGGCAGCGGCCATCACGGCTGTCACAGCAGGTCGTTGCACGATCAGGATCCCTTCGACGCAGCGCTTCTCCTGTTCATACACCGCTCGCGCCCCGCAGGTTCCCGATCCGCCGTCACGAGATCGCGGCTCTCGGCCGTCCCGGTGACGGCGCGGCGGGACTTCCCGGTCCGGCGGACGGCACGGCGGAACCCGAACCCCTCAGTCCCACGACCCCAGCGCGGGCGGCAGCGCCGCGATCTCCGCCAGATCCCGCTCGGTGAGCCGGATCGCCGCGGCCCCGGCGTTCTCGACCGCCCACCGCTCCCGCTTGGCCCCGGGAATCGGCACCACATGCCGCCCCTGCGCGAGGACCCAGGCGAGCGCGGCCTGCGCCGGTGTCGCCCCGTGCCGTTCCGCCACCCTGCGCAACCCCACCAGCAGCGGCTGGTTGGCCGCCATCATCTCGGCGGTGAAGCGCGGATGGCGGGCCCGCAGATCGTCGGGCTCGAAACCCTGGCCGGGCTTCAGCGTCCCCGTGAGGAAACCATTCCCCAGCGGCATCGCCGCGAGCAGTCCGACACCGCGCGCCACGCACCACGGCAGCAGCGTGTCCAGTGCCTCCGGCGACCACACCGACAACTCGGCCTGCACCGCGCTCACCGGAAAGACCTGCTGCACCCGTTCCAGCTGCCGGATCGTCGCGTCGTAACGCCCCGGTCCCGCGCGCCCCTGCCCCGTGCGCCCCGGCGCAGGACGCCGATGGGCGCGCGCCCCCACCGCGCACAGACCCAGGGCCCGCACCTTTCCCGCGGCCACCAGCTCGCCCATCGCGCCCCAGGTCTCCTCGACGGGAATCTCGGGGTCGGCGCGGTGCAGTTGGTAGAGGTCGATGGTGTCCGTCTGCAGCCGCCGCAGCGACGCGTCGCAGGCCCGCTTCACATAGCCGGGGCGGCCGTTGGCGACGATGTGCTGCTCGCCCACCAG
The DNA here is from genome assembly GCF_001418325.1 of Streptomyces atriruber. Classification (GTDB taxonomy): domain Bacteria; phylum Actinomycetota; class Actinomycetes; order Streptomycetales; family Streptomycetaceae; genus Streptomyces; species Streptomyces atriruber. The sequence continues at coordinate 17,122 of NZ_LIPN01000365.1, read as the reverse complement.
CAGTCCGCACTTCGTCGACACGAACGCGTCGTCGCGCCGCTCCTTCAGGACCCGGCCGATCAACAGCTCATTGGTGAAGGGCCCGTACATGTCCGCCGTGTCCAGCAGCATCCCCCCGCTGCCGCCGCCCCCCATCGCGTCCAACGCCGCGTGCAGGGTGCGCACCGACGCGTCGCCCCGCTGCCGCGAGCCGGTGTACGCCCAGCTCATCGGCATGCAGCCGAGTCCGACGGCGCCCACTTCGAGCGCCCCCGCGCCGATCGTCCTGCGCTCCACCTGGTCGTACCCTCCCGCTCCTCGTTCGGAGATCATCCAAACTAACCGCTGGCCACAGTGGCCTCGACCGTTGCCCTCCCGAGGGCGGCGTGCGCCGGTGCGCATTAGCCTCCAGGCCATGACGACTGACGTATGGCTTCCGTTTGAAGCGCACGACATCCCGGGTCTGCCCGACGCCGCCGAGGCCGGCCTGACCTACCGCTTCTGGGACGGCGGCCCGGAGTTCCCCGCGGATCCGGCGGACTGCGCCTTCTATGTGGTGCCCTATATGAAGACCACGGAGATCGCGGTACGTCCCTTGTCCGCGATGACGTCCGTGCGCGTCGTACAGACACTGACTGCGGGCATCGACCATGTGGAGCCGGGCATCAAGTTCCTCGCCCCCGGAGTGCAGTTGTGCAACGCCCGCGGTGTGCACGAGGCCAGCACCGCCGAACTCGCGCTCACCCTCGTCCTCGCCTCGCTGCGCGGCGTCCCGCGCTTCGTCGAGGGGCAGCGGCAGGAGGAGTGGAGGTCCGGTTTCTACCCGGCGCTGGCCGACAAGTCCGTGCTCATCGTGGGATACGGCTCGATCGGTTCCGCCATCGAGGACCGGCTCACCCCCTTCGAATGCGCGCGGGTGGCGCGCGTCGCGCGCTCTGCCCGTGCCACGGAGCGCGGCCCCGTGCACCCGCTCGTCGACCTGCCCGCCCTGTTGCCCCAGGCGGACGTCGTCATCCTCTCGACACCGCTCACCGAGGCCACCCGCGGGCTGGTGGGCGAAGACTTCCTGGCCCGCATGAAGGACGGCGCGCTGCTCGTGAACGTCGCCCGCGGGCCCGTGGTCGACACCAAGGCGCTCCTCACCGAACTGGAGTCCGGGCGCATCACCGCCGCCCTCGATGTGACCGACCCCGAACCGCTGCCCGCAGGTCACCCCCTGTGGCACGCTCCAGGGGCACTTGTCAGCCCGCACGTGGGCGGCTCGTCCTCGGCGTTCCTGCCCCGCGCCAAGCGGCTGCTGGCCGCCCAGCTGACCGAGCACGTCGCCGGACGGCCCCTGGGCAACGTGGTGCTGACAACGGGCAGTTGATCGCCCGAGAGCAGTTTGCGCACGCTCCGCGCCCGGCCGTGCGCTCCCCGTGTCCGCACCCTCGTCCACAGTCACTGAGCGTAGAGGAGCTATGTCCCTGAGTGACGAGTCTGGTGTATCGTCCCGACAGGGGATGCGCCGTGGACCGTTCGGCGCGGGGATGAGACATCAGACTGCGAGGGGGGCGACGGGCGATGCACGGCCTATGGGTGAACGATCCGACGCGGCGGAACCTCAGTCGGCGACTCCGGCGCACACCGACCCGCAGACGCAGCCGAGCAGGGAGTCGCACGAGCGGCCGTCGCCGCACACCACAGCGCCCCTGTCGGCCCGGTCGGCGCACGGGCCGGGCGGACACGGGGGCGGCACGGACCGGAGCGGCCCGGTGAGCGCCCGCGTGACCTCCACTCCTGTGCTCGGCGGGGGCGTGGCGGCGCTGCCGCCCAGGGTTCCACTGGTCCGGCGACCGCTGCCGGGAGGCCGGGGCCTCGTCTCCCAGCTGGCACTTCTGCTGGTCTGCGGGGCGTATGCCACCGGCTCGGCGCTCGGCTGGGGATCCGAACGACTGGCCCTGGTCATGGGCGACTTCGGCCTGAGCTTCGCCGCGGCGGCCGCGGCGATCTCCTGTTTCCGCTACTCCCGCACCCGACGAAGCCGCTTTCGACCCGCATGGCTGCTGTTCGCGCTCTCCTCCGCGATGGCAGCCTTCGGGAACGGCGTGTGGGGCTGGTACGAGGTCGTGCTCCAGCGTCCCGTGCCCAGCCCGGGCTTCGCCGACCTGTTCTTCCTGTGCTTCGCCCCGCCCGCCATCATCGGACTCCTCGTGCTCGCCAAGCGTCCGGTGACGCGAGCCGGTTGGGGCTGTCTGGCCCTCGACTCCTGGCTGATCGGCGGCTCGCTCCTCACGCTCTCCTGGAGCCTCGCCCTCGCGCACACCGCGCAGTTCGAGGGCCAGAGCGTCGCGTTCGCCGCGCTGTCGCTCGCGTACCCCCTGCTCGACATCGCGCTGGTCAGCATGGTTCTGGCGCTGCACTTCAGACGGTCGTCGGCCAACCGCACCGCGGTGAACACCGCGATCGGCGCGCTCGCCCTGACCGTGATGTGCGACGCGCTGTTCACCTCGCCGCTGCTGCACGCCAGTTACCGCTCGGGCCAGATGCTGGACGCCGGATGGTTCGCGGGCTCGCTGCTCCTCGCGTACGCTCCGTGGGCCGCCCCCTGGCACGTGCGCGGCGGGCAGGGAGCGGGCCACACGCGCGTGCAGTACGACAGCGGGCCCGAGGAGCCGACCCCCGCGACCCGTCCGATCGCCGGATCGCTGGCCGCCCTTACGCCGTATCTGGCCGCCGCCGTCTGCACGTTGGGGATCCTCTACAACGTGCTGAACGGTCGCAGTGTGGACCGCGTCGTGCTCTTCACCGCAGGCACCGTGGTGCTCGCGCTCGTGGTGCGCCAGGGCATCATGCTGCTGGACAACATCACGCTCACTCAGGAGCTGGCCCAGAAGGAGAACCACTTCAGGTCGCTGGTCCAGGGTTCGAGCGACGTCATCATGATCGCCGCGCCGAACGGCATCCTGCACTACGTGAGCCCGGCCGCCTCCGGGGTCTACGGCCGGGACGCCGACGAGCTCGTCGGTTCCGAGCTCGCCTCCCTGATGCACCCCGAGGACCTCGGCCGGGTCGTCCACGAGGTCCGCAGGTTCCTCGCCGCGAACCCCGTCGAGGAACCCACCACCCGCATCGAGTGCCGCTTCAAGTCCGGTGACGGCGACTGGCTGAACGTGGAGTCCACCGTCAACCGCCACCAGGGCGGCCTCATCTTCAACAGCAGGGACGTCACCGAACGGGTCAGACTCCAGGCGCAGTTGCAGCACAACGCCGAGCACGACCCGCTGACCGACCTGCCCAACCGCGCCCTGTTCACCCGGCGCGTGAGCCAGGCCCTGACCGGCCGCCGGGTGACCGACCGCGGCACGGCCGTGCTCTTCATCGACCTCGACGGCTTCAAGGCCGTCAACGACACCATCGGCCACCAGGCCGGTGACGAGCTCCTCATCCAGGCCGCGCGCAGACTTCAGGAGGCGGTGCGTTCGGGCGACACCGCCTCCCGGCTCGGCGGCGATGAGTTCGCGGCCCTCATCGTCGGCGACGGGACCCGGGACCAGGCCGCGAGAGAACAGCACATCTATGAGCTCGCCGACCGGCTGAGAATCACCCTGTCCCAGCCGTACGCCATCGACGGCAACGACGTGCGCGTGGCGGCGTCCATCGGCGTGGCCTTCGCCGAACCGGGCATCGGCGCGGGCGAGTTGCTCCGCAACGCCGACCTCGCGATGTACCGCGCCAAGGCCGCGGGCAAGGGCCGCGTCGAGCTGTACGCACCCCAGATGCAGGCCGACGTCGTCCGCAAGGCGGAGCTCGCCACCCGGCTGCGCGCCGCCCTGCACGACGGCGAGTTCGCGCTGCTCCACCAGCCCGTCGTCTCCCTGGACGACGGCCGGATCACGGCGGTCGCGGCCCAGGCCCGCTGGCGCTCGGCGCAGGGCATCCTCTTCACGCCCGCCGAGTTCCTGCGGGTGTCCGAATCCGGAGAGGGCCCGGACAGCCGCGCGGCCGAGCTCGGCCGCTGGATGCTCGAGGAAGCCGTGGAACAGGCCGCCGAGCGCGGGCGGACCGGGCACGCCGTGCCCGTCGCCGTCCGGATGAGCGCGCGCCGCCTGCTGGACCGCTCCATGCCGCTGGGCTCCATCGAGGCGCTCCTGACCCGGCACGGGCTGCCCTCCGGCGCGCTCATCATCGAGCTCGCCGAGACCGACCCCCGGGTCTCCCTGGACGACCTGGAGCGCCGCCTCGCGGCCCTGCGCAGGCTCGGTGTGCGCATCGCGCTCGACGGCTTCGGCAGTGGGTACGCCGCGATCACGGCCCTGCGCCGGCTCCCCATCGACGTGCTGAAGCTGGACCGCGGCCTTATCGAGGGCGTAGTGGAGTCCGCACGCCTGCACAAGATCACTTCCGGACTGCTGCGCATCGCGGGCGACCTGGGCCTCGTCTCCGTGGCCGACGGCGTCGACCTGCCCGAGCAGGTGGTGGCCCTGCGCGCGATGGGCTGCACGCACGGGCAGGGGATGGCGTTCGCCGGGCCCCTCGACGAGTACCGGCTGCGCCGGGCGCTCACCATCGGCGAGTATCCGGTGCCGCACGGCCCGGCCGAGCCGGTGTTCGCGGGCGGCCGTCCCGCGACGTACGCGGGCGGCTCGGCGGCGGCGTACGGCGCCCCCTCGGGGGCGTTCGCGGGCGGGTCGTCCTCGTACGCGGCCGGGCCTCCGGGGGCGTACGCGAGCGGCCCTCCCGGCTCGTTCACAGGGGGCCCCTCGACCTACGTGCGTTCACATAATGAGACCCCCGTCCCACCTACTTGACAGGTACTGCGTGCCGGGGGGAGGGTCAATGCCATGCGCACCCGAATTCTCGTACTTGGAAAGCGCGTCGGCTGAAGCTGGGAACGACCGGTCCGAATACCGGAACTTCCAGCGACCGCACCCGGCGCGCTCCCCTCGCTTGCCTCACGGCACGAGGGGTTTTTTGTTGCACTGGCACCTGCCAAACCCCCGCAAACACCCCGCAAAAACCCTCAGCTTCGAGAAGAGAATGCCGATGACCGAGCAGGCCTCCGGGGCCCACCATCCGCAGCCGCGGCCCCGAACCTCAGGACACCAGTCCGCCCCCGTCGAGCACGTCACGGGTGCGCAGTCCCTCATTCGTTCTCTCGAGGAAGTCGGGGCCGACACGGTGTTCGGCATTCCCGGCGGCGCCATCCTTCCCGCGTACGACCCGATGATGGACTCCACCCGGGTCCGTCACGTCCTGGTCCGCCACGAGCAGGGCGCGGGTCACGCCGCCACCGGTTACGCGCAGGCCACCGGCAAGGTCGGCGTCTGCATGGCGACGAGCGGCCCCGGCGCCACCAACCTGGTCACCCCGATCGCCGACGCCCACATGGACTCCGTCCCGATGGTGGCGATCACCGGCCAGGTGGCCTCCAAGGCCATCGGCACGGACGCCTTCCAGGAGGCGGACATCGTCGGCATCACGATGCCGATCACCAAGCACAACTTCCTGGTCACCAAGGCCGAGGACATCCCGCGGACGATCGCGGAGGCCTTCCACATCGCCTCCACCGGCCGTCCGGGCCCGGTCCTCGTGGACATCGCGAAGGACGCGCTGCAGGCGCAGACGACGTTCTCCTGGCCGCCGCAGCAGGACCTGCCCGGCTACCGCCCGGTGACCAAGCCGCACGCCAAGCAGATCCGCGAGGCCGCCAAGCTCATCACCGCGGCCAAGCGCCCGGTCCTCTACGTCGGCGGCGGCGTCATCAAGGCCCAGGCCACCGCCGAGCTGAGGGTCCTGGCAGAGCTCACCGGAGCGCCCGTCACCACCACACTGATGGCGCTCGGCGCATTCCCCGACAGCCACCCGCTGCACGTCGGAATGCCGGGCATGCACGGTGCGGTCACCGCCGTCACCGCGCTGCAGAAGGCCGACCTGATCGTCGCCCTCGGAGCCCGATTCGACGACCGCGTCACCGGCAAGCTGGACAGCTTCGCCCCGTACGCGAAGATCGTCCACGCCGACATCGACCCGGCCGAGATCGGCAAGAACCGTGCCGCCGACGTGCCGATCGTCGGCGACGCCCGCGAGGTCATCGCCGACCTCGTCCAGGCCGTCCAGGCCGAGCACACCGACGGGCACACCGGTGACTACGCCGCCTGGTGGACCGACCTCAACCGCTGGCGCGACACCTACCCCCTCGGCTACGCCCAGCCGGAGGACGGTTCGCTCTCGCCGCAGCACGTCATCGAGCGCGTCGGCCAGCTCGCCCCGGAGGGCACGATCTTCGCGGCGGGCGTCGGCCAGCACCAGATGTGGGCCGCGCACTTCATCGAGTACGAGCAGCCCGCCACCTGGCTCAACTCCGGCGGCGCCGGGACGATGGGCTACGCGGTCCCGGCCGCGATGGGCGCCAAGGCCGGACAGCCCGACCGCACGGTCTGGGCGATCGACGGCGACGGCTGCTTCCAGATGACCAATCAGGAGCTCACCACCTGCGCCCTGAACAACATCCCGATCAAGGTCGCCATCATCAACAACGGCGCCCTCGGGATGGTCCGCCAGTGGCAGACGCTGTTCTACAACCAGCGTTACTCCAACACCGTGCTGCACAGCGGTCCCGAGGACATCGGCCCCAACAAGGGCACCCGCGTCCCGGACTTCGTGAAGCTGTCGGAGGCCATGGGCTGCGTGGCCCTGCGCTGCGAGCGCCCCGAGGACCTCGACAAGGTCATCGCCGAGGCGAACGCCATCAACGACCGCCCGGTCGTCGTCGACTTCATCGTCCACGAGGACGCCCAGGTCTGGCCGATGGTCGCCGCCGGCACCTCGAACGACGAGGTCATGGCCGCCCGGGGCGTCCGCCCCGACTTCGGCGACAACGAAGACGACTGAGACCGAGAGCGAAAGAGAGACCAAGAGTCATGTCCACCAAGCACACGCTCTCCGTCCTGGTCGAGAACACCCCCGGCATCCTCGCCCGGATCGCCGCCCTGTTCTCCCGCCGCGGCTTCAACATCGACTCCCTCGCCGTGGGCGTCACCGAGCACCCCGACATCTCGCGCATCACCATCGTCGTGAACGTCGAGGACCTGCCGCTCGAACAGGTCACGAAGCAGCTCAACAAGCTCGTCAACGTCCTGAAGATCGTCGAACTGGAGCCGGGTGCCGCCGTCGCCCGCGAACTCGTCCTCGCGAAGGTCCGCGCCGACAACGAGACCCGCTCCCAGATCGTCGAGATCGTCCAGCTGTTCCGCGCCAAGACCGTGGACGTCTCCCCGGAGGCCGTCACCATCGAGGCGACGGGCAGCAGCGACAAGCTGGAGGCCATGCTCAAGATGCTGGAGCCCTTCGGCATCAAGGAGCTCGTCCAGTCCGGCACGATCGCCATCGGCCGCGGCTCCCGCTCCATCACCGACCGCAGCCTGCGGGCGCTCGACCGGAGCGCATAGCAACATCCGGCCCGCATGGCGAGACCGGCAGACTTCCCTTCCCCCGCCCGCCGTACGGTGGGACGCAACACCAGCACACATAGGAGATTCCCAGTGGCCGAGCTGTTCTACGACGCCGACGCCGACCTGTCCATCATCCAGGGCCGCAAGGTCGCGGTCATCGGGTACGGCAGCCAGGGCCACGCCCACGCGCTGTCGCTCCGTGACTCGGGTGTCGACGTCCGCGTCGGTCTGCACGAGGGCTCCAAGTCCAAGGCGAAGGCCGAGGAGCAGGGCCTGCGGGTCGTCACCCCCTCGGAGGCGGCGGCCGAGGCCGACGTCATCATGATCCTGGTGCCGGACCCGATCCAGGCCAAGGTCTACGAGGAGTCCATCAAGGACAACCTCAAGGACGGCGACGCGCTGTTCTTCGGCCACGGCCTGAACATCCGCTACGGCTTCATCAAGGCCCCCGAGGGCGTCGACGTCTGCATGGTCGCCCCCAAGGGCCCGGGCCACCTGGTCCGCCGCCAGTACGAGGAGGGCCGCGGCGTTCCGTGTATCGCGGCCGTCGAGCAGGACGCGACCGGCAAGGGCTTCGAGCTGGCGCTCTCGTACGCCAAGGGCATCGGCGGCACGCGTGCGGGCGTCATCAAGACGACCTTCACCGAGGAGACCGAGACCGACCTGTTCGGCGAGCAGGCCGTGCTCTGCGGCGGCACCGCCGCGCTGGTCAAGGCGGGCTTCGAGACCCTGACCGAGGCGGGCTACCAGCCTGAGATCGCGTACTTCGAGTGCCTCCACGAGCTGAAGCTGATCGTGGACCTCATGTACGAGGGCGGCCTGGAGAAGATGCGCTGGTCCGTCTCGGAGACCGCCGAGTGGGGCGACTACATCACCGGCCCGCGGATCATCACGGACGCCACCAAGGCCGAGATGAAGAAGGTCCTCGCGGAGATCCAGGACGGCACGTTCGCCAAGAACTGGATGGACGAGTACCACGGTGGTCTGAAGAAGTACAACGAGTACAAGACCCAGGACGAGAACCACCTCCTGGAGACCACCGGCAAGGAGCTGCGCAAGCTCATGAGCTGGGTCAACGACGACGACGCGTAAGTCGTACGGACAAGGGCCGGGGCAGCCGCCCCGGCCCTTGTCCAACGTGTCCAGCCACGGACGAGTGATCCTTCCATCGAGGCGCACGACGACCTCCGCGGCGCCACTACACTTCTGTTCAACATTCGCGTCGGGCCCACAGCGTCGTGCGTCTTCCACGCGGCTAAGCGACTCCGCCTGCGGCCGTCGGGACGGCCGTCCGCAAGGGACTTGTGAGGACTCACGTGAGCACTGCTGCCACCGGCAAACCCGTCGTACTCATCGCTGAAGAGCTGTCGCCCGCCACTGTCGACGCCCTGGGGCCGGACTTCGAGATCCGCCAGTGCAACGGCGCGGACCGAGCCGAGCTGCTGCCCGCCATCGCCGACGTCGACGCGATCCTGGTGCGCTCCGCCACCAAGGTCGACGCCGAGGCCATCGCCGCCGCCAAGAAGCTGAAGGTCGTCGCCCGCGCGGGCGTCGGTCTGGACAACGTGGACGTGTCCGCCGCCACCAAGGCCGGCGTGATGGTCGTGAACGCCCCGACCTCGAACATCGTCACGGCCGCCGAGCTCGCCTGCGGCCTGCTCCTGGCCACCGCGCGCAACATCCCCCAGGCCAACACCGCCCTGAAGAACAGCGAGTGGAAGCGCTCCAAGTACACGGGCGTCGAGCTGGCCGAGAAGACCCTCGGCGTCGTCGGCCTCGGCCGCATCGGCGCCCTCGTCGCGCAGCGCATGAGCGCCTTCGGCATGAAGGTCGTGGCCTACGACCCGTACGTGCAGCCCGCGCGCGCCGCCCAGATGGGCGTGAAGGTCCTCTCGCTGGACGAGCTGCTGGAAGTCTCGGACTTCATCACCGTGCACCTGCCCAAGACGCCCGAGACCCTCGGTCTCATCGGTGACGAGGCGCTGCACAAGGTCAAGCCGACCGTCCGCATCGTGAACGCCGCGCGCGGCGGGATCGTCGACGAGGAGGCGCTGCACTCCGCCCTCAAGGAGGGCCGCGTCGCGGGCGCCGGTCTGGACGTGTACGCGAAGGAGCCCTGCACGGACTCCCCGCTCTTCCAGTTCGACCAGGTCGTCTGCACCCCGCACCTCGGCGCCTCCACGGACGAGGCGCAGGAGAAGGCGGGCATCGCCGTCGCCAAGTCGGTGCGCCTCGCCCTCGCCGGTGAGCTCGTGCCGGACGCGGTGAACGTGCAGGGCGGTGTCATCGCCGAGGACGTGCGTCCCGGTCTGCCGCTGGCCGAGAAGCTCGGCCGGATCTTCACCGCGCTCGCCCAGGAGGTCGCGGCCCGCCTCGACGTCGAGGTGTACGGCGAGATCACCCAGCACGACGTGAAGGTGCTCGAACTGTCCGCGCTGAAGGGCGTGTTCGAGGACGTCGTCGACGAGACCGTGTCGTACGTGAACGCGCCGCTGTTCGCCCAGGAGCGCGGTGTAGAGGTCCGCCTGACCACGAGCTCCGAGTCGCCCGACCACCGCAATGTGGTCACCGTGCGCGGCACGCTCTCCGGCGGCGAGGAGATCGCGGTCTCCGGCACGCTGGCAGGCCCCAAGCACCTCCAGAAGATCGTCTCCATCGGTGAGTACGACGTGGACCTGGCGCTCGCCGACCACATGGTCGTCCTGCGGTACGCGGACCGTCCGGGCGTCGTCGGCACGGTCGGCCGTGTCCTCGGCGAGGCGGGCATCAACATCGCGGGCATGCAGGTCGCCCGCGCTGCCGTGGGCGGGGAGGCGCTGGCCGTCCTCACCGTGGACGACACGGTGTCGCAGGCGGTGCTGAACGAGCTCTCCGAGGAGATCGGGGCGGAGTCCGCGCGTGCGGTCGACCTCACGGACTAGGGGTTCTGCCGGGCGGCGGCTCCGGTTGCCATAGATCACCGGCTTCGCCGGGTTCGTCCTCAAACGCCGGACGGGCTGGAACTTTCCACCCGTTCGGCGTTCTGCTGCGCCCGGACACCCGTGGGAACACCTCGCAGCGCCACCGCCGCCAGCGCCGCCGCCCCGAGCAGCAGGACCGCTCCCGTCAGGGCCGCGACGTGCATACCGGTGGTGAAGGCCTCCCGGGCCGTGGCCAGGAGGGCGTCCGCCGCGCGGGACGGGAGGTGTCCGGCCACCGCCACCGCGCCCGTCAGGGTCTCGCGGGCCTCGGCCGGAGCCGAGTCCGGGATCCGGCTCTGATAGACCGTGTTGCCGATGGAGCCGAGCAGCGCCATGCCCATCGCGCCGCCGAACTCCTGCCCCGTCTCCAGCAGCGAGGCCGCCGTGCCGGCCTTCTCCGCCGGGGCCGCGCCGAGCGCCAGGTCGGTGAGTTGCGAGCTGACGATGACGGCGCCGCAGGCCAGCACGCCCGCCCCGGCCAGCACCAGCCAGAGGGACGAGGTGCCGGTCAGCGCGAGCAGGCCGTAGCCGCAGGCGGAGACGGCGAAACCGGTGGCGACGACGTGGGCGCGGTCCATGCCGCGCTGCACGAGCGCCGTGGCGACGGGGGCGGCGAAGCCGATGAGGACCGAGGGCAGCAGCGCCCACAGCGCGGCCTCCAGCGCGCTCTTGCCGAGCACGGACTGCAGATACTGCGTGGTGAAGTACGCCGAACCCATCATCGTCAGCGAGGAGACGAGGTTCAGCGAGACGGCGGCACCGAAGGCGCGGCCGCGGAACAGGTCCGGCGAGATCATCGGTGACGCGGCGGTGCGCTGGCGGAGCACGAAGAGTGCGGTGAAGACGAGGCCGACGGCGACGGACACGACGTAGGGGAGTTCGATGCCCTCGGCGGGCATCTCCTTGAGGCCCCACACGAGCGGCAGCACGGCGGCCATCGACAGCGGCACGCTCAGCAGGTCGAAGCGGCCGGGCCGCGGGTCCCCGGACTCCGGGATCAGCAGCGGCGCGAGGACCAGGAGCAGCACCATCGCGGGCAGGTTGACCAGGAAGACCGAGCCCCACCAGAAGAACTCGACGAGGACGCCGCTCAGCACCGAGCCGAGTGCGATGCCGGCCACCAGCACGCCCTGCCAGATGCCGATCGCCTTCGCGCGCTGCCCGGCGTCGCGGAACAGGGTGCGCACGAGCGCCAGCGTGGACGGCATGAGGGTCGCGCCGCCGATGCCGAGGACCGCGCGGGCCGCGATCAGGGTCTCGGCGCTGTTCGCGTACGCGGCGACCAGCGATGCGGCGCCGAAGGCGGTGGCGCCGAGCAGGAGGAGCCTGCGGCGGCCGATGCGGTCGCCGACCGCGCCCATCGTCATCAGGAGTCCGGCGAGCACGAAGGCGTAGATGTCGAAGATCCAGAGCTGTTGGGTGGCGCTGGGCTCCAGGTCGGCGCTGATCTCGGGGATGGCGAAGTAGAGGACGGAGACGTCCATCGAGACCAGGAGCAGCGGGAGCATCAGGACGGCGAAGGCGGTCCATTCCTTGCGGGTGGCGCGGGGGTTCGTCTGCATGCCGAGGACTGTACGGACGTCTTATACGGCTGTCTAGTACGAGCGTATGGATCGACTGTGTAAAACATCGGTATAGGACGCTCGTATGGGTCCGGCGTAGGGTGCCTCGCATGGGACACCGTGAGGATCTGCTCGAAGGCGCGAAGCGCTGCCTGCTGGAGAAGGGCTTCGTGCGCACGACGGCCCGCGACATCGTCAAGGAGTCGGGGACCAACCTCGGGTCCATCGGCTACCACTACGGGTCCAAGGACGCGCTGCTGGTGGAGGCGTACATCGCGCTCATCGAGCCGCTGGGGACCGACTTCGAGGGGGCGCGGACCGAGGCGGACGCCGACGAGGACGTCCTGGAGCGCTTCGCGCGGGTGTGGGGCAACATCATCCGCTCGGTTCCCGAGATGCGTCCCATCTGGATGATGACGCTCGAGGTCATCACGCAGGGCGAACGCCTGGCCGGTATCCGGGAGTTGCTGATCGGGGCGCAGAAGGAGGGGGCCGCCGGGCTCGCCGCGCTGTTCACCGGCATCGAGGAGAGCGAGCTCCCCGAGGACCTCGTGGAGAGCGAGGGCCGTTTCTACACCACGCTCCTCAACGGCTTGATGGTGCAGTGGCTCTTCGACCCGGAATCGGCGACGACGGCCGAGCAGCTCACCGAGGGGCTGCGGCGCGTGCTGGACCGGGCGGCCGGGACCGGCTGAGGCCGGCCCGCGGTGCGGACCGGCCTCGGGGCGGTGGTGCCTACGTGGTTACGACCACTTGATGCAGGCGGCGGGGATCCAGCCCCGCTTCTTGTTGAACTCGCTGCCGTACAGCCACTTGGTGCTGGTCTTGCCGCACAGCTTGTACTTCTGGCCCGTGTAGAAGTGGCCGTCGTTGCAGAGACTGCCCTTCTTGCCCTTGTTCCACTGGCTGACGGCGGTGGCGCTCACCTTGGCGTGGGTGCGCACCTTCACCGCTTCCTTGGCGGGGACGTTGACGATCTGCCGGGAGCAGTCGGGCTTCGACGCGGCGACGGCGGTGCCGCCGGTGGCGAGGGTGGTGCCGACGAGGGCGACGGCGGAGAAGGCGACCGCGGGGGCCAACAGCCTGAACTTCATGAGGTGTTCGTTCTCCCATGCGTGGGGGGACGGATGTTCGGACGCCGAGAACCGTACCGCCCCACGATCATGGCCGTAATCGTTCGTTGCCCGGTGCTTACAGTCGTGACGACTTCAGGACCATGTGCAGCAGCAGCCGGTCCTCGCCCTCGTCCAGATCGAGGCCGGTGAGCTGCTCCACGCGCGAGAGCCGGTAGTAGAGCGTCTGGCGGTGGATGCCCAACTCGGCCGCCGCGCGGCCCGCCTGGCCCGCGCAGTCGAGGAACACCTCCGCGGTGCGGGTCAGTTCGCGGTGGGCGGGGCCGAGGAGCTGCCTGCCCACGGGGTCGTGCGCCGCCTCCGGGGGCAGCGCGGTCAGCAGGCGGTAGGGGCCGACGTCCGACCACTGGGCCACCGGGCCGAAGCGCCGCTCGGCCAGCGCCGCGCGCGCCGCCCCCGACGCCTCCCACCAGGCCGCACCCAGGTCCTCCAGGCCGTGCCGGGCCCCCGCGATGCCGGCCGCGGCGCCCGGCGCGGCGTCCAGGAGGCGCGACGCCGCCGTGTGCGCGGGCGACAGCGCGTCGGCCGAGCGCAGCCGCACCAGCGCCGCGAGGGACTGCGCGGTGGTGCCCCACGGCACCGTGCACACCGCCGCCGCGCCCGGCACCGTACGGGCCGCCGGGGCGTCGTCCGGGTCCGCGGAGCGCCAGGGGGCGACGCACACCACCGCGTGCAGGCCGTCGGCGCGCGAGCCGAGCGCCGTGCGCAGGGCCGCCACCGCCATGTCGCGTTGCCAGCCGCGCTCGGCCGTCAGGACCGCCCGGAACTCCCGGGTCAGGTCGGCGCCCGCCTGCGCCTCGTCGGCGAGCAGCGCGCCGATCCGGGTGGCCACCTCCATGGCGGCGGTCAGCTGCTGATCGCTCGGGCCCGGCTCGCCGTCCAGCAGCCACACGTATCCGAGGGCGAAGCCCCGATGGCGGACGGGCAGGCAGATGCGGCCGCGGTGGACGCCCGCCTCCGGGGTGGGCGGGATGCGGACCGGGGCCGTGGCGCGGGTGATGCCGAAGCTCTCGAACCAGGAGCGGACCTCGGACGTGGACCGGCGGGTGAGGATCGACCGGGTCCTGACCGGGTCGAGGACGCTCGCGTCGAAGCCGCTGTCGCCCCCGCCGTCGTGCGCGCCGAAGGCGATCAGCTCGAAATCCCGGTTCTCCAGGGTCGCGGGGGCGCCGAGCAGCGCCGAGATCTCGTCGACCAGTTCTTGGTAATCGCCCTTCATGACCCCATTCTCGCGCGGCCCTGGACATTCTTCAGACATTTGTCTGAGATCCAGGGCACGGATGCGTGACAGCTGTCGATGGCTCACGTTCGGGTGGATCCTTAAATTTCACGGTGGTTCTCCGTGCCGTACCGCCGCATTCCCTCCGTGTAGGGCTATGTCGGTATGGCCCCCGATTTCGTACACCCGTGGAGGTGCCCCGTGCTGGGTCCCGTGATCCTCGCCGCGTCGCGCAGCGACAAGATGCGCCGTTTTGTCTCGGCGGCCCCCGGCACCAAGCAGGTCGTCGCCCGGTTCATCGCCGGTGAGGGGGTCGACCAGGTCGTCCCGATCGTCGCCGACGCCGCCGACAAGGGCCTTGAGGTCACCCTCGACGTGGTGGGCGAGGACATCACCACCGTCGAGCAGTCCCACGCCGCCCGCGACGCCTATCTGGAGCTCATCGAGCGCCTGAAGGACCTCGGGCTCGGGACCAAGGCCGAGATGTCCGTGAAGCTGTCGATGTTCGGCCAGGCGCTGGAGGGCGGCCACGAGCTCGCGCTGAGCAATGTGCGCCCCGTCGTCGAGGCCGCCGCGGCCATCGGCACCACGGTCACCCTGGACGCCGAGGACCACACCACCCTCGACTCGATGTTCGCCATCCACGAGGAGCTGCGGAAGGACTTCCCGCAGACCGGCTGCGTCATCCAGTCCTACCTCTTCCGCACCGAGGACGACGCCCGCCGCCTGGCCGCCGCCGGCAGCCGCGTACGCATCGTGAAGGGCGCCTACAAGGAGCCCGCCGAGGTCGCGTACCAGGACAAGGCGGAGATCGACAAGGCGTACGTCCGCATCGTGCGCATCCTGATGGAGAGCGACGGGTACCCGATGATCGGGTCCCACGACCCGCGCCTGATCGCCATCGCGCAGGAGCTCGCGCGGCGCGCGGGGCGCAAACTGGACGAGTACGAATTCCAGATGCTCTACGGCATCCGCAGCGACGAGCACCTGCGGCTCGCCGCGGAGGGCCACCGGATGCGGGTGTACACCGCCTACGGCACCGACTGGTACGGCTACTTCATGCGCCGTCTCGCGGAGAAGCCGGCGAACCTGCTCTTCTTCGGCCGCTCCATCCTCACCAAGGGCTGAGCTCCCTTTCCCCCGACCCCCCTTAAGGAGATACGGAACTCATGGACGCTGTGACCCAGGTCCCCGCGCCGGTCAACGAGCCGGTGCACGGCTACGCCCCCGGTTCCCCGGAGCGTGCCCGCCTCGAGACCAAGCTCAAGGAACTCTCCGAGAACCCCATCGAGCTGCCGATGACCATCGGTGGCGTCAAGCGCCTCGGTGGCGGCGAGCCCTTCCAGGTCGTGCAGCCGCACAACCACCAGGCCGTCATCGGCACCGGCCGCGGCGCCACCAAGCAGGACGCCCAGGACGCGGTCGACGCCGCCCTCGCGGCCGCCCCGGCCTGGCGCGCGATGTCCTTCGACGACCGCGCCGCGATCATCCTGCGCGCCGCCGAGCTGCTTTCCACCACGTGGCGCGAGACGCTGGCCGCCTCCACGATGCTCGGCCAGTCGAAGACCGCCCAGCAGGCCGAGATCGACACTCCCTGTGAGCTCGTCGACTTCTGGCGCTTCAACGTGAAGTACGCCCGTGACCTGCTCGCCGAGCAGCCCCCGGCGAACTCCACCGGCGTCTGGAACCGGCTGGACCACCGCCCGCTCGAGGGCTTCGTCTACGCGATCACGCCGTTCAACTTCACCGCCATCGCGGGCAACCTGCCGACCGCCCCGGCCCTGATGGGCAACGTGGTCGTGTGGAAGCCGTCCCCGACGCAGACCCACGCCGCCGTGCTGCTCATGCAGCTCCTGGAGGAGGCGGGCCTGCCCAAGGGCGTCATCAACCTCGTCACCGGTGACGGCATCGCCGTCTCCGAGGTCGCCCTGACCCACCGCGACCTGGCCGGCATCCACTTCACCGGCTCGACCCCGACCTTCCAGCACCTGTGGAAGACGGTCGGCGAGAACATCGCCAACTACCGCACGTACCCGCGTCTGGTCGGCGAGACCGGCGGCAAGGACTTCGTCGTCGCGCACCCGAGCGCCGACCGCGCGATCCTGAAGACCGCGCTGACCCGCGGATCCTTCGAGTTCCAGGGCCAGAAGTGCTCCGCGACCTCGCGCGCCTACATCCCGGCCTCCATCTGGAACGACGGGTTCAAGGAGGAGTTCGCGGCCGAGGTCGACGGCATCAAGATGGGTGACGTCACCGACCTGTCGAACTTCATCGGCGCCGTCATCGACGACCGCGCGTTCGCCAAGAACAAGGCGGCCATCGACCGCGCCAAGTCCGACGCGACCTGCACGATCGTCGCGGGCGGCACCTACGACGACTCGGTCGGCTACTTCGTGCGCCCGACCGTCGTCGAGTGCTCGGACCCGGAGAACGAGGTCTTCAAGACCGAGTACTTCGGTCCGTTCCTCGCCGTCCACGTCTACGAGGACGACCAGTACGACGCCATGCTGGAGCAGATGGAGTCGGCCTCTGACTACGCGCTCACCGGTTCGGTCATCTCCAACGACCGTGCCGCGGCCGCGCACACGATGGAGAAGCTCCGCTACGCCGCGGGCAACTTCTACATCAACGACAAGTCGACCGGCGCCGTCGTCGGCCAGCAGCCCTTCGGCGGCGGCCGCGCCTCCGGCACCAACGACAAGGCCGGTGCCCCGCAGAACCTGCAGCGGTGGACGCTGACCCGCGCCATCAAGGAGACGCTGGTCCCGCCGACCGAGTACGGCTACCCGCACATGGGCTGACGCCCCCCGCGGGCCCCTGCGGCCCGCCCCTGAAC